>NZ_FQYR01000002.1:587090-887090 GCF_900141815.1 Rubritalea squalenifaciens DSM 18772
GTATCTGCGGCGCCTTTGCCCAGGATACTGGCATGAAAGAAGAGTTCGCCAAACTCCAGGAGCAGCGCGAACAGCGTACCTCCCTGATCGACTACCTCAAGAATACCAAGCAGGTAAGTGAAACCGCAGCAGGCACTCTGAGCCTTGCAGACAATGCCCCGGCCGCCGCCAAACAAGCCGTTGAGTCCGAGAACAAGGACCGCCAGCGCATGTTTGTGATTATTGCGAGCATCCAGGGATCCACCGTGGCCAAAGTGGCCAAGGAGTTCGCCCAGCGTATGGGCGTGGATGTGAATGCCAAGAAGATGGTGACCACCCTGCGTGTCCATGGTTCCAATACCGTGGGTGCCAGCCTGGCCCCAGCTTTGGTGCGCGCCTTCCTCAAGGATAAAGGCTTCACTGGCATCACAACAGACCGCGATGGTGTGGAAGCGATGATTTCTTATTCCAAGCCAGGTGACAACACCATCTATCAGGTGGAGATCAAGGCTCACGGATCCAGCACTGCTTTCGGTGAGACGGATTCTAACAAGGGAGTCGGCTTGCTCGGAAAATTCTGTGATATTGGCATGGCTTCCCGTCCGATGAAGGACAAAGAGCAAAAGGCTCTGATGGATGCCGGCATGGGTGACATGCGCACCGCGGCCAGCGAGTTCCCGATCGCCCTTGACGGGGTGGCAGTCGTGCTGAACCGCAGTAACCCGATCCAGGCTCTTACTGTAGAGCAGATCGCTGAGATTTTCTCCGGTAAAATTTCTAACTGGAAGCAGCTCGGCGGTGAGGACCTGCCCATCCAGATCTTCGCCCGTGACGAGCAGTCCGGTACCTGGGATACCTTTAAGTCCCGCGTGCTTAAGCCGTTCAAATTCAAACTGAGCGAGAACAACGTGAAGCGCTTCGAGGACTCCGCCTTGCTGGTGCGCAACGTAGCCGCCACCAAGGGTGGCATCGGTTTCACTGGCCTAGCCTATGTGGACTCCACAGTCAAAGGTCTCGCCGTACAGGCAGGTAAGGAAGCCCGCCCGTTCCAGCCGACCCGCCTTACCGTAAAGACTCAGGACTACCCGCTGGCGCGCCTGCTTTATTTCTACCTTCCGGTGAATGCGAGCAGCCTCTCCAGAGACTTCGTCAAGTTCACCATGTCTAACGATGGCCAGGAAGTAGTGGATAAGTCTGGTCTCGTCGGCCAGGGTCTTTCCAGCCAGGTGGACCGCAACAACGCGGACCAGCTGAAGAAGCAACTTCTCTCAGATGCCTCTGTGCCTCAAGCCTACAAGATGCTGATCGCTAATTCCGACCGCTCAGACACCCAGGCGAACATCCGTTTCGTGCAGGGTTCCAACGAGCCTGACATCAACTCCCTGAACAACCTCGACCGTCTTGCCAGCTACCTGGCGAACCCTGGTCACGAGAAGTTTGGTGTCGTGCTCGTAGGTTTCGCAGACAGCGTGGGTAACCAGTCCAGCAACCTCAGACTCTCCAGAAAGAGAGCCGAAGAGGTCAAGGCACTACTGGAAGCCAAAGGCGTGCGTAACATCACTGCAGAAGGCTTCGGTGAAGCCATGCCTGTAGCGGACAACGGCAGCGAAAGCGGCCGCGCGCAGAACCGCCGCGTAGAGATCTGGCTTACCCGTAAGTAAGCGATTCAAAGCGTTCCAATTTTTGTTGGAGGTGTTCCCGGTCAGTGTGCTTTTATCGGCACGCTGGCCGGGATTCTTTTTTATAGCTTCAGCAAATCCCTTACTCAGCCCGGTCGAGTGCCGGGCTTTCTTGGATCCGCTTTTTCATGAGCTTGAACATCGGGTCGAGCTGGCCTTCCGGGATGTGGTGGCCCTGTCCTTCCATGTAGGTGAACTTGGCATCGCAGCCGATCTGCTGGCAGGTTTTCTCAAAGGCACGCACGGAATGATCGAGGAAGAAGAGGTCTTGTTCATGAACGAGGACGTTGATCTTGCCGCTGAGCTGCTCCTTGTTGTTCTTCCATTGGGTTTTGATCAGGCTGGAGATTTCGTAGGGCTTCCAGTGCTTGAGAGCTTCGTGATCCATCTCTCCGGTCTCCTCATCATAGAAGAGCCGCGGGCTGCCGTCATCCAGGCGCTCGGAGAAGACCGCCGCAAAGGACTTCAGCTGGCCACCCGGGCCAATGGCCCGCTCATAGGCGGCCATGTCTTTGTAGTAGAGGCTTTTCCCTCTCATGATCGGCAGCGAGAGTGGGCGTGGCTTACCATCCTCCTGGTAGTAGAAGGATTTGATTTCATAGAAATTACTGTCCTGGAAGTGGGCGAAGTCCAGCGGGTCCGGGCCAAAGCCCCAGCAGCCAGCGAAGTGCTCCGGGTACTTCACCTGCAGCCAGATGGAGGACCAGCCACCGGAGGAGACGCCTGTGACGTAGCGGTGTTCTGGACCAGCGCCGCCGTAGGTCTTGTCGATGTGGGGCATCAGCTCTTCCGTAAGCGCTGTGCCCCAAGGCCCGTTGACCTCGGAATCCGCAAAGACATGATGACCCCAGCGGCAGTTCGGGTCCGGGATGATGGTGATCACATCCTTGAGATTTTCAGTCCCCAGGTCGGAGAAAATGCCCCAGTAGTTCAGGTAGGTGCCGGTATAGCCGTGCACGTAGACCAGCACGGGATAGCGTTTCTCCGGATCCCAGTTTTCAGGCAGCAGCAGGGTGTAGAGCATGTCCGTAGGGCGCTCGTGGAACTGGCTGAGCTTCTCACTGCGGAAGGAGGCGATGCGTAGCCTGCCTTTATTGACGGGCTTGAATGGCTTGGCCTTGCGGCTGGCAGTCAGCTCGTAGTGGTGGTCTTCCTCCTCGCTGAAGCGCACATCGATGGTCGCACTGTGGAGATCGTCAAAGCCTACGCCGGGTACGGGCCAGTTCTCAGTCAGCCGGACGATGGCCTGCGCCTTCAGTGGCTTGTTCGGGAGCTTGCCATCGAGCCCCAGGTAGCTGTTCTCATCCAGCGTGAGGGTGACTTTGCCATCGCGGTCTGTATCTTCCGCAGAGAGCAGATAGGGAGGACTGTACCAGGAGGACAGGGTCTTCACGGGCTCCTTGGAATCTGCACGCAGTGCGATGTAGACGATCGGGGTCTCGCTGGGTTTCTTCTCAGGCAGCGCGTAGCTGACTTCGAAGCTGGTCTTCGCCTGGGCGGCTCCTGCAAGAACCAGGCAGCTCAGGGCCAGGTGACTGAAACGACGAAAAAACATGCGCCTAAGCTGGAAGGCTGAGGCGCACTTGAAAAGTCAGAAGTTTATTCCAAGGGGAAATGGGGACTAGAGCCCGTATTCCGCCCAGGAGGAAGTAGTCTCCCAGACGCGGACGGTCTTGAGCTTCACTTCGGCGCGGACCGGGTACTCGGGATCCGGGTTGTCCACGTGGTGCTGGAGCTGGCCGCTGGTGTGGTCGAAAATCGTTTTGGCCATCACCTCGGTGGTGGGGTCCAGGTTTTCAAAGCCGATGATGCGGTCGCCGTAGGCTTCCTTGAAGAACTCGAACTTCGGGTCCGAGGTGTTCATGCAAAGGGCGTGATCGTAGGTCTCCAGGAAGTCATCCACCATGCGCTTCACCAGCTTGAAGTCGAAAACCATCTCGCGGTCGTCGAGTGAGTCGGCTTCAAAGATGAGCTCCACCTTGCGGGTGTGGCCGTGCGGGAAGCGGCACTTGTCCGGGTGCTTGGAGAGGAGGTGGCCGTTTTCCACCTCGATCATTTTGCAGATGCGGTAAGGCATGCCCTAGGCATACTATGGATTTCGCCTAGGGCAAACTCTTTACGATCTATGCCTTGTTCTTCCTCTTTTCCTTTTTGGCCTCTGGCTTGCCGTACTCAGGATTCTTTTCGGTAGGAATGTCTGCGCCGGATGCCTCCTGCCAGGCTTTCAGCTTGGCGAGCAGCTCGGTGACCTTGCGCGGGTTGGTCTTGGAGAGGTCCTTGGACTCGGTAGCATCCTCCTTCAGGTTGAAGAGCTCCACGGAGTTGTCCTCGAAATACTGTACCAGCTTCCAGTCTCCCTCACGGATCACGCTGCACGGGGTGGCGCGCCAGCCCTCGGTGTGGGCATCCTTCATGGCATCGCTGCCGTAGGACTGGAGGTAGCAGGGGAAGTGCCAGAAGAGCGCGCGTGCAGGCAGCTCCTCTCCCTGGACCAGGCCACTGAGGTTTACGCCGTCCAGCGTTTCCGGAAGCTCGGCGCCGCCAGCCGTGGCCAGTGTCGGGAACAGGTCTGTCTGGTGTACCGGGGTATCTGAGCTGCTGCCAGCCTTGGACTTGCCGGGCCACTTGATGAAGTAGGGCACGCGGATGCCGCCCTCGTAGAACATGCCCTTGTTGCCGCGCAGTGGCTTGGCGTTGGAGACCGGGCCGTAAGGGCCGTTGTCCGTGGTGAAGACCACGATGGTATTGTCCGCTAGACCTTGCTCCTCGAGGTTGTTGAGCAGGTTGCCGATCGCCAGATCCATGGCTTCCACCATGGCGGCGTACTTCGGATGATTGTGGTACTTGCCTTTTTCCTTGGCCTGGTACTTCTCGGTGAGATCCTCGCGTGCCTGGATCGGGGTATGGACGGAGTAGAAGGCCATGTAAGCGAAGAATGGCTTGTCCGCCTTGTGCTGCTCGTTGATCCAGCCGTTCAGGTCGCGGGTGAGGCGATCAGGCAGGTGCTCGCCCTTCGGGCCGTCTGGCAGTTGCGGGTTGTTGTAGGGGGAGAAGTATCCGCCACGTGGGCCGCCGCTGTGGTTGCCGCCGATGTTTTTATCAAAGCCGTACTTGGTGGGGTCCCCGGAGACGTGCCACTTGCCCGCATGGCAGGTCGCGTAGCCTGCAGCCTTCAGCGCTTCCGGTAGGGTGGTGAACTTGGGATCCAGCGTTTCGACGTTCTTGATCGGGATCAGCTTGCGCTTGGAGGACTTGCCGCGGGCTGAGCTGCCTACGGTGTAGACCTTGTGGCGGGCGCTGTAGACGCCGGACATCAGGGAAGCACGGGAAGGCGCGCAGTTCGCACAGCTGGCATAGCCATTGGTAAAGCTCAGGCTCTGGGACTTCAGCTTGTCGAGGTTTGGCGTCTCGTAAAAGTCTGAGCCCATGCTCGCGATATCTGTGTAGCCATGGTCGTCGGCATAGATAAGCAGGATGTTCGGCTTGTCCGCCGCCTTGGCAACGATGGGGACCAGCAAGAGCGCGGAGAGTCTGAGCAATTTACTAAATTTCATAAAACGATGTGTTTAGAATACGGTAGTGAATGAGGATTCTTACCATAGTATGACTGGGCACGTAAAAGCGTTAACGGGGAAATACTCTTGGCCACTTGTCGAATAGCCGATTATGATTCTGCAATGACTAAGGAAGAACGGATGAGGCGTCAGCTAGCATTGGCTAGATTGGTGATGCGTAAAAATCGTTGGATGCTCAGAAAGCTGGCTCTCTGAGTTGATGGAATTACAAATTGACAGAATTCTGGCACTACGTAGATTAGTCCTATGAAAACAGTCAATTACACCGAAGCGAGAAATGGTCTTGCGCGTCTGATGAAGGACGCCGAGCAGGATCGCGATGTAATTGCCATCACCCGCAATGGTCACGCCTCAGTGGTGGTGATGCTGCAGGAAGAATACGATAGCATGATGGAGACACTTCACCTGCTCTCGACTCCTGCCAATGCGAAGCGCATTCAGCAAGGTCTCGCGGATTACGAAGAGTCTAAAATCCAAGAGCACGAGCTATGCGACTAATGTGGCTTGAGGGAGGCTGGGAGGATTACCTCTACTGGCAGACCCAGGACAAAAAAACGCTTAAGCGCGTGAACGAGCTCATCAAAGACGCGATGCGCCACCCCTTTGAAGGTATCGGTAAGCCAGAACCCTTGAAGAGTAACCTGCGTGGCTGGTGGTCGCGCCGGATCACCCAGGAGCACCGCCTGGTCTACAAAGCGGAAGACGGCATGCTCATCATCATGCAATGCCGCTTTCACTATGACTAGGGGAGAATTACCCCAGCTCCTCCTGAATAAACGGAGCCGTACGTGAGTTCTTCGCTTTGGCGACTTTTTCCGGCGGGCCTTGGGCGACGATGGTGCCGCCTTGGTCGCCGGCTTCGGGGCCCATGTCGATGAGGTAATCGGCCTCGGCCATGATGGCGGTGTGATGCTCGATCACGATGACCGTGTGGCCCTCATCCACGAGGCGGTGCAGCACCTCGATGAGTTTTCTCACGTCTTCCTGGTGCAGACCGATGGTGGGTTCCTCGATCAAGTAGAGGTTCTTGTTAGTCGGTCCCATCTTGCGGACGCTGGCGCGGCCACGGGTGAGTTCGGCCACCAGCTTGAGGCGCTGCGCTTCGCCACCAGAGAGGGTGGGGGAGGCCTGGCCGAGCTTCAGGTAGCCGAGTCCGGTCTGGTCTAGCAGGGAAAGGGTGCGATGTAGCTTAGTGTGGGCGGAGAAGAACTCAGCGGCATCGTTGATATTCATGTCCAGTACATCGCCGATGTTCTTGCCGTTGTAGAAGACCTCCAGCGTAGCCGGGTTGTAGCGCTTCTCGTGGCAGGTGTGGCAGGGCACCCAGGTGGTGGGCAGGAAGTCCATTTCCAGCTTGATGCGTCCATTGCCCTTGCACTCGGGGCACTGGCCTTCGGCATTGTTGAAGGAGAAACGGGAGGCGGTGTAGCCGCGCATGCGGGACTCCGGCAGCTGGGCGTAGAGCTTGCGGATCTCGTCCAGCACCTTGACGTAGGTGGCCGGGCAGGAACGCGAGGTCTTGCCGATCGGGGTCTGGTCCACCTCGTAGCAGTACTTGAGCTGGTCGAAGTTCGTGGCGGATTTGAAAAGGTGATCGGTGTCCTTCTTCTTGCCGCGCTTCTTCTGGCCGGCTTCGTAGGCAGCCGGGATGGTGCCGCGCATCAGCGAGGACTTACCGCAGCCGGATACCCCGGAAATCACCGTGAGGCGACCCAGCGGGATGCGCACGTCAATGTCCTTGAGGTTATTGTAGCAGCAGCCCTGTAGCAGCAGCCATTCGTCCTTCGACTTGAGTGCGGGGATCTTGCGGCGCCCGCCGTGGATCGGGTGCTGCAGCGGATTGGCCAGTGCATGGCCGGTGCTGGAGTTCTTGGCGGCCTTGGTCGGGCGTTTGCTGAAGAGTGGTTTCGGATCGCCAGCATACATCACTTCACCGCCGCGAATCCCAGCTCCGGGGCCGAGGTCGATCAGCTGGGTGGCGCGGCGCATGGTTTCCTCGTCGTGCTCGACCACGATGAGCGAGTTCCCCCGCGTACGCAGGGCTTCTAGAGTCTGCAGCAGCTGGACGTTGTCACGCGGATGCAGGCCGATGGTCGGCTCGTCCAGCACGTAGAGTACGCCAGTCAGGTTAGAGCCTAGCTGGGCGGCCAGACGGATGCGCTGGGACTCGCCGCCGGAGAGCGTGTCTGCGGAGCGGTTGAGGGAAAGGTAGTTGAGACCCACCTTCTCCAGGAAGCGCAGGCGCTGGGTGATCTCCGGCAGGATGTCACGGGCAATGATCTTGTCCCTGCCCTCGAAGCTCCAGGTTTCTAACATGTCAGCCGCGGCAGTGACGGACATGTCGGTAATGTGGGCGATGTTGTGGTCGCGGATCAGCACGAAGCGCGCATTGCGCTGGATGCGGTCGCCCTGACAGCTCGGGCAGGTCACGCGGACGGTGTCCTCGTCATCAGAGAAATGCTTCAGCTCTTCGGCGATCTCGGCCTCGGCTTCTGAGTTGAACTCATTGGCCTTGCGGCGGGACTTGCGCTTTTTCTTGCCAGCACTCTCTGCGATCACGCCGTAGCCTCGGCATTCCGAGCACCAGCCACGTGGGGAGTTGAAGGAGAAGTGGTGCGGGTCCAGCTCTGGGAAGGAAATCCCCGTGACGGGGCTCACTCTGGCGGTGGAGTAGGTCTGAAACTCAAAGCTCTTGCCCTTCACCTCGGCCAGTGCGCACTGGCCTTTGCCCATAGCGAGTGCCCAGGAGAGCTGCTCGGCATCCGGTGCCTTGTCCGTGATGACGGCGAAGATGTCGTGCTCCTTGAAGCGGGCGAGAGGCTGGAAGGCCTCCGTCTCCACCAGCTTGCCATCTACCAGCAGGAGTTCGATTCCCTTGCGGCCCGCTGCGGCGGCGACATCCGTATGGTAACCCTTACGGCCACGGATTAGCGGGGATACGAGGTATTGTTTTTTCTTCTTGTTAGAGAAAGCCTTCTTCAGTTGTTGCAGGATGGCATCCTGAGTCTGGGAGACAACCGGCTCGCCGGATTCGGGGCAATGCTGCACGCCGAGCTTGGCGTAGAGCAGGCGCAGGAAGTGATAGATCTCCGTCACAGTGCCCACAGTGGACTTGCCGCCACCACGGGAGACTCGTTGCTCGATCGCCACGGTCGGGGGCAGTCCCTCGATCTTGTCGATGTCCGGCTTTTCCATCTGCCCCGCGAACTGACGGGCGTAGGGAGACATGGAATCGAGGAAGCGGCGCTGCCCCTCGGCAAAGATGATGTCGAAG
This sequence comes from Rubritalea squalenifaciens DSM 18772, assembly GCF_900141815.1. Taxonomy (NCBI): domain Bacteria; kingdom Pseudomonadati; phylum Verrucomicrobiota; class Verrucomicrobiia; order Verrucomicrobiales; family Rubritaleaceae; genus Rubritalea; species Rubritalea squalenifaciens. The sequence goes on from NZ_FQYR01000002.1 coordinate 595,598, forward strand.
GCGAGCGTGGATTTGCCGGAACCTGATAGACCGGTAACGACCACCAGTTCATCGCGCGGGATGGAGAGATCGAAGTTCTTCAGGTTATGTTCACGCGCTCCGCTGATGTGGATCGAATTACTGATTACGGATTTCTGATTACTGATGGAACCAGCGGCTTCGCCGACTAGGTAGAGGGCTTCGTCTTCCGCAGCCTTGAGCACGGCTGTTTCTGGCTCGGTGTCCAGGTGAAGGGCCTTGGCGGTTTCCGTCTTGGTCTTGAGAATCTCTTGCGGTGAGCCGGTGAAGACGCACTGACCGCCGTGCGTGCCGGCGCCGGGGCCGAGCTCGACCAAATGGTCGGCGGAGCGGATGACATCCAGATTGTGCTCGATCACTAACAGACTGTGGCCCTGCTCGGTGAGCGACTGGAAGACATCGAGCAGCTTTTCAATGTCGGTGAAGTGCAGGCCGGTCGTCGGCTCGTCGAGAATGAGCAGCTTGCCGCGACCATCGCCAGAGCTGGTGCTGGAGAGAAGCTGGCAGAGCTTGAGGCGCTGGGACTCACCGCCGGAGAGGGTATTGAGCGGCTGGCCGAGGCGCAGGTAGCCCAGGCCTACATCGACCAGCGGGCTGAGCGCGTTGGCGATCTTGTTCTTCAGGGAAATTTCCTTTTTGGCGTCGTCTGCTGATAGGGCGAAGAACTCGATGGACTCGGTGATGGTGAGCTTGAGGATATCGGCAATGCTCTTGCCCTCATAAGTGATCTCCAGTGCGGTGGCATTGTAGCGGTCGCCCTGGCACTCCGGACAGGTGATAAAGAGATCGGAAAGGAACTGCATCTCCACCTTCTCAAATCCATTGCCCATGCAGCGCTGGCAGCGGCCTTCGCCGGAGTTGAAGGAGAAGTAGCCAGGCTTCAGCTTGCGGTCCTGGGCTTCTGGGGTGCGGGTGAAAAGCTCGCGGATGGCATCGAAGGCGCCTGCGTAGACGGCAGGGGTGGAGCGCGGCGTGCGGGTAAGCGGGGATTGGTCCACACGCTCCACGCCTGCCAGTTCCTCGTAGCCTTTGAGGGATTTTACAAAGGCGGCATCCTCATCATTTGGTAGATGGAAGCGGTCTAGCAGGTTGAGGTAGATCACTTCATTCGCCAGCGTTGACTTGCCGGAGCCGGAAACGCCGGTCAGGCAGACGAACTTGCCCAGCGGGATGTCCACATCCAGCATCTCAATGTTGTGCTTGGTCGCTCCCTTGATGCTGAGCACCTTCTGCTTGGCGCGGGATTTCTTCTGGATGCGCGGGCGGGAGGCCGACTTGTCACCAGTCAGGTAAGGTAGAGTCGGGGACTCCTGGTTCTTCTTGCTCAGGGCGCTGAGATTTTTCGGAACCGGGCCGTGGTAGGTGATCTGGCCACCGTGTTCACCAGCCTGCGGGCCGATGTCGATCAGGTTGTCCGCATGGCGCATCACGGCTTCCTCGTGCTCCACCACCACAACGGTATTGCCCTTGTCGCGCAGGGAATGCATCACTCCGATCAGGCGGTGGATGTCCCTGGCATGCAGACCCACGGTAGGCTCGTCTAATACAAAGAGCGTGTTCGTCAGCGCGGCACCGAGACAGGTGGTGAGGTTCACGCGCTCGATCTCGCCACCGGAGAGGGTGCGGGCAGGACGGTCGAGCGTGAGGTAGGAAAGGCCCACCTGATTCAGGTAGGAAAGACGGGAAATGATTTCGCTGAGCGCGTGCTTGAGGGAATTCGAACGTTCGATGTTAGAGCTGTCGGCATCCTCCAGCGATTGCTTGGCGATCTTCTGGAACCACGGCAGCAGCTCATCCAGCGGGATGTGCCAGAGATCCGGCAGGGTCTTGCCATCGATCTTGAAGCAGAGTGCCTCGGGCTTCAGGCGGGTGCCCTCACAGGCGGAGCACTCGGTGTAGGCGCGGTAGCGGGAGAGGAAGACGCGCACGTGCATCTTGTAGGCCTTGGTCTCCATCCAGTCGAAGAAGCCTTTCACGCCGTACCATTGGCCGTTGCGCCAGAGATCGTCAGGGTCACCCTTCTCACCGCGCAGGATCCACTGCTGCTCGTCCTTGGTCAGGGAATGCCATGGGGTCACGGCGGAGATGCCCTTGTCCCGCGCGCAGCGGATCAGGTCCGCCTTGCACTCGGCGCCGCGCTCACCCTCGAAGGGCTTGATCACCCCTTCCTTGATTGAAAGCGTAGGGTCTTGGACTGCCTTTTTCAGATCGATGCCAATCACGCGGCCAAAGCCACGGCAGGTCGGGCAGGCGCCCAGTGGTGAATTGAAGGAAAAGAGGGAGGAAGTAGGCGGCTGCAGGGTGAAGCCAGTCTTCGGGTTCGACCAGCCGTTGAAGAATTCCTTCGGCTTGTTGGTCTGGGTCGGGATGAGCGTGGTGTGGCCCTTGCCAAAGGATAGCGAGGCCTCCAGCGCCTCGTGCAGACGGAGGCGGTTCGCCTTGCTGATCTTGATGCGGTCCTGGATGACATTGGCCATCGCGGCAGGCCATTTCTTGTCCGGGTCCACCGGTTCATCGGTACGGATCACCTCGCCCTTCAGCCAGACGCGCAGGTAGGCCTGCTGGTGCAGGAAGTCGCAGACTTCGGCCTGGGTGGAGCCGGAGGGAATCGGGATCGGGAAGGTGACCAGCAGGTTCTCTCCCTCGTGCTTGTCAAAGGCCCAGTCGCAGATGGTGGCCGGGGTGTCCGGCTTGATCTCGTCGCCCGTCTCCGGGTCATAGGCCTTGGCCAGCAGCGGATAGATCACCTTGAGGTAGTCGTTCAGCTCGGTGAGCGTGCCCACCGTGGAGCGGGTGGTGCGGATGTTGTTCTTCTGCTCCACCGCAATCGCCGGCGGGATGTTCTCAATGCGGTCTACCACTGGCTTGTCCATGCGGTCGAGGAACTGCCGCACATAGGGAGAAAAGGTTTCCACGTAGCGGCGCTGCCCCTCGGCATAGAGCGTGTGAAAGGCCAGCGAGGATTTGCCGGAGCCGGAAGGTCCCGTGATGACGGTGAGCTTGCCCGCCGGGATGTCCAGGTCCAGATTCTTCAGGTTGTGCTGCTTCGCCCCAAAGATGCGGATCGCATCCTCCGTATTGGTCTTCCGGGACTTAGTCTTGGCTACCTTCTTCGCCGTCTTCTTGGCAGCCTTCTTTGCTGTGGTTTTCTTCGCAGGCACGCCCAGAGCTTAGCGCGGAAATGATGGGTGGCAAGTGGTGGGTTGTGTCTGGATTTTAGACTTCGAGGTATTACGGCTGTTTTACTGGATTGAAAAGAGGTGGTGCTGTATTAGCAATGTATCTAGTTAGATAAAAAGCTCATGTTTCTTTTTAAGTACCAAAGCCCATCAAATTTGTCATTTAGCGCGTTAAAGAGAGGTGAAATTTATTTTGCTTCAGTTGGGGAATTGAACGACTCAAATGAATGCCGTCCGAATTTTATATACAAGGCTTCTCTGGAAATTTGGCAGCGTTTCGCGCATTTCATCTTGTTTGAAATTGCAATCGCGGGTGAGCATGTGTTGTTTGGGGGAAACAGAGAGAAGTTTGAACAGTTTGTTGATTTGTATGATGAAATTGGTGCGGAAGTAAAGAAGTCGGCAGGGCTTCGTGAGTTGTCAGAAGATAACCTAATAGGGTTATTCATAAAGGTTATGCTTGGGAATGTGGCAGGTTCCTATCCAGAAAATCAGTTGAGATATTTGGAGGAGCTCTCGTTTGCTGTACTAAAGGAAAAGCTTCCAGATATAAATGATGTCGACAGATATATTGCTGCTTTTTCAACAGATGTCACGAACCCAACAATGTGGGGTCATTATGGAGCAGCTGATCAAGGTTTCGCAATCGTATATGAAGTTGATGGCAATAAGTTAAGTGTGAGTTCATCCTTAGAGATACTGTATGGGTCACGACCTTCCGAAGAAGAAGGTGTGAGTTTGATTGGGGCATGGACTGATAAAGATCTAGAATTAGAACCTGTTACTTATAAAAAAAGCCCTCCTAAGGTGAATGGATTTCACTATCTAGTACATAAATTTCACTATTCGGAAGCAGAATATCACTATGATGTTCCCGAATTAATAATGGGGGATGCTCCTTTGAAAGATGATCACTTAGTTGGTTTGGTGAAGTATTCTGATTGGCGTTATGAGAGAGAGGTGCGTGCAATATTGCCAAAATATGGGAAAAGGAATTTTCCGCCTGATCTTCGATCGCTCAAAGTTTCACCGAAGCATGTTAAAGGAATAGTTCTCGGAAGTAAAATATCGAATGCCGATGCTCAGAGGGTATTTTTCTGCTGCTATATGTTAGTAAGCGAATATGCAAAAAATGCTGGTGAAGAATATGATTTGGAAAGTTTTTCTTTTTTTCAGGCCAAAGCTCATCAGTTTGAATTTAAAATGACTATAAAGCCCCTGGGAGTGCTCAAGAAAAGTTACATGGGTTCTCTTCCGTTTAAGCCTTTATGTGAATTAGAGATACCGCACCAAAAATTGCTACAGGACAAAGCAGCTATTTTAGGGAATGGCAATGTAGTTACCTAATATCTGTGATCTCTATTATTGTGGTGGCAAAATCTAAAAAATCCTGTTCATCCGAAAGCTTAGCGCCTAGTGCTACGTGTCATAAAACCGATGAGTGATTTGAAATACCACGTGCCGACTGGCGAGATGCTAGAGATCGACGGGCAGCCCCAACTGCGCTATGTGACTAAGCTGGAAATAGCGAGTGCTGCTGCCATGCAGGAGCAGATCGCCACCATCCTGGATGCCCATGTAGAGAGCTGGTCGAGCACGGAGTTCTCCGGTGGCATTTACCTGGCTTGCTGGAATGACCAGATGAGCCGCGAGCAGATGGAGCAAGTAGGTGCTGACCTGATCAGCGTCCTGACCGAGCTGCAAGGCGTGATCGATGAAAACAGCCTCACCTCAGCCAACGGCCAGCGTCTCACCCTTGGGGCCTCCCTGAGCCGCACCGAGAGCGAAGCGAGTGCGTAAGTCGTTTGAGGTCTTACGTTTGACATGTTAAGCGCTTGGTGAATTTAGTCGACAGATTTCCATTGTACGTTATCCTGTACGTATGAAGGCGATTACCTACACATCTGCGCGAGAGAATCTTGCCGCTACGATGGACAAGGTTTGTGAAGACCATGATCCAGTGATTATTACTCGGAAGCGTAATCAGTCCGTGGTGATGCTGTCGCTTGAAGACTACGAGTCATTGCAAGAGACTGCTTACTTGCTGCGGTCTCCAGTGAATGCAGCAAGGCTAGCAGAGTCGATTGCTGAGCTGGAGGCTGGTGGAGGCGTGATCAAGAGTTTGGATGATCTAGAGAAATGACGATTCAGTTCTCTACCAGAGCTTGGGAAGACTACCTCTATTGGCAGCAGCATGACCGAAAGGTTTTGAAGAAAATCAATGCCTTGCTGCAGGATATTTCCCGGGATGATCCTTACCAAGGGATAGGTAAACCTGAACCCTTGAAGCATGCCTTTTCTGGCTTCTGGTCACGACGTATCACCGATGAACACAGGCTAGTCTACCGTGTTTCGGATCAAGTGATCCAAGTAGCTCAGGCTAGATATCACTATATCTAGTTCGGTTCGAAGCGAGTGCCTAAGAATGATCCACCCAGCTCCAGCCGCGTTGGGGGCAGGAGCTGGCATTGGCGATGGTGACTTCTCCAATGGGCTTCATCGTCCCAGCAGCTGGTTGTGGACTTTGTTGTCGATGACGAAGGTGCCGCTGCCGTAGGCTTTGACCTCGCCTTTGTCGGCGACCTGGTATTCGTAGATCTTGACTGGCTTCACGCCCGGGACGGTGGACATGAGATAGACGCGGATGCTGAGGGGCTCGGTGCCTTTGGCTCCCTCGAGCAGCTTGGTGGCGAATTGCAGGTCGTTGCGGCCGGCCTTGGCGCCGCCGATGATGACTTCGGCCTGCTTGGTGTCCTGGAAGCGGTGGTCGGAGATGCGGTTGACTTTGACCTTCACCTCGCGGCCCGGGCAGAAGACGTAGACCTTGGCGATGTACTGGGCGCCCTTCACGGCGATAGGCATTTCCGGTGTCTTGCCGCTGGCCTTGAAGTCCTCGTGCTGGACGTAGCTGTAGTCGCCGGCCTGGAGCTTCTTGCGGATCTCTGGCAGGGCGCCGAGGTTGATGTAGTCCGCGGTGTCGTATTTCCAGCGGCCGCGCTCATTGAGGAAATGGAGCAGTAGCAGGTTGTCGGTAGGCTGGCCGCCTACGCCGAAATCCACCTTGCCGAAGTAGACGGCGGTGGCGGTGGCTCCGTTCTGGGTGACACGTAGGGCTTTCAGGTTGTCGATAGCCGGTGGTGAGGCGGGTACCTCAAAGACAGCGGAGGGGAAAGCACGCTTCTCGGAGAGGATGCGGTTCTTGATGTGGAGCTGGCGGTGAGTGGCCGTGGTCTGGGACCAAGCGCGCGGATCCTTCTTGATCATCGCATTTCGCCAGGTGCCGTAGGTGGTTTCCAGCTGTGACTGCAGCAGTTTGTTTTCCTGCGCAAGGGATTTACCTGCAAGGCTGAAGAGGCAGCAGCAGGCCGTCATGGCTATCAGTAGGGGTGAAAAAAAACGACTTTGCATTGCAGAAAGCATTGCACAACCCTGTCGATCCCACGAACATCAATTTCAAGAAATTCATAGGCCAGCGGCCTGGCAGAGGACGGATTCTGCGAACTTGACGAAGATTGAACACCCACTCAGACTCTCCATTAGTCTTTGCCTCCCATGCAGACCGAGCCAATCATAAAGTCGCCGATCGCTGTGATCCGCGATGTTGAACTCCTCAAAGATGGAACCCCGATGGTCTATAAGAAGACCGAGCAGGGTGAGCTTACCTTGCATTGCTTCTTTCCTCCAGGCCATGAGCAGACAGATCACCGCACGGCCGTGGTCTTTTTCCATGGTGGCCAGTGGGATAATGAAATGACGAGCCAGTTTGCTCCGCAGGCGCTGAATTTTGTCAGTGAGGGAGCCGTGGGCATCGTCGTGGAGTACCGCGTTTCCTCCGTCCACAATACCACTCCGATGGAGGCGATCGCGGATGCGCAAACAGCCATTCTGTGGATCCGTAAAAACAACCGCTATCTGGGGGTCGACCCTGAGAAGGTGGTGGCTGGCGGAGCTGGCTCGGGAGCCCACATTGCCCTCTGTGCCGCTATGCACAAGAAGGTGGAAAATGATGGCTTCTACTCCGGCAAGCCGGATGCTCTCATCCTTTTCAGCGCGATTATCGATACCACGAACAAGGGCATCGGCATGTCCAAGTTTGCTTCCCGCAGGGAGGCTACCCGGACCTCACCCACCAAGAACGTGCGCCGCAAGCTGCCGCCGATGATCTTCTTCCACGGCGTGGCGGACCCCACGGTGCCAGTGGCGACGGTGGAGAAATTCTGCCGCAGGCTGCAGGGCAAGCGGAACATCGCCCGCTTTGTCCCCTTCAACCGGGCCACCCATTCCTTCTTTAACTTCAATGTGAACCAGCAGCATTTCGTGCAGACGCTGGAGGCGGCGAATGGATTCCTGGCTGAGCAGGGCTTTCTGGATCTGGACCCATCAGTGGGGCAGTTTGTGGACTACTAGATTGTCTCGTATCTTTTTGCAGATTGGTGTACGGGTGGTGCAGAATCGAACAGATTTGAAGGAATCTGCTGTTTTGGGCGTATAGCCTGCTTCAACCACACTCATCTATGAATATCATCAAGAATACCATACTCGCATGTGCCTTTGTACTGCCGGTCACCGTACTGGCTGAGTCACCTAAAGCTCCGGATACCGCCGCTACGGACAAGACCATCAAGCTCTTCAATGGCAAGGACCTGAAAGGCTGGAGACCAGACGTGCCGGCTGCCGACCACAACAAAGACATCAAGCCTAGCTTCATCGTGCGTGATGGCAAGCTGGTGAGTATGGGGCGCCCACTCGGCCACCTGACTACTAACCAGGTGTATTCCGATTACCGACTTGTCGTAGAATACCGCTTCTCTGGCAAGAAGGAGGACGGCAGCATCAAGACTGGCAACTGCGGTGTGCTGGTGCATTCCTCCACGCCTCGCGCGCTCTATAAAATGTTTCCTGCCTCCATCGAGGTGCAGATGATGTCCGGCTCCGCTGGTGACTTCTGGTGCATTGAGCAAGATATCTCCGTGCCAGATATGGAGAAGCGCCGCCCGAAAGGGAAAAACCAGAAGTTCGGCGGCTCCGAAGGCGATGCCCGCAATATCAAGAACCTGACCGATGGTTCCGAAAAGACTCCAGGTGAGTGGAACACCATGATCATCGACTGCGTGGGTGATGAGATCAAGGTCTGGGTCAATGGTGACTTCGTTAACCACGGCACCGGATGCACCGTCTCCAAAGGCCAGATCGCTCTCCAGGCGGAGGGGACCGAGGTCGAATTCCGCAAGGTGGAGCTCACACCTCTTCCTGCCAAGTAAGAGCTGTTAGCTTTTTTTGAATTTTCTGACCCCGCTATCTCAAGGGATGGCGGGGTTTTGATTTAGATGTCTTAAGTATCAGCTTGACAGGTAGGGGGTATTTATGCGATGGCATGTGTGGCTACTTTGTTTGCCGCCCTCCCTTAATTCGCATAACCCCTTTACTATCAAAAGAAAGACGTATTCATGCCCAAAAGAAGCCTCACACCGCGCCCACTGCTAGCTATCTTGCTATCTCTGCTCTGTACAGCGGGTCTGAGTTCTGCTGGGGCTTTCAGTACGGTAGTGATTGATGCAGGGCATGGAGGAAAGGATATCGGTGGTTCCTATGGCAAGGTGTATGAGAAACATCTGGCGCTCGATACCGCAAAGCGTGTGGACTATATGCTCAAGCGCAAAGGCTACCGCACCCGCATGACCCGTGATAGCGATCACTTCATTACTCTGCAGAAGCGTGCCTCGATCGGCAACAGCTACCGCAACTCCATCTTCGTTTCCATCCACTACAACTACACCTACAAGCGCCATGTCAAAGGGATCGAGACTTTCTACTACAGCTCCCGCTCCAAGGCTCTCGCGCAGTACATCCAGAATGCGACCTTGCGCAAGACGGGGGCAGTCGACAGGGGGGTGAAGTTTGCCCGCTACTATGTGATCCGCCATGCGAAGAATCCGGCCGTTCTGGTCGAGGGTGGATTTGTCTCCAATTCCTCCGAATGCCGTGACTGCAAGCGTGGCAACTATCGTCAGGATATTGCAGAGGGAATCGTCGAGGGCATCGTGCGCTACCAGTCCGCCCGCCGATCCGGCCGTGTGCGCTGAGCTTCCTTGGAATATTTCCAGGCCTTATCCCTCATAGAGATGTATGGAGGAAAAGCCCGGACAGACAATGCGCTGGTTTAGCAAGATCGAGGTCTGGCTCATGCTTGGCGTGATCGTCTATCTAGTGGTCCGATTACTAGCCCAGGATCCTCAGTCTGGGGCGCCTACCTGACTCTTTGATTCTTGTCGAGTTCCGGTCGGGGACTCTGAATTAGAACAATAAGTGACTATCTTAGAGATGATGGTTCATTAGAGCTGGCATTTTTTGTTCATCAGAAGAGCCAGATGCAATTGCATGCAATCTGTGCAATAATCTTGATAAATTTACTTACAAATTACGTACTTCCTCGCACACGCACGCACACCTTGCTCATGAAGTTCTCTGTACTAAGTCCTCTCGTCTGCGCCTCCACGGCCGCAGCCACACTCCTCCTGATCAATTGTAATAAGAACGACCAAAGCTCTCAGCCGGAGAAAGAATCCTCCGCCACCGAAGCTGAGTTGGTTGATTCTGAAGCTCAGCCGGAGCCTAAGCCAGAACCAGTGGATCCCGCTAGCTTGCCACCAGCGGCTCGCGATATCGCTATCAAGGTGCCGAAAGCTCTGAAAATCCTTGAGGCTTATCATGGCAAAAGACCAGAGAAAACCATCGAGCGTAAGCTGCACATCGTTTACTGGACTCCTGCTGACCGTGATCCGGCACCAGCCTACCAGGAGCGCCTGCAGAAGATTCTCGAGCACATCCAGAATTTCTATGCCGATGAGATGGAGTCCCTTGGCTTTGGCAGACAGACCGTCAACCTGGACTACGATCCTGAGGGCAAGATGCGTATTCACGTGGTCAGGGGTGAGAAGCCCTATGCTGAATACAACGTGCAAAGTGGAGGCCAGATCCGCAAAGATTGCGTGCCAGTTCTCAAGAAGGCCGGAATCGATGCCGACAAGGAGACCATCGTGATCTTCTGTAACATGGCGAACTGGAATGAGAAGCACCGCACCATCCGCCAGAACTCTCCCTACTATGCCTCCGGGACCAGCGTCAAAGGAACCGCCTGGCAGGTGGATTCTGAGATCCTGAATCTGGATGATCTCACCGAGAAAGGGAAATTTGTCCGCGACGGCCAGTACGGCAAGAAGTCACTCGGTCAGTACAATTCCATCTTCATCGGTGGTATCGCCCACGAGCTCGGTCACGCCCTGTCTTTGCCGCACAACCGCGAGACCGCAGATCAGAAGAAGGAGTTTGGTACGGCGCTCATGGGGAATGGTAACTTCACCTACGGCGAGGAATTGCGCGGCGAGAGCCTGGGCTCTTTCCTGAACCTCGGCCATGGCCTGAAGCTGGCCGCTCACCCTATGTTCAATGGCTCCGCCAAAGGCTTTGGCGAGATCGCCAAGCGCGAGGTGACGAATGTAAACATTGAAAACCACGGCAAGTCCTTCACCGTGAGTGGTAACGTGAAGTCGGATATCCCGGTGCATGCGGTTCTCGGCTACATGGATCCTACCGGTGGCGGTGACTATAATTCACACATGACCGTTTCCATCCCGGATGAAAACGGCGACTTCAGCCTGGAATGCAAGGAGTTGGTTCCTGGTAAGACTGGCCGCCTGAATATCACCTTCCTGCACGTGAATGGCGATGCTTCCTCCTTTGCTGGTCCAAACGACAAGTATTACCACCCATACTCCGTGGATAAAGAGGGGAATGTGGATCTCACCCTCGCTCTGATGAAGCTGGAGCTCACAGACTTTTTCGCCGCCGTGAACAAGGGAACTGCCAGCATGGACATGCTCCCAGCGGATGCCAGCCCGGAAATGCGTGAGATTGCCCAGCGTCTGGTCAATGCGAAGAACCAATCCAGGCCATTGCCGGCACCGGCCGCTCTGCCGGAGAGTACCAAGGAAGTGGTGCTGACGGATACCAAGTATGAGTCCATCAAGGTGGGCTACGGTCGCCCGGTCTTTGACAAAGTGCCTAGTGAGAATCCCATGCTGGTGGCTGCCGAGCGTGCCTTCTCCACCGGACTCTTTGCTCACGCGGAGTCCAGAGTGGTTTATACACTCGGCGGAAAATGGAACAAGCTTTCAGGCTTTGCCTCCATGGCAAACGGTAGCTGGGGAACAGCCGCCTTTGTCATCAAGGGGGATGGCAAGGTGCTCTGGAAATCTGGTAATACCAAGAGTGACCAGCTCAGAAACTTTGACCTCAATGTCGAGGGCGTGCAGACCCTCGAGCTCATCACCGAAGACGGTGGTGACGGGATCGGCAGTGACTGGTCCACTTGGTTTGATGTCAAACTCAAGCGCTAAGTCGCAGCTTACTGGTTGGCGCGGGGATTGAAATGGACCCCGCCGCCTTCCGGCGTGTTGCGCATGAAGTCCGCCACTTGGGCAAAAAACTTCGAGAGTGCTGTGGCTGCTTCGGCTGGGATTTCAGCCTCTACCATGGCGGCGTCCATCAGCTCCACCCAGCGGTCTCGCTCCTTGATGCCGATGGTGAAAGGCATGTGCCTAGCCCTTAGTCTGGGGTGGCCACGTTTCTGCAGATAGGTTTCATCGGCGGCTAGACGAAAGAGAAGGAAGTCCCTCAGGCGCTCCTCGGCTCCGGCCATGTCCGCTTCAGGGTACATGGGTCCGAGAATGTCGTCATCCTTCACTTTGGCGTAAAACGCTTTCGTCATTCTTTCAATTCCGGCTCGACCAACCAGATTCATGATGCTTTCTTCGTCCATCGGTGCGTTTGCTGAACTGCTCTTTAGGGCAAGACTACATGATAAAGGTCAGCAGTAAACTAAGATATCCGTTGTTCACACGTTCCCACATAAGAACATGACCCACAATCCTCACGACCAGATTCACTTCGAGGCGCCCTCGCTGGAAGAAGTAGAATCTTTACTACCCAAGTATCACTTTGAGTCGTTCATCGCCAAAGGTGGCATGGGCGCTGTATACAAAGCTACTCAAATTTCCCTGGATAGGCCGGTAGCTATCAAAGTGCTGCCAAAGGAATTCGGAGCAGACGCTTCTTTCCGCGAATCTTTCGAGACAGAGGCCAAGATGATGGCCCGTCTCAATCATCCAAACCTGATTGCCGTTTATGATTTCGGTGAAATCGAAGGCTTGCTCTACATTGTCATGGAGCTTGTCCCCGGTAAGTCCCTTTACGAAAAGGCCTACGGTAAGGCGATCAAGCAAGAGACTGCGATCGATATCATCCGCCAGATCTGTGAAGGTCTGGATCACGCTCATGAGTCCGGCGTTCTCCACCGTGACATCAAGCCGGCCAATATTCTCCTGAAGAAGAAAATTCCGAAGATTGGTGACTTTGGTCTCGCCCGAGCCGTTGGAAACTCTGAGTCTGGCGGTGTCATCTACGGAACTCCTGGCTACACAGCACCCGAGGTACTTAACAGCCCGGACAATGTAGACCAGCGTGCGGATATCTACTCTGTGGGCATCATGCTCTATGAGCTTCTGACTGGAGCCAAGCCGGAAGGCCCTTATCAGGCCGTCCACACTCATGTCGATTGTGACCAGCGCCTGGACAAAGTGATCCGCAAGGCGATCAACCCGAACATGAGGTTGCGCTTTTCGACGGCCAAGGAAATGGGCGACGAACTCGCTGAAATCCTGCGTACTCTTTCAGCACCGCCGACAGGGGGGCTCCGAGCTGCGCCTGCGGCGAAGAAGTCTTCAGTCAATCTCGGGGTTCCCGGGACCGCTGCACGCCAAACCGGTGCCAAGCTGAAACCTGCGGCCCAGCCTGTGACGCCTGCCGCAAAGCTGGCCACGCCCGGAGCTGCAGGTGCCGCACCTGCCAGGCCGGCGACTCCGTCTACCGCCAAGGTGGATGTGACCGGCAATAGCACGGTGACACGGAATATCGTGATCATCATCATTCTTCTGGTGGCGATCTATGTGGCTCAGGACCAGCTCTCCAAACGCAAGGAGCGCGTTGCTCAGCAGCAGGAGCAGATCGACAGGGAAGAGGCTCAAAGGAAAAAAGAGCGTGAGGACATCATCGCTGCCCAGAAAGCTCAATATCAGAACGGGAACAGACAGAATGATAATTCTGGATCAACGAGCCCGAAGCCTAAGCCAAAGCCGGCTCCGAAGCCCTTGACCAAACTTGAGGCTCTGGAGAGTTTGAAAGACGTCTTGGCAAGCGGACGCCGTCCGCTGAGCGAGATGCCCAAGGAGACCTTCTACCTGAGTAGCAAGTCTCGCATGCTTCTTTATGTGCAGACACCAATGACTTGGCAGCAAGCCGATCAGTGGTGCCGCGCGCACGGCGCATATCTCGCCACCGTGCGTGATAGTGCGGATGCAGCGTCCATCGCAGAGAAAATTCCAGCCGCCACTACCGCCTGGGTCGGAGCTGGTAAAGCTGGCAGAAACCTCTGGGCCTGGTCAGATGGTACCGTGTATGCCAATGACTTGGGATTGCGTAAGACAAGCAAGCTCTTCTACGTGGGGCTGAGCTCAGATGCCATTTTTGAGCTGCTCAATTCCAAGGACAAGCAGCCTTTCGTGATGGAGTGGCGTGTAGATGGCAGTCAGCCTGGTGGTATCCGCGAGCGACTCCAGTTCACCAGACAGACGCTGAACCAGATTGATCCTATTTACCCTCCGGGTACGTACTCCATCGGCAGCCGTAATTTCTGCCTGGTCTATGAGCCTAGCACCTTTGCTCAGGCGAGAAGTCTGGCCAAGGATGCCGGCGGTGAACTCTTCGTGCCGACTGATCAGACAGAGTTGGAAGCCGTGAAGGAGTTTCTTGCTGAGACATTGCCTGCAGGTGAGATGGCCTGGATCGGTGGCCAGCGCTCCGGCGACAAATGGACCTGGATTACGGGTGAGCCATGGAGTTTTGCAAACTGGGATCAGAACTATCCCGGAGATGGAAAGCTTGTGGCCGCCTTTGGTGCGGAATCTTCGCCATGGAGAGATCTTACTTCTTCGGATCGAGTTTCGTATATCCTGATCGAGTGGAGCAAGGACAAGGCGAAGTTTACCCCAGAGCAGCTCAGTGAAGATGCTGCCAATGTGAATGCCTCATTTGCATCTCTGCGCACGAAGGCTGAGCAGCTCTTGGCCAAGGAGAATACGGCCAGAGAAGAGCAGCATGCCGAGAACATCAAACGTCTCGAGTGGGATATTGACACCTACTTCAATGGACTCACCAAAGGGGACAAAGAAATCCAGGGCAAATTGCTTGAAGCACTCAAGACCACCTTCGTCGGTAAGGAAAGGCTTCCTGATGAGATCGAGAACAAGGGGCCTAGCCAGAAGGTCAGAGGCTTTACCAGCTACGGTTATGACAAGCAGCAGCGGATCGAAAAAGAGTTCCTCGCAGATGTGGACAAGATCCGCATGGCCTACATTCGCCAGCTCAAGAAAGTCAGGGATGACCTAGTCTCCAAAGGGCAAATCACCGCTTCCCGTTCTGTGGAAGATGAGATCTCTGCTGCGCAGAAGTCGACTAAGTCCTTCCTCGAGTTGATGGGAGTCGAGTAGACCGATCACTCGCAATCTTTTATAATCCTCACTCGATTACTGATCTATCGGGTGGGGATTTTTTTTGTAACTTTGACCGCAACTTTTGCGTACTACGTGTAGTTGATTCCTAAATGAATCGAGAGTGTCACGATTTTTGTGTGGTGTTAGGCTGTAGGCTGGATCCATTGTTCTGCCGTGCTTTGACGACGCATTTTTTAAATTTTGACTAGATTATTCAGGATAATTAACTTTATAAGCCCCGCAGAGGATCGTGTGTCATTCCTCTGAAGTTGCTGAAAATACCGCATAAAAAGTGATTATGAATCAATTTACCCCACCTCAACCTGAGGAACTTAATAATCTTTTTTCTGCCTACCGTGTCGATGGATTCATCGCACAGGGAGGAATGGGTGCCGTGTACCATGGTACACAGGTCTCCCTGGACCGTCCCGTGGCGATCAAGATTTTACCAGACGTGTTTGGAGAAGATCCAAGCTATCGTCAGTCCTTTGAAACAGAAGCCAAGGCGATGGCTCGTCTCAACCATCCTAACCTGGTCGGAATCTATGATTTCGGTGAGCTGGATGGCATGCTCTACATCATCATGGAATACGTGCAGGGGAGATCCTTGCATGAATCGGCCCATGGCCAGGTGGTGGAAGAGGAAGAGGCCGCCCGTCTTATTCTGGATATCTGCCGCGGTCTGGAGCACGCCCATGAGGCAGGCCTGATTCACCGGGATATCAAGCCGGCCAATATCCTGATTGATGATCAGGTGCGCCCGAAAATCGTGGATTTCGGTCTGGCGAGACCGCTCGAGGGTGATGAAGGAGGCGGTGTCGTCTTTGGTACGCCTGGCTATACCGCTCCAGAGGTGCTCAATCATCCGGAGAACGTGGACCAGCGTTCGGACATCTATTCCGTGGGTGTCATGCTCTATGAGCTACTCACTGGTGGAATGCCTGTGGATCCTTACATGAGCCCGAGCGAGGCTGCGGAGGCCGATGAGCGCTTTGATAACATTGTAGCTCGAGCCATCCAGCCGGATCCGGAACACAGATACTCATCTGTCTCTGAAATGGCTGAGGATCTCGAGGAACTCCTTCGCTCACTGACCAATCCTGAGCCAGTCCCGTCACCTCCAACCAGCCGCTTGCTCACCACTGCCAATACGCCGGCAGCCATGGGGGCTCGGCCACTTGCTGGAGCTACCGTAGGTGCTCTACGTACCCCGGCTCCAACCTATCTGGCTTCCAGTAAAAAGAAGAGCCCAGTAGTTCCTCTCCTGCTGGTGGCAGGTCTGGCGGTAGTCGGTGTCGTGGCTTATAATTCCATGTCCAAGCAGGATGAGCCTGCGCCAACTCCAGTAGCGACAGAGACTGCCGAGCAGGAAGCCGCGCGCATCCGTGCGGAAAAAGAGGCCGATATGGAGAAGCAGCGTGAAGCCCGCAGGCTCAAAAAGCAGCAGGAAGAAGAACTGCGCCTCGCCAAGGCGGCTGAGCGCGAGGCGGAAATGCGTGCCTTCAAAGCTGAACTCCAGGCAGGCCGTGGCAGAGTCGCGGAGCCTGAGGAGGTTTCGAGGCCTGTAGTTGTCGAGGATGCAGAGATCCAGACATTTGACCACAAGGCCTTCATCAAGGGCTTGAGACAGGATGTCGTCATTCACAATTCCTCCACAGTAGAAGAATACAATGAAGAGATCGCCAAGAACATCGACCGCTACAATCGTGAGATCAAGCGTGCGGTGCGCAAGCTGAACAATGGCGAGCGTGACGGGGTGGAAATGAAGGCCGAGGCCTTCTATGGCGCGATGCAGCAGAACCAGTACATCCCTGAGAAAGTTTCTGGTGAGCACTTCGTCATTACGCGTTCCCACTTTGAGTATTTCAGAGACCAGCGGGACATCGACCAGCGTTACGAGCAGCAGTTCAGCACCATGCGTTCTGAGTATGTGAGGGCTTGCGAGAAGAAGCTCAAGGAGCTGGATGCCCAAGCACAGAAAGAGGGTATCGAGGCGCTTAAGGCTGAGGTCGAGTCCATCCGCGAGGATAAGACGAGAATCCGTCTGATTGCCAGAGGACTGCCTCTTCCTGATGAGCAGGCCGGTTCCTAAGCCTGATCTCCAGTAATAGATTTACCCATGCCGCTCACCGTTTGCCGGGAGCGGCATTTCATTTTTACGAGTTTGGAAAAAAGGTTCGTCCTTCGCGGGCTATATGGCTACAGTGCCGCCGTGCTTCAGATCGTATTCAATGAAATTAGTGCCGCCGAGCTATCCAGAATGGATACCTTGGATCAGCTGGATTTGTTAGATTCCTTCCAGGTCACCAGAGAAAAGCTGGAAGACATGGATGGGGGGGATTTCGCCAAGCTGGAGCGCGATGATAAAGTGCTCTACCGTTTCCGTGCCAAAGAGTATCGTATCTACTTTGAGGTACAGGATGATCTGGTCGTGGTGCACCGCGTTCTGCACAAGAACACCTTCTCAGATTTCCTCTTCCGCTCTAAAATGCCTGTCGGTGAGGATGAGGCGCTCAGCCAGAGCAAGCATTTCTGGAAGCTCATCGATGAGGGCCGCAATGCCCGCAGGATGTAATTCCGGATCTCTCCGGGGGTCAGTAGATCCATAAAATAAGCTTTCGAACCCGTAATCTGTCTAGGATTAGCGGGTTCTTTCGCTTGGGGCTTGCCCATCGCCTGCGGAACGTGTTAGGAATGATGCTGAATATTTTTTCTAACTTAATCTTATGAAGGGAATTATCTACGGCGTCATCGGTGCTGCTATCGCATATTTGGTTATCCACGTCTACCGGACAGCGGGGCCGGAGGATGTCTTCCTGAGGATGAGTGTTTCGATTCTCGCTGGTCTCTACATCGGCCTAATGTTTATTACTTATGCGCTGCCTCTTATCTCGGATGCGGTCGCCCGTCTCCTCTACAGTGATCCTGGTGGTGAGCCTGAGATCGAGGATCCTATGCACGATGGACGGGCCTTGATGGCTCAGGGAGATTACGCAGGTGCACTCAAGGAATTCCGTAAAGTCACGGAGACGGATACTGAGAACCGTATGCCTTGGATCGAAATGGCCAAGATCCAGCTGACGCAAATGGAAGACCCTGATGGTGCGGTAGCTATACTCAAGGAAGGCCTGGAAAGCCATGAGTGGAGAGTCAATGACGCTGCCTACTTCATGTTCCGCATGGCGGAGATCCATCTCAAAGAACGTGAGGACAAGGATTCTGCCGTGAATATCCTCAGGCAAGTGATCGAGCTCTTTCCTGAGACTCGTCATTCGGCCAATGCGACCCATCAGCTCCGCGAGCTTGGTGCTCTCTAACTGTTCTCTCACTATATGGCTGCCCGATCCCAGCTCCCGGCTGCTTGCCTGAGTTGGACTGAGAGTCGTCTGGGTAAGTGGATCAGGCGGCAGGTCATGGTGCTGCCTGCACTGGCGAGTGTGGCTGCCGTTTTGTTAGTAGATCAGTGGTCTTGGCTGCTCTGCTTCGCCTTGCTTGCTTTCTTGCTGCTCTCTTGTCTGGGTGGTCTGCGTTGCCTGCTGCTGGCTCTGTTTTGTTCGGTGGCCTCTGGAGTGCTCTATCATGAGCGATTGGCACGGGAGTATTCCATAGCCGCACATCTTGGGGAGAGAGTGGAAGCACCATTTACCGTGATGGATGAAGTGCGGAGCGGGCGTGAGGGCTGGGAAGTCATGGTGACGCCTACAGTAGGGCCAAGCACGCAGGATAGGCTCTATCTGGATCTTCCCTGGATGGAGGTGAAGCCGCTTGTTGGGGATGTCTTGCTGGTAAAGGGACGGCTGGTAGCTCCCGCCAAGGCGATGAATCCCGCCGCCTGGGATCAGCAGGACTGGTTGGCGAGGCGCGGAGTGCATACAGTTCTGGATGCTTGGGACGCGAAACCTACTGGAGAGGTGGACAAGCGCTTCCTACTACAGCGCTGGGCCTGGTATGCCCGTGGCTGGATAGGGGAAAGAATCACAGCGGGTCTGGAGCCTGGTGGTCAGGATGAAAAGGTGATCCGGGCGATGTTCCTCGGCGAGCGCCCACAGGGAGCCAGAGAGATGGTGGAGGACTTTCGCAAGAGTGGGACGATCCATGTCTTTGCAGTGAGTGGTCTGCACGTCATGATGATTGGTGGTTTTGTGGCCTTCATGCTGCGCCTTCTCGGTGTGCCCCGGAAAGTGTGGGTGCTTGCGGTCATCGCGGTGATGTTCTTTTACGCCATGGTCACAGGTATGCGACCGCCAGCCATGCGCGCCGCGGTGATGGGGAGTCTGGTTATTGGTGCCTGGCTGTTCTCGCGCAAGCCCGTGCTGGGAAATGGCGTGGCCCTGAGTGCGCTGGTGGCTGTGCTTTGGAATGGACACATGATCTTCATGCCGGGTTTCCAGCTGTCCTTTGGGGTGCTGGTGGCCATCGTGCTGACCACCTCCTTGGTGCATCGTTGCTTCCGGTGGATTCACTACATGGATCCCTTTTTGCCGAGGCCCTTGTATTCCCGTTATCAGGAATGCTCACTCTGGACGAGGCGGCAGCTCAGCGGGGGACTCACAGTCGGGGGGAGCGCCTGGTTAGGTTCCGCGCCGCTGATGTTCTGGCATTTTGGGATCGTGACGCCAGCGTCCTTCTTGTTAGGGGTACCTTTGGTGTTCATGGCCTTCTTCATCATGTCGCTGTGCTGTGTGTCTCTCTGTATCGGCAGTCTCTGGCCGCAGGCCTCCCAGCAGTTGAATCGCCTGAATGGCCTGCAGGCGGCTGGAGCACGCGGGATGGCGGCAGCTCTCGCGGATGCCCCCGGTAGCCATTTTCTGCACAAGGAATGGCAGCAGGGCGAGAGGGTGGTGGTCTATGCCATGCCAGAGGGGGGAGCCTGTGCCTATCTGGGAATCGGTGGAGGTGCCTTGCTGGATGCGGGGGATCGTGATGCCTTCTATCAGGAAGTCTGGCCCTCCTTGAACCGATATGGTGCTCCAGTGGATAGTATGATTGCTACCCATGCGGACAGTCAGCACTGCGGTGGTTTCCTGCCCCTGCTAGAGCGTTACCAGATTCAGCAGGCATTGGTGCCGGATGAAGGGCAGTCGCGTGGATTGCTGCGGTCCTTACTCAGTGAGCTGGATTCACAGGGAGTCACTACCTTGAGAGCGGGCGAGGGACAGCGGCTGGCGCTGGATGCAGACAGCTGGATCGAAGTCCTCTATGCACCGGGAAATGTGGGAGGTCTGGCAGATGACCGTTGTCTGGTCCTCCGGCTTCACTGGCGGGGAAAGACCCTGCTCTTTCTGGGTGACTCAGGCTTCGAGTTCGAGCAATGGGCCATGCAGGGCAGCGTGGATCTCTCTGCGGATATTCTGGTGCTGGGCAAGCACCGCGAAGACCTTTCTGGGTCGCCTGCTTTGCTGGAAAAGATCTCGCCCAAACTTGTCATCGCCAGCGAGCACGCTTTTCCGGAAGGGGAATCCAGAGGAGAGGCTTGGTACGCTAGCTTGGAGCAGCAGGGCATCCAGGTTCACCGCCTCGATCAGTCCGGTGCGGCGATCTTGGAGCCCGCGAGTGATGGTATAAAACTGCGGGCTTTCCGCTATCCGAAGTAAACGGATTTTGCGTTGGACTTTGTCGGCGGAAATGCGAATTTTGCCGCATTAACAACCTTTCGTCGGCTTATCATTCAGAAAAACTTTAGTCTTCTACTCGCGCTGCGTTACCTGAACCCACTGCGCACCCACGTCTCTGTCATTACCCTGATCTCTCTGCTCGGCGTCGCCGTGGGAGTGATGGTGCTGATCGTGGTCAATGGGGTGATGGCCGGATTTGAAGGGGTGGTGAAAGAGCGCGTACTCGGCCAGTCGCCGCACGTTGTCGTGCAGCGTGTGCAGCCATGGCAGGCCTTCGATGCGAATGGTAATCCTCTCTCTGCGGAAACCCAGTGGCGCGATCTGGAGCAGAAGCTCAAGGAGGTCAAAGGCGTGACCAATGCCTACCCTCTGGTAGAGGACTTTGTGATCGTAGACATGAACGGTCAGGTCGTCCCGCAGAAGATGCAAGGGGTCGATACCCAGGATAAAAGCACCATGGAGGCGCTGAAGAAGCTGGAGATCCCAGACAGAGGCACCACCCAGATGGGCATGGGCGTGATCAGTGACCTGAGTATCGATGAGGTGGAAGCGGCTCTCGATAAGGATTCCGCAAACGATCTGTCGATGGAGGAAATTAACGAGGCGCCGATCGCTGAGGCTGAGACCACGGATGTCTGCATCGTGTCCTCACTCTTTGCGGATAACTTCAAGCTGCAGCCCGGCATGATTCTTGAAATCATTTCTAACAGGAATATCAAACAGCTCAAGCCGATGCTCGACAGGCAAAATCAGCCATCCATCTATGACCAGCATCAGATGGACTTTGAGCGCTTGATCACAGACCTGAATGACTTTTGGAAAACGGATGGAGAAAAGGAATCCGCGAATTATGAACGGGTCAAGCGGGCACAAGATTTCATTGTCTACCTGAAAGGCTTGAACGCGAGACAAGGAGAGCTCGATTTGGTGGATGCCATCTATCAGCTGACACGTACCAGCGACTATGACGATACGACCAATTTTTATGAGAAAGGCCGCCTGACAAAGCTACTGAGTACTATCGATGAACTCAAGCAAGTGGATCTCAAGAAACTGGATGAAGAGGAAGACATGCAGTTCAAGGAATTGGCCTTGCCGAAGAAGGTAAAGATCGTCGGAGTCTTCCGTGCTGACCGCTTTGCGCAGGGTACGCCGTCACTGCTCGTGCCCTTGCATCTGGCGCAGGAGCTAGCCGGGGCTGGAGACAGCGGAGGGATTGGCGGAGTCGCCGTGAAGGTGGAAGATCCCTATACGGTGAACCAGGTGCTAGAAGATGAAATCATCCCGATGCTGACGGCCAATGGCCTGATAGTCGATTGGAAGCCTGTAACCTGGATGGAGCAGTTCGAGCAGCAGTTTGATCTCATCAAGCAGCAGAAGTTGATGATGGTGATTGCCCTGTTCTTCATTGTGTTAGTCGCAGTCTTCTCCATAGGAGCGGTCATGTTCACGGTGACCGTGCAGAAGAAGCGCGAGATCGGTGTGATGAAAGCTCTCGGAGCCACGCCGGCGCAGATTACCCAGGTCTTTACCCTGCAGGGGGTAATCGTGGGTATCCTCGGCGCGGTTGGCGGTGTCGGGTTGGCGATTCTCGTGCTGAAGAACCTGAATGTCATCCAGAGCTTTGTGGCGGGCTTGGGCTTCGATCCCTTCCCGGCTTCATTCTACGGTATGGAAACGCTGCCCCATAAGGTGGACACCTGGGAAATGGTGCTCGTCAGTGTCGGAGCCTTCCTGATGTGTACTTTGGCTGCCTGGATCCCGGCCTTTATGGCCTCACGCGTGGATGCGGCGAGATCATTGCGCAACATGTAAATTTCGGCTAAGCTACTGCAAGAGGCATGAAAATCTGGTTGTTGGAAGAGGGCGAACGTACAGGCCCCCATGAGAGCTACGAAGTCCGTGACAGGATCGAAGCTGGAGACTTGGCGGCCTCTACCCAGGCCTGGTACGAAGGCGCCCCGGATTGGGTACGTCTGGATGAAGTCCCGGTCGTAGAGGGTTTGTTCCGCACCAGGGACAGCCTGGAGAGTTCGGGGGCTTTGGCCACTCCTATCAGCGAGGAGGAAGTGATGGAGGAGCAGATTGCGCTGGAGTACATCTACCCGCCCAAGCTGCATCTGGTGCGGCGCTTCTTCGCCCGTTTGTTTGATTTGATGCTCTACATGACCCTGCTCATCATCGTGATCAGGGACCCGGTCATTCTGGATCCGGCACAGCGGGATGTGATGTTTCACCTGATGATGGGCTTGGGCTACGTGCTGATCGATGCCGGCATGACCAATCTCTGGAAATGCTCTCCCGGCAAATGGCTGCTGGGTATTCGGGTCGTAGATTCCCAGGGTTTGGCCATTGGGCTGGGCAGCTCGGTGATGCGCTCCCTGCGTGTCTGGGTGCTGGGCTGGGGAATGTGGATCATTACTCCTGTCTCACTGGCCATCAGCTGGTTCATGGCCAAGCGGCTGAACTACATGGTCTGGGATTTCCCCAAGCGCTACCGGGTAGTCGCTGAGCCGCTAACAGCGATGCGTATCACGCTAGTGGTTCTAGCCTACCTGATGCTTGCAGTACTCATGCAGTACGGGTTCCCGCCCGAAGTCATGGAGATGCTGGAGAACCAGATGCAGAATCCTGCTCCATAGTGCTTGCAGTACGGGGGGATGCCCCGTAAACCTGTGGTGGCTATGCGTGATATTGTTTACTTCGACTTGGAAACCCAGAAAAGCTTCTCCGCTGTTGGAGGCGCCAAGAATAAGGCGAAAATGGGAATCTCTGTAGCGGTAACCTACTCTACCAAAACAGGACAGTATCACATCTACACCGAGGAGAATATTGATGACCTCGTCCAGCAGCTCGTCCGCGCTGACCTCGTCGTCGGCTGGAACCACGTCCAGTTCGACTACCCAGTGCTGCAGGGCTACACCGTCTACGATCTGGAGACCCAGACCATGAACCTGGACATGATGCTGGAGCTGGAGAAAGACCTCGGCTTCCGCCTCAAGCTCGACTCCGCCGCCAAATGCTGCCTCGGCAACGACGGTAAAACCGCCGATGGCCTGGACGCCCTGCGCTGGTGGAACGAGTACAAGAAGACCGGAGATCCGGAGTTCATGATGAAGATTGCCGAGTACTGCTGCTTCGATGTGAAAGTGACCAAATGCGTTCACGAATACGGTGTGGAGAAGGGAATCATCAAATACGAGGACAAGTCAGGCGATACTGCAGAAGTTTCCGTAGACTGGAGCTAGACCCAGAGCCTCTGAGTATCAGTGTGTAAGGCCCTTTCATTCCCCAGATGGGAAAAAATGGCCAGTTTTGTAATGGCGTAAAACGAACGTTTCTTGTCTAGTGCTAGCGTTGTGAAAGAACTATTCGATATTGCGCTATCTCCATGGGTTTTACCCTACACCGTGATGCTGTGTCTCTTTGTGGTCTACTGGCTGCTGGCGGCGATAGGCACCATGGATATTGATAGCCTGGATATTGATGCCGATGCAGATGCTGACACGGACGGTGGCGGCTTCATGGCAGGTTTCCTGAAAATCGTGAATGCCACGGATGTTCCTCTGATGATGGTGCTCTCTCTGATCTGCTTGTTCAAGTGGATGCTCTTGGTGATGTATCATGGTTATGTGGGCTTCGCTTCCCTTTGGTGGGGAGGCCTGCTCGGGATCATCGGTGCGTTCATCATTGCATGTATTGTTACCAGGATCTTGATGAAGCCTCTGAGCCCTCTGTTTGCTGCCTTCAAACAAGGCGAGAATGATGAGGAGCCTGTCTATGGTCGCGAGTGCGAGGTCGTTTCTGGAACTCTAACTGATAAGTACGGGCGTGTGGAGATCCCACGTGAGCGCGGTGCTCCTGCTGTCGTGGCCTGCCGCTTGGTAGAGGGTGATGTGCCTCTTAAAAGAGGGGACAAAGTAGTGCTCTTTGATCACGATAAAGAAAATAGCCTCTATGTGGCTAAGCGAATTTGAAACAATCTAACAAAAAACAACAATGATAACTGAACTAGTAAACAACCATGTTACTCTGGCAAGCCTGCCAGGTAATATCATTACGATTGGTATCGTAGTGGCAGTAATTATTCTGATTGCAGGAGTGCTTGCCTTCATTAATTGCTTCCGCAAAGTGGAGAAAGGTACCGCACTGATCCGTACAGGTCTGGGTGAAACCAAGGTGACCTTTACGGGAATGATGGTATTCCCTGTGGTTCATCGCTCAGAGCTGATGGACATTTCTTTGAAGCGTATTGAAATCGACCGTACTGGCAAAAATGGTCTTGTCTGTAAGGACAACATGCGTGCGGACATCAAGGTCGCTTTCTTCGTGCGTGTAAATAATCTCGCACAGGACGTGATCAATGTGGCTGAATCCATCGGTTGTGAGCGTGCCTCCAGTGAACCTGAAATCCGTGGACTCTTTGACGCGAAATTCTCTGAGGCTCTCAAGACGGTGGGTAAGAAGTTTGACTTCACCGAGCTCTATGAAGAGCGTGAAACTTTCCGTGACCAGATCATCGAAGTCATCGGTCGTAACCTGAATGGTTTCATTTTGGATGACGCGGCGATCGACTACCTGGAGCAGACTCCTATCGAAAGTCTCGACCCAGACAACATTCTCGATGCGGAAGGTATCAAGAAGATTATCGATTTGACCGCTGGTCAGGCCAAGCTGGCGAACAACATCCAGCGTGACAAAGAGAAGGTCATCAAGCAGCAGGACGTGGAAGCGCGTGAAGCGATCCTTGAGCTCGAGCGTCAGCTTGCTGAGACCGAGGCCAAGCAGCAACGCGAAGTACAGATCGTTCAGCTTCGTGAGCAGGCAGAGACTGACAAGGTGCGTGAAGAAGAGCACCAGAAGGCAGAGCGTGCCCGTATCACTGCTGAGGAAGAAATTCAAATTGCAGAGGAGAACAAGCAGCGACAGGTGCTGGTTGCCCTGCGTAACAAGGAACGTACCGATGCCGTCGAGCTCGAGCGCGTGGAGCGCGAGCGTATGCTTGAGGCTATTGAGCGTGAGCGTGTGACCGCCCTCAAGGCCATCGAGAAAGAGAAGGCCGTCGAGATCGAGAAGAAGAACATCCAGGAGGTCATCAAAGACCGCGTGGCTCTCGAGAAGACCGTGGTCATCGAGCAAGAGAAGATCAAGGACACCGAAGCCTTTGCCGGCGCAGACCGTCACAAGCAGGTTCTGGTTACCAAGGCAGAGGCCGAGGCTCAGGAAGTTCTCATCCGCCAGATCAAGGAAGCCGAGGCTCGCAAGGAAGCAGCCCAGCTCAAGGCAGACGAGGAAGCCTACAACGTGCAGAAGGCTGCCGAAGCCAGCAAGAAGGCCAGCGAGATGAAAGCCGAAGAGCGTGTCATCACCGCAGAAGCTGCCCTCACCGCATCCGAGAAGGAAGCCAATGCCAAGAAGATGCTCGCAGACGCGATTGCGAAGGAAACCGCTGCCGAAGGCCTTGGCCACGTGGAGGTGAAACTTGCAGACGCAGACGCCCTGCAGAAGCAAGGTGCCGCTCAGGCCGATGTGGATGCCCTCAAGTTCGCTGCCGAAGCGAAGGGTATCGAGCAGAAGGCTGCCGCCATGAAGCTCTTCGAAGAAGCCGGCCAGGAACACGAGGAATTCAAGCTCCGCCTCGAGAAAGAGAAAGCCATCGAACTCGCAGAGATCGACGTCCAGCGCCAGGTTGCCGAGCAGCAGGCTGTGGTGATCGGCGAGGCCCTCAAGCAGGCCAAGATCGACATCGTGGGTGGCGAGACCGAGTTCTTCGACCGCATTACCAATGCTGTCACCAAGGGCAAGGTTGCCGACCGCATCGTCGACAACTCAAGAGTGCTCAGCGACGTGAAGGAAACCTTCTTCAACGGAGACCCTGAGTACTTCAAGAGCCAGGTGAAGAGCTGGATCGACCAGTTCGGCATCGAGACAGAAGACCTCAAGAACCTCAGCGTAGCTGGTCTGTTAGGGAAAATGATTCCTCAGGCAGACGGCGACGTCCAGCAGAAGCTCATCGGCTTCCTCGGTGCAGCAGAGCGCTTCGGCCTCTCAGACGCCAAAGCCAGCAGCCTGCTGAAGTAAGGTATTAAGACAATCCCAGTGCGAGTAAGCATGGAGCGGAAAGCACTGGGATCCTTAATAAATTTTTTACCACGAATTTCACGAATCCCACGAATGGTTGCAAAGCAAGTCTCTGTAGCCAAGCGTGCTAAGATAAGTGAAAGCTGGTCCAGAATGAAAGGAATTCGATTTGAGTCTGATCTACAAACAAGAGAGTTTCGACATTATTGGAGCCTGTTTCGAGGTATATAATGAGTTAGGCAATGGTTTCGATGAGAGAGTGTACCATGAAGCACTCCTAATCGAACTCATGGAGAAGAAGATAAGCTTCGTCTCTGAGCCTTCTCTAGAAATTTCCTACAAAGGCCACAAGCTCACAAAGCAGTTTAAGCCAGATCTTATCTGTTTTGAGAAAATCATCATAGAGTTGAAAGCTGTCACGGCTCTCAATGATTACCACCGGCAACAAGTGCTGAACTATTTGAAGGCAACTGGCTACAAACTGGCCTTGCTTGTCAATTTGGGTAATCGAGAGGGACTACAGTATGAGCGTGTCCTGCGTTAGAATTATTTTTCATGGAACAAAAAATTCGTGAGATTCGTGAGATTCGTGGTTGAAAAGTCGACCACCTGACGAGCTCCAGATTCCACAAACATGTCAGAAGAAAACAAACAGTTAGAGGGTGGAGCGTATGAAGTGATTCGCGCTCGCCTGGAGAAACAGGCCGTGGACCTGCGCGGGCGACTGGATTCCCTCAATGAGGAGCGCAAGTCGATCTTCGGGGCGGTCGAGTCATCTCTGGTGGCTACCGAGCGTGTCACCACGGACCACAACTGTGTGCCGCGTGATCTGATCGCGATCGGGGACAATCGTTTTCTCTTCGGCTACAACATCCAGTTCGGTCTCAAGCAGACTACCGAGCTGGCGGATGTGTTTGCCGCCTACGCGTATGACCCAGAGGGTCATCACTTTACCAAGCTGTCTCTCGCCGAGGTGATTGATAGCCCGGAGTTCAAAGCGGACTTCGACTACCTTTACAAGTACTACAAGCAGACCGTATTCGCGAAGTTCATGCGCATCGGTCCGCATATCTACATGGCCTTGCAGGTAGGCAAGGACGTGAAGGATATCAAAGCTTTCAAATTCCTGGTCAATGGAAACGGCACTCTGAAATACGTCGGTAACCGTTTCGATCACGAATATGTTTTCCCGAACCAGCACGGCTTCGAGTGGAAGCGCGTCACACGCGATATGCAGCGCGCCGGGGAGCACCCGCACATTTCCATCGAGGAGAAAGTCTTCGTGGAAACGGTTGGCGGCGACCTTACCGTCAAGGTGGAGGATAACACGGCTGATGGTAAAGGGATTTACTGTGAGGAGGTGTTAGATGTGGATCAGACACTCGATGATGCGGAGATTTTCTATGCCATCGTTGGGCCGCTCATCTTGCTGAAGATTCTTCCTTATCGTGAAGAGGAGTACCGCTATCTGGTCTTCAACGAAAAGAACCAATCGGTGGATCGTATCGATGCGATTGGTGAATCCTGTGTGCTGTTGCCGGAGGATCACGGCATTATCTTTGCCAATGGTTACTACCTGCTCAGCGGGGAGCTGAAGACCTTTGATCACGGGATCGATCACATGATGTTCGAGCGCCGGGTGGCATCGGCCAATGGCGAGGACAGTCTCTTTGCCTTCTACAACCGCACCTCGGGTGACTACGTCCTACTCACCTACAATATCATCGAGCAGACCGTCGCTACTCCGGTGGTGTGTAATGGCTACTCGATCTTCGACAATGGTGAGCTGATTTATTTCAAGACCGAACTGGAGGCTCAGAAGCACCATACCCTGCAGGTCTGGCAGACGCCTATCCTCAGCGATGATGCCGTCGCTGCCCAGGAGCAGGATCAGACCAGTTACCTTTTCAAAATTGGTAACGCCGAATTGGTGGCTGCCATGGCTGAGTGCCGTGAGCTTCTTACGCTGTTAGATAAAGAAGATAACTACGGCGGACTTTACCTGGACCTCGTCAAGAAATCCACCGACCTGCTCGATGGCTACTTCTGGATCGAGCGAGAGGAGACCAAGAACCTTTCCGAGCCGATCAAAGGCGTCCAGCAGGCTGCAAACAGCGCGATCGAGGAATTTGATAAAGTGCAGCGCCTGCGCAAGACTTCCGCCGAACGTATCGAGGAAGTGGCCAGTCAGTGCCAGCGCCTGGTGCGCGATGCGGAGAATAGTCCGCCGGATGACATCCTCGGCTTCGTCAAGCAGCTCAGTGGCTTGCGCACGATCCGTGGTGAAGTGATTGGCCTGCGTGAAATGCGCTACATGGACCTGGAGCGCGTGGATGCGCTTGAGGAATCTATCGTAGAAGCCGCAGAGAAAGTTTCCGGTAAGACCGTGAGCTTCCTGCTCATGCCGGAGGCTCTGGATCCTTACCGTAAAAAAGTCGAGGAACAGAAAGTCAC
Organism: Rubritalea squalenifaciens DSM 18772; assembly: GCF_900141815.1. Classification (NCBI taxonomy): domain Bacteria; kingdom Pseudomonadati; phylum Verrucomicrobiota; class Verrucomicrobiia; order Verrucomicrobiales; family Rubritaleaceae; genus Rubritalea; species Rubritalea squalenifaciens. The sequence goes on from NZ_FQYR01000002.1 coordinate 624,551, forward strand.
GCTGACTAAGCTGACCAAGGTCACCGAGGCGGATGAACTGGGCGAAGAGATCTCCGAGGCAGGCAAGGAACTCGAGATGCTCATCGATGTGGTCTCTAACCTCAAGATCGAGGATTCCACCCAGACCACCGCGATCATCGAGAGCATTTCCTCCATCTACTCGACTCTGAATGGAGCCAAGGCCGAGCTGAAGAACAAGCGCATGGACCTCTCCCGCAGCGAGGGCGTGGCGCAGTTCGGTGCTCAGATCAAGCTCCTGGGGCAGGCCGTGGTGAACTACCTTGACCTCTGCGATACCCCGGAGAAGACCGAAGGCTATCTCACCAAGGTGATGGTGCAGATCGAGGAACTCGAAGGCAAGTTTGCCGAGTTCGATGACTACATCGAGGAACTGACCGCCAAGCGTGAAGAGGTCTACAATGCCTTTGAAAGCCGTAAGCAGCAGCTGCTTGAGGCGAAAAGCAAGCGTGCGAACATCCTGATCAAGTCCGCTGACCGTGTGCTGGCTGGCATCAAGAACCGCGTCTCGAATTTCAAAGAGATCAATGAGATCAATGGCTACTTCGCCAGTGATCTGATGATCGAGAAGGTGCGTGATGTCATCGAGCAGCTCACCGAACTGGGCGATAGCGTCAAGGCAGACGACATCCAGACCCGCCTGAAGACCATCCGTGAGGACGCCGTGCGTGCCCTCAAGGACCGCAACGAGCTCTACGTTGATGGCAAGAACATCATCCAGTTCGGCAAGAACAAGTTCAACGTCAACACTCAGGAGCTGGCGCTGACGATCGTTCCACACGAGGAGAAGATGTGCTTCCACCTCAGCGGGACGGACTTCTTCGAGCCGATCACTGATCCGGAATTCCTTGCCACCAAGGCGGTCTGGGATCAGGAAGTGATTTCCGAGAACAAGCAAGTCTACCGTGCCGAGTATCTCATCTATCAGCTGCTCAATTCCGAGCAAGGCCGCGATCTGGCCAAGGATGAAAGCCAGTGGAAAAAAGACAACTTGCTCGCTGTCGTCCAGCAGTACATGCAGCCCCGCTACGCGGAGAGCTACACCAAGGGTGTGCACGATGAGGACGGGACCAAGCTGCTCGCGGCGATCCTCCCGATCCATGCGAATATCGGCTTGCTGCGCTTCGGCGCGCGTGACCGTGCTCTAGCCATGCTGTTCTGGCAGGCCTGGCAAGGTGAAGAGAAGGCCCTGCTCGCCGGTAAGATAAAAGCACACGCCAAGCGCCGTGCCGTCTTTGGTGCGAACAAGAATGAGCAGCACGCACTCATGGGCGATCTGCAGAAGCATCTCGGGTCCTGGGACAATGGCAGTGTAGTTACTGGCGCCAGAGCCGATGCCGCGGCCAAGTATTTGTTTGAGGAACTCACCTCATGCACCGGCTTTACCGTCTCTCCAGAGGCGAATGATCTGGTGAAGAAGCTCAAGCACAGCCTCGTCGTGAAGCACGTCGAGTCTGAGTATGAGGACACCGTGCAGGGAATCGAGGATGTCGTTGCCTTGTTCGAGGTCAATCTCGACTGGCTACACGGCTACCTGCAGAGCCTTGCCGAGGAGGACATGCCGGAAGGCATCGATATGGAGAGTAGTGCTTTGTTAGAAGCGGCCGCTCACCTGACCCGCGGCGGCTACGAGCAGCGTGATGTGCTTGATGTCCGCGTCGCCGTCGATGTGGAAGGCCTCATCGGCAGCCACGATGTGGTAGAGCAGGGCAAGTATCACCTGAACTACAATCGCTTTGTGGAAAGGCTGGATCACTTCGAGCGTGAAGCCGTGCCTACCTTCCGCGCCTATCAGGAGCTCAAGCAGCAACTGGTCGAGGACAAGCGTGAGATGATGCGCCTGGATGAGTTCAAACCGAAGGTGATGAGTGCCTTCGTGCGTAACAAACTTCTCAATAACGTCTTCCTGCCGATGGTGGGGGATAATCTGGCCAAGCAGATTGGTACCGCTGGCAGCGATACCCGTACCGACCGTATGGGCTTGCTCCTGCTGATCTCGCCTCCGGGTTACGGTAAGACCACGCTCATGGAGTACGTGGCCAACCGCCTCGGCCTGACCTTCATGAAGATCAATGGTCCGGCACTCGGTCACAACGTGGTCTCGCTGGATCCTCAGGAGGCTCCCAATGCCTCCGCTGCTGAGGAAGTGAAGAAGCTCAACCTCGCGCTCGAGATGGGGGACAACGTGATGATCTACCTGGATGACATCCAGCACACTCATCCTGAGTTCCTGCAGAAGTTCATCTCCCTCTGCGATGGCCAGCGTAAGATTGAAGGTGTCTACAACGGTAGACCACGTACCTACGACCTGCGTGGTAAGAAGGTGGCCGTGGTCATGGCGGGTAACCCTTACACGGAGACTGGCGGTAAGTTCCAGATTCCGGACATGTTGGCCAACCGTGCGGATACCTACAACCTGGGTGACATCATCGGTGGTCATGCTGAGGACTTCAAAGCCTCCTACATTGAGAACTCACTCACTTCTAACCGGGTTCTGAACAAACTCTCCAGCCGCAGTCAGAAGGACGTCTACGCAGTCATGCAGATCGCCCGCACTGGCAGCCAGGAGGGCGTTGATTTCGAGGGTAACTACACGCCGGCTGAGATCGATGAGATGGTCAAAGTCACCAAGCACCTCTATCGTGTGCGTGATTCTATCCTTCGTGTGAACTTGGAGTACATCCGCAGTGCCGCGCAGGAAGATGCCTACCGCACCGAGCCTGCCTTCAAGCTGCAAGGTTCCTACCGAAACATGAACAGGATCGCCGAAAAGGTCCTTCCGCTCATGACGGACAAGGAGGTCGAAGACCTGGTGGTGGATCACTACGAGAACGAATCCCAGACCCTGACTAAGGGGGCCGAGGCGAACTTGCTCAAGTTCCGTGAAATGGAGAATCTCCAGACGGAGGAAGAACAGGAGCGCTGGGAGGACATCAAGAAGAGCTTCAACAAGAACCTGCTTCTCGGTGCCAGCGGTGGCGAGAATGATCCTGTCGCCAGGATCGTTGCCCAGCTCAGCCAGTTCAATGACGGCCTGGTCTCCATCACGCAGGGCATCAGCGCGGCAGCCAATGGCTACGCCAAGCCTCAGTCACTCAGCGAAACTACGGTGGCCCAGCTGGAGAAGATCATCTCCGGACTCCGCGCCGTCCCGGTCGAGGTAGATATCAACGTCGTCGCCGATGAAGGCGAGGACGATATCGCCAGTATCGAAAAGTCTAACAGGAAGAAGAAAGACCCTAAGCTAGGATTCAAACCTGAGGTTCGCCAAGGGGGTGAGCCAAGCGAGGAATGAAGCTAGGTCAGCCTGGGGTGTCTCGAGTGACGCCCCAAGGGTGACAGAGTGGCTAGATCACTTCTTACTCTGAGACAGGATATCTTTGAGTATAGGTGTGATTTTACTGGCAAGCTTCGTAGCGCCTTTCTCGGAGAGGTGGACTTTGTCTCGAAGATCCGTCTTTTCATCTATCATATACAGGCAATCCACGAAATGGATGTGTTGATCGCCTGTTGATTTGAGCTGATTCACGAGGGCTTGCGCTGCTTTACGAAACTGGTCTGCCTTGTACTGCTCACCGGTGCGTTTAGATGTCTCTGTCAAGGTATTCAGCATGCCTAGAACTACGATGGGAGTACCCTTGTGCTTGGAGCGGATGACTTTGATGGCAGATGTAAGGTCGTCGGCAAACTTCTCTGGTGATTTCCCTTTGTGTACCCAGTCGTTGTATCCCCAGAGAATCGTGATGAGTTCGATATGATCGAGCTCAAGCGTGGGCTTAGCTAGATGAGCGTTTGCATTGCTGCCTCCCACGGCCAGATTGTAGAAATTCATGCCAAGTTTGTCTGCCACTTGGCCACCCCAGGTCTGATAGGCGAAATCCTGACCCTGGCCGTGTGTGATGCTGTCACCAATGGCTACATAGGTTTCTGGTCTGGAGTCAGGAAGGGCTTTGATAAGACTCCCGTCTTGGAGGGTGATTCCTTTGAAGAGAGGATTTCTGAAGTTGGGAAGGATGATGCTGAAGTCAACCGCCTGACCGGGCGATTTACTTTTGATCGTGAGTGAACCGTCCTTCTTGAGTGGGTAAATGGAGTCGAAGGTGCCATTTTGAAATACGGAGACTTTACAGAATTTTTCCTGTTCAAATTGTAGGGTGATCTCAGGGGCCTTTGCTTGGAAATGAATAGAAGCTCCAGCTGTAAAGCGTGCCTTGGCTGGATTGAATCCGTGAGTGGCAGGAGATGCTTCTTTTAGGAGTTCTGGTGGGAATCGCAGGAATTCCGCTTGTGTAGTGCTTACCTGTGGGTAGAGCACGCCACGGTAGGAAATGCGTGAATCATCAGGAGCTATCTGTTCAGCAAAAGCTGCCTGAAGTAGACAGGCTGAAAGGATAATGGAGAGGTGTCTGATCATCGGTGTAGTATGCCCTTAATGAATTGATCCCGAACAGGATGAATATGATGAGAAGAGTTGTTTTGTGGCGAACATCCCATTGGGAGATCGGGAGTATTTTTCATGTTGAGTCTTACGTCTCTGGTATTTTTTGAAATCTAACAAATAAATGTAAAATTTACGGGCGTAGCCAAAAAACGAGGTGCTTCACGGGGGTAAAAAAAGCGACAAATAAAACATCTTTGCTGGATGATCTCCAGTGAATTCTCTGTGACAACTTAAGCTTTGTTAGGTAGGTGCCCCGTGGAGCTTGACTCTGTGGTGTATCTTTGGTTTGTGCCCCTTTTTTATATCTGTTAGTTAGGGGAATTTGCTAGGGGGTGGCTGATTTTGAGATGAGAAGAGAGTTTTTGTGATGTGTAACTCGCTGGTACTAGGTTTGTACTGCGCGACTTCGTGGCGCATGTGACACAATGTAATTATAGAACCCATGACAAAAACTATAACTAAAATAAACCATAGAGTGATTACTCTAGCATCATGCTGTGTGGCTTTGCTCGGCCACGCGCATGCAGGCGAGTTTGGAGACAAACACGTCCTCGTGATCGGCATCGATGGGTGCCGTCCAGACTCCCTCCAGTTTGCAAATACCCCGAATCTGGACAGCTTGATAGCGGCTGGATCGGTGACCTACAATGCTTATGCTGGTGGTGAACTGAACTCAGTGACCCAGCAACCTACCATGAGTGGTCCGGGCTGGTCATCCATTCTAACAGGCGTGTGGGCAAATAAGCACGGAGTCACCGGAAACGGCTTCTCTGGACGCGATTTCACGGCCTATCCTCACTTCTATAGCAGAATCAGAGAGACTAATCCGAATGCCAGCCTCTCATCCATCATCGTATGGAGTCCGATTGATGATATCATCGTGGCCGATTCCGCTAATAGTGCTGATTACCGGGTTAATTCCGCTGACGATGTGGCACTCACCAATTCAGCGGTGACACACCTCGGGAACAGTGATCCAGATGTACTTTTTCTCCATTTTGATGAAGTGGATCATGCAGGTCATGCATACGGATATAGTAACAGCGTAAGCCAATACGTGAACTCCATCGAAGGGGTGGATACACAAATCGGGACCATCCTTACTGCCATCCAGAATCGCCCGAACTATGCCAATGAAGACTGGCTCTATCTTGTCACTACGGACCATGGCGGTATCGGATTCGGTCATGGTGGCCAGAGTGTAGATGAGCGAAAGATCTTTATGATTGCTTCCGGTGGCGCTGCGCCTGTGCAGGTGCTGACTGACGGTCCAGGCCACAATGCAGTGCCGGCAACCGTGCTGAAACATCTGGGCTTGAGTGTAAACCCATCCTGGGGCTGGGACGACTTCAATGGCTTTGCCATTCCTCCTTTCTGTCCGGACAAGCTGGCAGGTAGCATTGACGTGGCCAATAGCCAGGTGCACCTGACTTGGAACCCAGCTTCTCAGTTGGATATCACCGGATATGAACTAAAGCGTGATGGTGTCGTGGTGGCCAATCTACCAGTGGGTGATTCCTCTTACACGGATACGGTGACCATCCCTGCTCAGCCGGGTGAGGTCAGCTACATCTACACGCTGACAGCCACTGGCGGTACTCAGAGTTCTCTCTGCCCTGTGCTGTCAGTGAATCTATCCGCTTACACCGGAAATATTGCTGATGATCTGGTGGGCTACTACGCCTTTGACGGTGACCTCTCAGATGCTTCAGGCTCCGTGAATACCAATAACGGATCCGTCGGCGGTGGCAGCCCTTCCTACATCAGTGGTCTCTTCGGAAATGCCGTTTCACTCGATGGGGTGGATGACTATGTCACCCTAGGAAATCCTGCTGACTACAACTTCGGGACTAGTACGGATTTTACCATCAGTTTCTGGTACAAGACTGGTGCTGACCAAGCTTCTGATCCGGTAATCATCGGTAACAAGAATTGGGCTAGTGGTAGTAATGCTGGCTGGCTGATTGAAGCCGCTGCAGACAATGGCGATGATTTTGCCCTGCAATGCGGTGATGGAACCAACCGTGCGGATGGTGCTACTTACGATCTGGCATTCAATACCTGGTACCACGTGACTGCTGTCTTCAAGCGCGGTCAGACCATGGAACTCTATGTGAATGGTGTGCTAACAAGCTCCACATCGATTGCCAATGTCACTGGCTCCTTTGATGCCCTGATGACCAATATTGGTCAGGACGGGACTGGCGTTTACAGCGACTTCACCCTGATGGATATGGATGACTTGGCCATCTGGCGCCGTGCCCTCTATCCGTCTGAAGCACAGTTGCTTTATTCTGAAGGACAGGCGGGTCAGCCGCTTTCCAGCATGCTGGGTGCTCCGGTGGATCTTGCTCAGGATAGAGTACTCTTTCTCCCTCTGGATAGTGACGCGAGTGACCTTTCGTCCGAGTCTAACAATGGAACAATCAATGGCAGCCCTTCCTTTACGACGGGTACAGATGGTAATGCGATTTCCCTGCTGGATACCGCGAACCCTCACCAGTATGTAAACTTGGGTAACCCGACCAGCTTGCAGTTTGGTACGGGCACCGACTTCTCGGTTGCTGTCTGGGTCAAGAACAGTGGAGGCTTCCAGGATAACCGTGCCAGTGGCGGGTCTGCTGATGATCCAGCTATCCTTTCTAACAAAGACTGGAATAGCGGAGTCAATAAAGGCTGGATTCTCGCTGCAGGTGCCAATGGTCGCTGGCAGTGGAATATCGGCGATGGTTCCAGCCGTCGTGATTACGATAGTGCTGGTGGCCTGATCAATGATGGTAACTGGCACTTGCTGGTGGCTACGCATGACCGTGACGGATTGGCCCGTCTTTACTACGATGGTCAGGAGGTCGCGACTCGTGACATTTCTACCATTGGGGACATCGATGCCGGGCTGGTCACGGCCGTGGGCACCGATGGTACACTGGGCAGCAACTGGGCTAACTGGTTCACAGGCGGGATTGACAACGCCATGATCTGGCGCCGCGTGATCACCCCTGAAGAAATCGTCCTTCTCTATGCAGGTGAAACCGGCGGGGCCGACCCGGTCTCCATCTTCAGCGATGACTTTGAGAGTGGTAGCTTCGCCGCTGGTGGATGGTCTACCCAGAATGCTAATGCTTCCGTAGATGGCGCCGCCGCACAAAATGGTGCCGAGGGTGCCAGCTTAGAGAGGGGAACCTGGATCGAGAAGACCATCAGCACGGTAGGCTACTCGGACATCAAGCTGGAGTATGGCCGCCGCACCGAGAAGCTCGATAGTGGCGAATACCTCACTGTTGAGTACAATGCGGGTAGTGGTTGGGTCACTGTGGAGCAGACTCAGGAGACCGTCTGGGGCAGTGTCAGTGCTGACCTGTCTGCGGCTGCGGCCAATAATTCGGCACTAGCCATTCGCTTTCGTACGAATGCCTCATCGAAGAAGGAATATGGTTTCGTGGATGAGGTAAATCTCATCGGTACACCGAACTAACTGCGTTTACGTGTAATGATTGCAGGGGCGTCCAGCTGGACGCCCCTTTTTATGTCCAGCTTTGTCATTGTTGCCACCAATTGATAACTTAAACTCGAGCTTACCGTAATTACTGCTCATGAGCTCTCACCAAACACGCAAAAGAACCTCATTCTGGATCCCGCTGACCCTCGTATTGGGTTGTGCACTCATCATGGCTGGCTATGTTTTGGGGCCCAGAGCCCAAGCGAAGGAAGACACCACTGTGACACAAGCGAAGAAAAAGATTTTGTTGATTGCCGGGCCTCCCAGCCATGGCAATGGCGAGCATGAGTTCCGTGCGGGCTGCATGCTGCTAGCCGATGCGCTGAACAAGAGCACTGCCAATGTAGAGGCCAAGGTACACTGGTACGGCTGGCCCAAGGATTTCTCAGCTTTTGATGGGGTGGACGCAGTGATCGTCTATGCGGATGCTGGCGGCAAGATGAACGAGCAGATCCAGGAACTGCTGGATACCAAGGTGAAAAAAGGCATGGGAATCATGTTCATGCACTACGGTGTCCACCCGACCAAGAAAGTCGGGGAAAAGTATTTCGGCCCATGGACTGGGGCTTATTTCGAGACCGGCTGGAGTGTGAACCCACACTGGATCGCCGACATGACTGCCAAGCAGGATCATCCGGTCGGCAATGGCCTTCCTAACAAGATCACCGCCTACGATGAATTCTACTACAACATGCGCAAGCTACACCCGAAAGGGGACTGCGATTGCTGCATGTATCTGGCGGTAGCTACTCCGACTCCGGAGAAGATTGTGCGCTACATCAATCTGTGGAACGAGCATGGCGATGCCTGCTTCGGCACACCTCAGGGCCTCATGTGGGCACGTGAGCCGGGCGATGGTCAAGGCCGTGGTGTAGGCTTCGTCGGTGGTCATTATCACCGCAACTGGGCTATCGATGATTTCCGTAAGCTGACTCTCAATGCCATCGTCTGGGTGGCGGGTGCCGAGGTCCCCAAGGATGGTGTGGAGTCAGAAAAGATCACCGAGGAAAAACTGAACGAAAACCTCGACCGTCCGGTCAAGGACAAGCCGATCAAGCTGCCTACTGATGCCTTGCTCAAGCAAAAGCCCATGAAGCGCCCGGAAGATCCGAAAAACTACAGGAGGTAGGACTAGTCGGTTACGGCTAACAGGATATACTGATCGCCCTCGGAAGCATTCTTGAAGAAGAGGCCGAGGGCATCATAGAGCTGCCATAGCGGCGCTGTGATCAGCTCCTGCTCGGTCCAGTTCTCATGCGGTAGCACCCCAGCAGCATTCAGGCTCTCCAGCTTGGCGTAGCCTTGGATGTTTTCCACCGGGAGTAGTTCAAGCTCCTGAGCGATTTCTTTGGCTTCCTCTGGAGTGATCACGCGTACAGGACCGTGCTCGGTATAGACGGGAGCGGCCTTGCCGGCACGATGCAAGTTGGCGATGCGGGAGCCCTTGTGAATCTCCGTCTGCTGCAGGATATGGGTCAGCAGGTAGATCTGGTCCTCCAGAGAGAATGTCTGGCCCTCGCCGTTCCAGCGCTCTTCCATGCTCTGCAGCAGGGCCATGGGATCCACGTTCTCGATGTTCTCCGCCTGGCCGGCGAGCGAAAGCAGGTCGCTCGGGTCAAATCCCAAATCCTCTACGAGGGCGAGCACGACTTCCGGATCGTTGATCAGGGAATCGATGTCGTCAGTTTCTACGCGGGTGAATACGGTGATCATGCTTGGAAATAGGCTTTGGTGTTATCATGCACCTCAGGATCGGCAAGCAGCGTTTCCACATCCCACCACTCGAGGGTGTCGTGCTGGTCATCGCCTTGGATGACTTGTCCTTCTGGAAGTTGGTAGCTGTAGGCTACGACCACGTAGTGGGTGCTGATGCCTGGAGCCTCGGCAAAGTTGTCAGGATACAGGTGCTCATAAGCTCCCAGTTGCTTGGTGTCCGCCATGTCGATGACGAAGCCCAGCTCGCGCTGGGAAATGCGGGCCATCGCCTGCGCCAGTCGTTCATCCTTCTTGATCGAGCCACCCGGCACGAACCAGGTCCCCTTGGCCGGGCAGTTCAGCCGCTTGCCGAGCAGCACCGCGCCAGCCGCATTGCGGATGACGAGATCGATGGAGACAAGGGGCGTGTGTTCGACGATGTGAAGGAATTCTTTTTCTGGCAGCATGGTCTTGGTGGAGGGCAGGTTCCCGTGATTCATGCCGCATGGCAAGCGAATTGGTGGTTGCCTCCCGGCGGTGATTGGCGAAGATTCCCTGACCAATGATCACCCGCCGAAAAATCAAGTATCCGGTTAATCCCTCGCTGCATCACTATCTCTACCACTTCGGGAGACAGTCGGATATTCCTTTGGTCTATGATGACCTGCTCAGATTTACCGGCTCGATCCCCTACGAGGATCCCAAAGGCAAGGAAACTCTCTGGCTGACAGTGATGTATCCCAGGGAGGACATGAAGGAGCTTCATGACAAGCTCACCATGATCTATGCCGTGCTCAAGATCGGTGGTAACAACCCCCTGCACAAGCACCTTACCGTGGATCGGATTGACTTCGGCGAGTTTGGTAATTCCCGTCCTTTCCGCATCAAGATCATCAACCAGTACAATGATAACGCCGACTACTTCTACGTAAAGGTGGCAGACGCTTCGCGTATCTTCGGGCTGGAGCTGGAGCACATTCTCTCACCGAACCGCATCAACTACCTGGTCAATGGCAATACCCTGATCGAGGACCATATTGCCGGTGTGCCGGGAAATGTCTTCCTGCGTGACTACATCACTCGCCCGGACCTGAACAAGGTGCGTATCGCTAAAGAGTTTACTAAGTTCAATGAGCGTTGCTTCATCCGTCTGCTGGGTGACATGCGCTCGGTCAACTACGTGGTGGACATCACCCCTGACTTCGAGGAAGTCCAGTACCGCGTGCGCCCGATCGACTTCGACCAGCAGTCCTACGAGAGCAGTGGTCGCGTCTATCAGGCCTACTACTTCCAGTCGAACCGGGACATTACCCGCATGAGTTTCAAAAACCTCAACCGCCAGACCATCCAGCAATACGCGGAAGAGGAGCGCAGCCAGATGGCGCGCCGAGCCGCTGCCGATCAGCGCCGACTCAACGCCCTGCTGACCATGATGCGGAAATCAGACATCGCACCGACCTCACACCTGAAGAGCCTGGCTGCTGAACTGGACCGTATGCACGGCACCACCATGTTCTCTAAATGCAAGTCAATGGGGGATCTAACAGCAAAGCATGTGAAGTACATGCTGGGCATCGACTTCAAAGTATAATCATGATTGTAGCATTTCATAAACCCTACGGGGTTCTTAGCCAGTTCAACAAGAATCCAGACTATCCTGATCAACGAGTGTTAGGAGAGTGTGGTCTTCCTGAGCATCTGCATCCAGTGGGTAGACTGGATCTGGACTCCGAAGGTCTGCTGCTGCTGACCGATGACAAAGAGCTGGAGACCAAACTATTGGACCCGAAGCATGGGCACCGCCGTTGTTATCTGGTGCAGGTGGACGGCCAGCCGGATGACTTGGTGATCCGTGAGCTAGAAGCTGGCGGTCTACAGATCAAGGGGGGAGTGACCAAGCCTTGTAAGGTGAAGTTGTTAGGTGAGGCTCCTTCTTTGCCGGAGCGTGATCCTGCGGTGGATGTCCATGCGGAAGCCCGCTCATCCTGGCTCAAGATGGAGCTTACCGAGGGGAAGAACAGGCAGGTGAGAAGAATGACCGCCAAGGTAGGCTTCCCGACTCTCCGCCTGATGAGAATCAGCATCGGCGATTTACAGCTCCATGAGTTGAAGCCAGGTGAAAGCAAGTTGCTCATCCCGGAGGAAACGGCTCTGCTTTTCCAGTAGGCTCTAAAAAGAAAGCCGCCCCGGAGTCCGAGGCGGCTTGGTAGAGGTCTAGGTTGGTGTGTTTGCTTGGGGAGAGTTATCGGCGTCTGCGGATAATGAACCCGAGACCAGCAAGACCGATGAGTGCGGTAGAGCTTGGCTCTGGCACTGAGGAGACGGTGTCGATGGTGATCTCGTTGAAGAGGAAGCCTCCATCAATGGCAGATGTGGAGGTAATGGTGATATCAGTTCCTGCTGCTACGAATACATTGCCAAGGCTAATGTCATCTGTAGGCGCGCTGGTGTCTGTAGAGGTGAGGGTAATTGCACTCTGTCCAGACGGAGTGATCGTGACTACGTCATTGTCAGCGCCAATGCTAATAAATGAGCCAAAACGAACGGAGACAAGATTGACATCGGTGTCGAAGCTGAAGGTGATGGATTCCCCATCGTTCTGACCATCGATACGGCGACCTGTAGCACCACCTGATCCATCAGTGATGATGCCGATACCTTGGTTGTTGATACCCCACTGAGTTGTCGTAGTCGCAGTGGTTGAGGTGCCGTTCATGGTCATCGTGACACCGCCAATATTGGTGCTGACTTCTCCTACAGTATCTCCTTCGGCGAAAGGAGCCCAGTTTCCGTCACCGCCGTTCTGCGAGTTATTGGCGGTGCTTGTGTTTTCTCGAGAAAAGTCGAAGACGACTGTAGCGGCTTGTGCTGGGAGCGCGAGAAGTCCCAGCATGCATACGAGGTTTGTTAATTTCATATAAATGTAGTGTGTTTAGGGTTGGTACATGCGGTGTTATGAGTTGAGTGTATGAGGGCGAAGAGCGCAGAGAGTGTGAGTCCTGCTAGAGTGTGAGTTGGGACTATTGGCTACTTCTCTTCTTGATTTCTGCGGCGGATTTCTTCGGCCTGCTTGAGTGCCTTGGCCGGTGGTAGATAGCCGTCGAAGATGCAGAGATCGTCGATCTTGCCGTGAATGTAGAATGAATTGGCTTCTGCGGAGTTAATGGTGGAGCCAATACGGAGTGACTTGGAGGTGGCACTGTCCGTGACGGTGCCGAGTTTGTTCGTTTCTTTGATCTTCCGCTTGTTAGGTTTGAGGGCGGCTTCTTGGCCGTCGACATAGAGTTTGACTCGTGGGGTGTTGAACTCCTCGTCTATGCCATCAAAGCCGACGGCAATCTGGTACCATTGATCAAGTTTCAGAGATTCATAAGAGATGAGTCGGTAGGCGCCGAAGGTAATGCGGATGCGATACCCGTCCGCTTGGTCACTGTGTTGGACGGCGACCTTCCATCTTCCCAAGGGATGCTTCTCGCTGCCCCAGGCCAAGATGCCCGGATTGCCACTGTCGCCTGGAGCTTCCTGTAGGTTGAGCAGGAAGGTGGCTGAGCGCGGTCTCGTGCCAGCGAAGCCTTTCCAGTTGGTTTGCAGGAATTGCTTGTTGCCGTTCAGCTCCAGATAGCCTTTGTCGATCTCCGCCCCATTCACGGGATTCGTGTGGAGATTGGTAAGAGCCGAGTGGCTGCCCTTGGCTTGGAAGCCATCCTTGCTGTCAAAAGACCAGTAGAGATAAGGCAGCGTTTCGGTGAGTTCCGTGAGGAAAGCTTCAGAGTTGAGCTTGATCGGCTCAAGCTGCCCTCTGCGGTTCAGCTTAAGAGCATTTCCCTCAGTCAGCTCCATGCCATTATCTGGGGCAGACTTGCTGGTGACGCGTACCTTGCCGGTGAATACATGAACTTCAGGAGTGGATTCCGGGATCTGTTTGACGGCAAACTTGGTCCCTAGGTCCACCACTTCCATCTCAGGTGTCTCCACGGTGAAACCGACTGCTTCCTGAGGTACGTGAAACCAGGCGGAGCCTTGCTCCAGATCTAACAGTGAGTCGTTCACCAGGGTGAACTCTGCGGGGCCAGTAATGATGGCGCGCACCCCTTGCTTGAACTTGAGCTCCATCGTACCCTGGCTGATAGAGACGACGTCACCCGTCTGGATGTGGTCCACTTGGCCATCTGTCGCGTTGGTGATGCTATATCGCGTGTCAGGTGCAGTCTCGAAGCTCGCCAGGTTCTGGTCGGGCTCGACCATGATGAACTTGAGCGTGACCGCCGTGATCATGGCTACGGCCGCAGCTCCGCATGCCGCGAGTATTTTTGTGCGGCGAGCCTGCAGTTTCAAAAGCTGCTCACCACGGGAGATGAACTGGGTGATTTTGCCTGCATCACGTTTTTCCATCATGATCTCCATCGAGGAATGCATCTCGATGAAGTCCCAGTAGGCCTGGCGGTTCGCCTCGGACTCAGCGAGCAGGTTCTGCAGCTCATTGAACTCTTCTTGGCTGAGCTCTTGATCGATGAGTCCGGAGAGGAGGGATTCAAAGCGGTCGTCGCTCATAGGGCACCTCCTTCTGGAATCTTGTTTTCGATACACTGTTTCAGTGTTTGGCGTAGACGGTGCAGGGTAACCCGCAGAGAAGCATTGGTACGTCCAGTCATGGTGGAAAGCTCATTGAGGTCATGCCGGCCAGATTCATAACGTGCTTCGATCAGCTTGCGCTGTTTTTCGGAAAGCTTGCTGAGGCAGTGGCGCAGGGCATTGCGCTTGGCCTCGTGAGACTCTGGGGGGCTGGGGCTCGTTTCTTGGTAGAGAAGGTCGGCGACACGTGGGTCGAACATGTATTTGTTGTGGATGGCCTTCTTCTTGCGGAACTCGAGTACCTTGTAGTAGGCCACGGTACATGCCCAGGCGCCGAAGTTGCTGCCTGGTTTGAAATCCTTCTGCTTCTCCCAGAGGAAGATGTTTACCTCCTGCAGGAGGTCGCGAATGTCCGGGCTACCCGGCAGCATGCCAATCAGGTAGGCACGGATCACCTCCTGATGGTTGGTCAACAGGGAGACGAAGTCGCGATATTGTGCAGAGGATTCCGACATATCACTTAGTATAGACCGCGAAGAAATTGCGTTAACGCGCGAAATGCATTTTTTTTACTCAAATTTCAGATCTTTGATCTATGGCCGCCTCAGGGCCAGAAAAGGTGAGGGTGAATTCTCCATAATAGGCTGAATACCATCAGTCTGGGAAGTATCGATTGAGTCGATACTGACACGCGTTTTTTATATAACCGTGAATCAGGAAAGGGCTCTAATTTCGTGTTGTCGCAAAAAGTGACTCACCATGAAAACGATCATGAATACCCAAGTAGGTTTCCTTCCGGTAGCTGAGCCAGTCAGTCAGCGCGAGCTGTTGAGGGAGATGAATGAGTTCCAGAAACAAGGTCCGCTTGCTCGTCAGGGCGCGCTCGAAGTTTATCTGGGTTCCGCCCCGCAGATGCCCTGCGTGCTACATGAAATTGGCCGCCTGCGCGAACTGAGCTTCCGTGCCGTCGGCGAAGGGACCGGCCAGCCGCTGGATACGGATGAGTATGATGCACACTACCTGCATCTCTTCCTCTGGGATGCGGAGATGAAGTGCATTGCCGGCGCTTACCGCATCGGACGTACGGATCACCTGCTAGCGGAGTTTGGACCTCAGGGCTTGCTTACCGCCACCCACTTCCAGTTTGAACAGCCCTTCCTGGACTACCTGAATCCTGGCCTGGAGCTTGGCCGTGCCTTCGTAGCGCCGAGTCACCAGAAATCTATCTTTGCCCTTTCTCTCCTGTGGAAGGGGATTGCCTGCTTTGTGGCGAGGTATCCTCGCTACGCACGTCTCTTCGGCACCGTCAGCATCAGTGATGACTACACGAAGATTTCCCTGGACCTGATTGTGAAGTACATGAGGAAATCTCACATGAACAATCTCCTCTGCCAGTGGGTGACCGCCAGCAATCCTTATCAGGAAATCCCGGAGGATCATGCAGACATCAGTGCCCAGCTCAGCAGTATCGAGCAAGTGGCGGCCCGCATTGCCGAGGTAGAACCAGACGGCAAGGGAGTGCCCGTCCTGCTACGCCAGTATCTCAAGCTGAATGCTACCCTGCTGGAGTTCAATGTGGATGCCGACTTTGGCAATTGCCTCGATGCCCTCGTGCTCGTGGATCTCCGCAAGGCTCCTTCCGCCGTATTGATGCGCTACATGGGTAAGGATGGCTTGCAGAGCTTCCTGCAAAGCTAGCTCCAGCCTTTGTTGATTTCGCCGAGTGAGGGGCCAAAGACCTCCTCGGCGGCTTCCAGCAGAGCTCCATTGCGCTCCAGCAAGTCGTCGGCATACTGCAGGATCAGCCGGTTCGGATTGGCGATGGGGCGGATCTCGCGCACGGTGACCGCCGCTTCCCTTTCACTGCCCTCTCCCAGTGCCTGGGCGATGATCGCCATGGCTGTGGCAGTGGAGCGGGAAATGCCCGCCATGCAGTGCACCAGCAAGTGGGCGTCTTCGGGGAGTTCCAGGGCGTAATCCAGCGCTGCCCCTACATCGTTACTCGTGGGGGCCTGAATGCTGTGCTCCAGCGTTTCCACATCATTGTAGGTGCAGAACAGGATGTTTGCCTGCTCGAAACCCAGCCGGACTTGCTTCTGAAACCTTTCTAGATTCGGGTTCGGGTGCCAGATGGAGATGACGTGGGTGTAGCTCTTCGGGTCGATCTTGTTAAAATCGACCACGCCGCAGATGCTGATCTGTGGTAACTGCATAAGTAATAGATGACTCAATTTTGACGAAAAATCCAGCGAGATAAGCTGCTGATGTCTAGATGGATTTGACAATTGCCGAGATGTCTTATAGCGGGAGCGCGCTGTGCGGTAGGCAGCTCCAGAATTATGAGTTCACAAGCAAGTAAGGCAGTAAACGGCGGGTTGATTTCACATCCTGATGTTATTCTTATCGGTGGAGGTATCATGAGCGCGACGCTCGGGGTGATGCTGAAAAAGTTGAAGCCAGAGATGACCATCCAGATTATCGAGGCTCTTCCCAGTGTGGCATTGGAAAGCTCCCATGCTTGGAACAATGCGGGTACTGGCCACGCCGCCCTCTGTGAGCTCAACTACACTCCGCAAGCCGCCGATGGCTCCATCAATATTTCCAAGGCCGTCAAGATCAACGAGGACTTTGAGAAGTCCAAGCAGTTCTGGGCCTACCTCGTCGAGCAGGGCGTGATCGATGAGCCGGGTGACTTCATCCGTAAGGTGCCTCACATGAGCTTCGTCAATGGTGACGACGGCTGTGACTTCCTTAGAAAGCGCCACGAGGCGATGAAGGGCCACCATTTCTTTGATGAAATGGAGTACTCCGAAGATCCGGCAAAGATCAGCGAGTGGGCGCCACTCCTCACCGCAGGACGCAATGGCAGCGGCAAAGTGGGTGTGACTCATGTGGATTCTGGCACAGACATCGACTTCGGTTCCCTGACCAAGATTTTGATCAACTACCTCAAGGGCCTCGACGGCGTTTCCCTCTCGACCGAGACCTCCGTCCGTGATCTCGACCAGCAGCCTGACGGTGGCTGGAAGGTGCGTGTCCGCCGCGATGGCGAGCGCAGCTCTGAGAAGCTCTACGCAAAGTTTGTCTTCATCGGTGCCGGTGGTGGCTCCCTCAAGCTCCTCCAGAAGTCTGACATCCCGGAAGGAAAAGGCTTCGGTGGTTTCCCTGTCAGTGGCCAGTTCCTGGTCTGTGACAATGAAGAACTGGTGGAAAAGCACGCCGCCAAGGTCTACGGTAAAGCCGCCGTGGGTGCGCCTCCGATGTCCGTTCCTCACCTCGATACCCGCGTGATCGATGGCAAGAAGAGCCTCCTCTTCGGCCCGTACGCCGGTTTCTCCCCTAAGTTCCTCAAGAGCGGTTCCATGTTTGACCTGCTCTCTTCTGTGACTGTCGACAACCTCGGCCCTATGCTGGCCGTCGGTCGCGATAACATGAACCTCACCGAGTATCTCTATCAGGAAGTGGTGAATACCCACCAGGACCGCATGGACATGCTGCGTGACTTCTTCCCGGATGCAAAGAATCAGGAGTGGCGTCTCGTCACTGCTGGTCAGCGCGTGCAGATCATCAAGAAGGATACGGAAGTAGGCGGCAAGCTCCAGTTCGGTACGGAGGTTGTCTCCTCGTCTGATGGTTCTATCGCCGCCCTGCTCGGTGCTTCTCCGGGAGCCTCTACCTCCGTGGCCATCATCCTCGAAGTCCTCGAGCGCTGCTTCGCTGAGGAAATGAAAGGCTGGAAAGATGGCGTGAAGGGCATGGTAGCTTCTTACGGTGAATCCCTTGCGGAAAACAAGGAGCGTTACGAGGAAGTTCGCGGTCGCGCGGACAAGGCGCTCGGCATCGCGTAACATTCTTGTCAACACGGGGAGTCGTGCTACTTTGCGGCCATGAATAAGGCCCTTTCTATCATCTGCACGACTCTCTGCGTTTCGCTTGCTGCTGCCAATGCTACTGAGGCAGGTGCCGACCGTGTGCTCAAGGAGCATCGTCTAGCCACGCTGCAGTGGCAGCAACAGCTTGCTGCGGCTCCATCTGTGGACGCCAAAGCGGCACTGATCGATAAGGCTCCTGACGCCTCCGCCTATGGGGCACGCATGATCCAGGAGATCAAAGGAGGACTGAATCAGGAATGGAGTGTGCCTTACTCTACCTGGTTGCTGCAGAATCATCCCAAGCTCTTGGTCAAAGAGGCCCGCTTCATGATGTCCGCCGCCGAGACGGCTCACATGAAGTCTCCGGAGATCGGCAAGTTCTGTATCGCTCTCGTAGGTGCTGCGGAGAATGACGCCTCTGTCGATGTGGCCAATGATAACACGCCTTACCAAGTCGGCTTCCTCAGCGAAAAAATCAAGTTCATCGAGAAAGTGCTCGCAGAGAGCCCCAGCAAGCGGGTCAAAGGTGAGGCTTCACTCGCCCTGTCCATGGCACTGGGTAAAATGGGAGGCGGTGCTGGCCTGAATAAGCGCAGACTGGATCTGCTGCGCCCGGCGATTATTGATGCCATGGACTCCAAAATCGGTGATACCACCGTGGGAGAACTGGCCCAGGAACAGCTCTACCGCATGACTAAGCTGACCAAGGGTCGCGTGGCTCCGGAACTGGTGGGGACCAACGCTCAGGGTCAGCCACTCAAGTTGAGTGATTACCGTGGCAAGGTCGTCATGCTGGTCTTCTGGTCTAGCTGGGAAAATGGTCCACAGGTGCTGGAATTCCTCAAGAAAAGTGAAAAGCAGCATGCAGGCAAACCTTTCCAACTCATCGGAGTGAACAATGACACCCGCGATAACCTTAAAGATCTTGCGGAGTTGGGGATGGTGCCGGGTGTGAATTTCTCAGATCCAGACGAAACGCTCTTCCGCACCTATCGTATCGAAACCAGTCCATGGTGTCTGGTGCTCAACCAGCAGGGAGTGATCGAGTACACGGGGCAGCTTGGCAGCTTCGCGGACCTCACTGTCAACGCTGTGCTGGCTGAAAAGCCCGAGTAGTAATCCATTTCAAAGAGAGCCATGAAACCCCGCATGAGCATGATCACTCTGGGAGTGAGTGATCTGGAGGCATCCATCAAGTTCTATGAGGATGGGCTCGGGTTTCCCAGGATGGAGTCACCTCCAAGTGTGGCTTTCTTCACGCTGAACGGTACCTGGCTCGGCCTTTACGGGCGTGAAGCTCTGGCGGAAGACGCGCAGGTTTCTTCAGCAGGCTCAGGCTTCGCAGGCTTTGCGCTGGCACATAACGTTACTTCCGAGGAGGAGGTGCACGAAGTGCTGGATCTGGCGAGAGCTGCGGGGGCAGTCATCGTGAAAGAGGCCCAGAAAGTGTTCTGGGGTGGATACAGCGGCTACTTCAAAGATCCGGACGGCTACTTGTGGGAAGTGGCGCACAATCCTTTCTTCTGGGTTGGCCCGGAGGATGAATCCTAGGCGCTGGTCGAGCTTATTCCCAGATCCCTTGCTCGATCAGTTGGTCGATCGCGACGTGCGGCCAGCCTCGGTTGGCTGCCGGGGAGGCTGGTGAGGGATGCAGGATCTTGCCGATGTGGCGTTTGTCTCCCGGGAAGTATTCCTTGATCGCAGCCTTGAGCTGTTTTTCTGCGAAGGCTCCCACGCCGATCAGATATTCAGGCTCCAGGATCTCAATGATCTTGGCCAGATGCTTGAGGCAAAGTTGATCCACGGCGGCGGACTCGGCTTTCGGCAGCTTGTCCGGCGTGATGTTGCGGCCAGTGTCTGCCATCCAGACGAGCGGGCAGAAATTTGCCACAAAGTGATCTGCAAAGAAATCTTTCGCATCCGGGTAGCGCTCCGCAAACATGCCCCACAGACGGCGGCCGGAGACCTCCGAGCGAGTCGTCTCAAAGCCGGTGATCGGGCGCTTCGGATGCTCGTCGGCAGGCTTGTCTACTTCACAGGAGATGCCCATCCAGTCGCGTACGGCAGGAATTTCGCCGAAGGGGACACCCGTCTGGGCCATGCCCCAAGGGCCGGGGTTCATGCCGAGGAAAAGCACGCGCTTCTTGGAGTTGGCGTACTTTTCCAGGTAAAGGGAATGCGGCTTCCAGGCGTACTCGAGCGGGTTGTAGGTGTGGCTCACTGGCGCGGAGAATGTCAGCGGAGCGAGGTCCTTGGAGAGGTCGAGTGCGGCTTGCTGGATGGCTTGATGCATGCCGGGAGTCTGCGCATTCAGCGCGCGGAATCAAGCGCTCTCCATTTCAGATTTCTAAACTGCCCGTCAGTCTGGAAAGTGGTCAGGCTCAGCGGGGTGAAATTCTCGATCGGGCCGTGCCTCAGACCCAGTGCCTTACCCGCGATGTCTACATCCATGATCTGCTTGCCATCCAGGGAGACCTGAAGCTTTTCCTCAGTCACCTTGAGCTTCACCTGGTACCAGCGCTCTTTCTCAAAACTGATGATCTGGGAAGTCTCGTTCTGGGAGGCATCCATCCCATCGATGGAGGAAATGCCTACCTGCGTGCCACCCCAGCCACCCAGGATGAGGGTCACGCATTCGTCCGCTTTCCGGACGGGGAAGGTCAGGCCACAGAAGAAGTCCACTCCGTCCAGCCTTCTGGTCTCCAGCTCCAGCTCGTAGGGGGCTTCGGGCAGATCGCCCGTCCATTTAACGCCAGCCACGCTTTCCCCGTAGTGGATCGTCAGGCTGCCATCCTCATGCCACTCGGTCGTCTGCCCGTTGAGCGGGTCTTGCCAAAGGTCTTTCTTCTCCAGCGCAGTGGTCCACTTTTGTTCAGGAATGGCCTGCTCAGTGGTAGGTGCTTTCACTGAATCGGAGTCGCATGATGACAAGGTCGTTAAAGTTGCCAGACAGCAGAACGAGGAGAGATAAACTTTCATTGATTGTAAGGTGCTAGAATTCCCAGACTTTGTTTGCTCCAGCATGAGTGGCCAGTTTGGTTGCGCCGTTCTCCATGATCAGGTCGAGTGACTTACACTCACAGGTCTCGGATAGTTGCTTTTGTAACTCACTATCGTGAGATACAATGATAAGCTGTGTTTGTTCAGCTGTCGCCCTAATTAAGTCAATTAAGGCTGGGTAAATGGATGGGTTTAAACTCATCTCCGGCTCATTGAGCACTATGAGATTGGGTTGATGAAGTGACTTCAGAGCTGCGAGCAGGCAGAGAAATCTCAATGTGCCGTCCGAGAGCTCCGAAGCTTGTAGCGGGCGGCTCATGTTTTCTTGGGAAACTTCGATGCTCAGGCAGTTTTCTCTTGGGGTAATGTCCAGTTCCATGCTGGGGAATGCCATGCTGAAGCAATCCTCGATACTTCTCTTTGGAGAAGATTCCCTGATGCTCTGCAGCGCATTGGCTAGATTTGTGCCGTCATTATGCAGGCGTGGTGACCAGTGAGTGATCTGCGGCTGCCTCAGTGGTGACCTTGATGATGTATCAAACTCATGGAAGAATCTCCAGCCAAGTATCTCCTCGCGAGCCATGGAAATGAATGGGTATTTTTCAGGCTCCCTGATCTGCGCTAACAGGGACTCACAGGATGAGACCGGGAATTCATAGAGTTCCATTACATTGTCGGCACTCAGCAGCTTGACCTGATAGTTTGTGCGGGAGGCAACCAATCGCTTTGTTCCACTTTTCCGCATGTAGAGCTTCTCTGTCTTAATGTCCGGATCCAGTGCGAAAAATGTCGGATCCTCTGGGCTGCTGGGAACGAGGCCAGTCACCAGTTGGTAGATAAAGTCTGAGTGCGTGATCTCAATAGTGATTTGCTGCGGAGATTTTGCCTTGGTTGGTCCAGCCCATAGGGCGGAAGGCATGCCTCCTTCATCAGCGATAGCTTGCGCGAAATTCCCCTCAGCAATGGCACTGACCAGCTTGAGCGCGCGGTAGCAATTGGATTTCCCGACTCCATTCTCGCCAGTAATGACCGATACTTGATCCAGCTTCAAATCGATATCAAGTAAGGATCTGTAGCCGGTGATGAGAAAACGTTCTAGCATCAGTCAAAGTGGGGTTAGAGCCATGGAAAGGGGTTATTCTTTCTCCTTCTTGTTGAGAAATTCCTGCAGCTTGAGAGTTGACTCGGCATCCATGGCGGGAAGGTTCTGCAGGCGCTGCTTTCTCTCCTCATCGCGCATGATGCGCAGAACGGAGGGATTCAGTGCGTCTGCTTTGGCGCCGCGAAGTTCGCTGATGGTTTTCTCAGGATCCAGACGGTCGAACTGGAAGGCAGTGTAGCCGCGCTGTGGTGAAATCCCGTCCGCCTCGCGCATCTCAAGGTGGAGGTGGGCCAGGTAGTTGTTGTTCGCCGTTCCCACGGTACCGATCTCATCACCACGGGCGACGTAGCTGCCGTAGGTGGCCAGGATCTCATTGAGGTGCGCGTACATGCTGTGCAGGATTCTTCCGTCCTCACTGCGGTGGGCGAGGATGACGGTGTTTCCCCAGCCGGGTGAAGGTTCCCCCGCATAGATGACCAGACCATTGGCGACCGCGTAGACCGGGTCTCCCAGGTCGCTGTGCTGTCCGCCGATGCCATTCAGGTCGTCACCAGTGTGGTGGCCGCCACGGCTGTCATTCATTTCCCAGAACTTCTGTGCGTTGTAGGTCAGCGCGGCATTCTCTGTGCCCATCGCGGCGTCAAAGCGCGGCGCACGCGGAATGGCGGCCCGCTCGAAAGGGGTGTGGAAGTTGAACTGCGGGTTGAACTTCTGGACCTTGGTTTCCCCATTCACGGTGACGGGAAAACCCAGCGGGGCATCCGCATCCTGCCAGTTCTTTAGGCTCTTCACCGGAGGCTCAGGCACATAGTGACCCGTCAGCACCAGATAGCCGGTGTAGAGGAAGATCCCGAAGATCAGGGCGGGGACCAGTCTGGAGAGAAATTTCGGCACGCGGTGGATCTTAGCGAGTGAGCGGATCAGAAGTCCAGATAGATCTCTGTGCGGCGATTGGCGCGGCGGCCTGATGGGTCGTCCGTTCCGTCCTGACGGGTGTTAGGGAGACGCGGCTGACTCTGGCCATAGGCTTTTGTCACGATCTGCTCCTGCGGCACGCCCTGAGAGGCGAGGTAGGATTTCACGGTTTCCGCACGCTTCTCGGAGAGACCTTTGTTGTAGGTGTTGCTGCCAATCGAGTCGGTGTGGCCGGAGATGTTGATCTTCTTGTTAGGGTCCAGCTTGAGCAGGCCGACTACGATGTCCAGCTGGTGCTTGGTGCGTGGAGTCAGACCGTCGGAATCAAATTCGAAGTAGATCACCAGCGTCTCGCCACCAGCTGGGTTCTTGATCAGTGGGGAGTAATGGATGTCACCACCGGCGACCTGCTTCGCGTAGTCGCCTAACAGCTTGTCCAGGTTGATCTCGTAGATTTGCCATGGATCACCCGCTTTATCACGCTGGGTAATCACGGAGAACTGGGCGTCTGTCTTGCCGTTGGCGGAAGAAACCTTGGCGTAGAAGCCGGCGGCTCTGTCACGCAGATAGATCGCACGCAGAGGCTTGTTCTTATCCAGCTTGTACTGGGCTTCTTCAAAAATGATGCAGAGTCCGGCGAGCTTGGCGTCGTTCACATTCTTGGTGTCGACCATCGCCCGGGCTTGTTCAAAACGCTGGTTGAGCAGGTGCTCGAGGAAGGAGTGCGCGTAGTTGAGGGCGTCGGTTTGTGCATCCGGGTGATCGTTGCCAGCTAGTCCGGATTGCTTGTCCGGGAACTTCATGTTCTCCACCTTCCACTTGCCGTCGTCTTCTTTCTTGAGGTCCAGGAAGATGCGGGACTTGTCTGCCAGCTTGATCGCGTAGCGGGAATGCTGGCCGGGTCTCAGCTCGCCGATTTGCTCGAAAGGTGAAGTCGGGTCCAGCGCGATGCCGGTACCGTTCAGGCGCGCCTTCAGCTGAGCCAGCTCTTCTTCAGAAATGGATTGCTGGCCGATGATCTGGATAATCTTGTCGATGTCCTCAGGGCTCTTGGACTCGCTCAGCAGCTTGGCGAGCTTCTCGACCACGGTTTCCGGTGAAGTGAAGTCCATGGTCATGCCCATATTCTCGACTCCATCGCGAGGATCCTTTGTCGTATCAGGCAGGGTATCGAAGTCGGCCAGAGTATTCTTGGTCTCTGCTGGCTTGGTATCAGCCGCTTGACTGCTGGAATCCGTGGAGGTGGTTTCCGAGCTTTCTTTTTTGCTGCAGGATACTGAGCCCACGACGAGTGCAGAGGACGCGAGGGCAAGAAGGGTGGAGTAGCGTGTGTATGGACGAGTCACGTGGGGAAACTAGCTTAAATTTCTCAAATAATAAAGGGTTGATACGTCATATTGATGGTTGGCATCTCCAGGGATACGTGGCTAAGAAGTGCATATGTTCAACATTGTCATGGTTCACCCTGAAATTCCGCACAATACCGGTGCGGCTGGCCGTCTGGCGCTGGCCACCGGGGCGACCTTGCACCTGGTCAAGCCGCTGGGATTCTCCATCGATGAAAAGGCGGTCCGCAGGTCCGGCCTCGATTACTGGAAGGACGTGGATCTCAAAGTCTGGGAGAGCTGGGAGGAGTTTGAGCAGGCTTTGCCTGAAGATGCCCGCATGTTCCTGCTCACCACAAAGGCCACCAAGGCCCACTGGGACATGGAGTACAGCAAGGGAGATTACCTGCTCTTCGGCCGGGAAACCAAGGGCCTGGGTGATGAGCTGATCTCCAAATACCCGGAGAATGCCCTGCGCATCCCGATGGTGGAGGGCGGCACTCGCAGCCTGAACCTGGCCACCGCCGTCGCGATTGTCCTCTATGAGGCCTGCCGCCAGGTCAATGAATTCTAATTACCAGAAAATGAAGTAAAGGGCGATGGTCGTGACAATGACCAGTGAGCCCGCCAGCTTGGCGCCTTTGGAGCTTTCCAGGCAGATCTGGTCGTTCACCGGCATCTCCACAGGCTTGTCCAGCGGAGCAAGTAGCGTCACAAGAACACCGGTGAAGATAACGATGAAGAAGCAGATCGCCATGCGGTCGAGGAAGGCCATTTCGCCGGAGTACCACCAACCTTGCTCCACAATCACCGGACCCAGCCACCACTTGAAGAGGGCATAGGCCACCGCGTTGACCACGATGCCCACCACACCAAACCATCTCGGCGTACGGGGCGAGAAGAAGCCGAAGATAAACACCGCCAGGATGCCCGGAGAAATGAAGCCCTGGAACTCCTGGATGTAGGCGAAGATGCTCTCCAGCTTGTTCAGCATCGGCGCTACGATGGCGGCGAGGATCACAAAGAGCACCACAAAGCTGCGGCCCACCTTCACCAGCACCGCCTGATTGGTCTGGCCCGTGAAGTTGGCGTAAAGGTCCATCGTGGCGATGGTAGAGGCGGAGTTCAGCATCGAGGCCAGCGAGCTGATCACTGCCCCGCACAGGGCGGCTAGGATGAACCAGGAAATCCACGGCATCGGCTTGATCAAGTTGCGCACCAGGATCGGAAAGGCGGCATCGTAATCGTAGCCCACCAGCGTGCCCGCGAGTACGCCTTTCTCATCTGGTTTGGCCTTCACGGCTTTGTCAGCCAGATTGTTGATGCGTAGGGCGATCTGCTCCGGGCTCGCCTCGGGGCCGATCATGGAGCCCTCCTCAGAGGACTTGGCGTTGATACTAAGAATGCGGCTCGCGGTCTCCGGTTGCGTCTCCACAAAGGCCTGATCCACCTTGAGCACCTGCCCTTCGGCGAGCCGCTCGATGGTCGCATTGTTACGCTTCTCCGCTGAGTCATGCAGGTCGCCGGAGAAGAGGTTGAAGGCCAGGATGCCGGGGATCACCACCACAAAGGGAACGATCAACTTCAGCGAGGCGGCAAAGACGATGCCTTTCTGTCCCTCGGCCAGCGACTTGGAGCCCAGCGTGCGCTGGACAATGTATTGGTTCAGGCCCCAGTAGAAAAAGTTGGGAATCCACAGGCCGATCATCAGCGCGGTCCAGGGCAGGTCGCTGTCCTCCTTCGGGCGCACCATGTGCAGCTTGCCGCCGGAGCCATTCTCCCCGTTCACGGCGACAGCTTCTCCCTCGGTGCCATCGTTGAGCAGAATGAAGCGCTCCCACGGCGAGGCCTGCTCCAGGTCTTCCACCGTGGCCTGGGAGTTCTCCACCTTGGTCAGGATCAGTTCATCGGCTGAGCGCTCAGACAGCGTGGCAAAGGCGAACCACATCACAATCGCCCCGCCCACGATAAGCGCCGCGCCCCAGATCAGATCTGTCCAGGCACAGGCCTTGAGACCACCGATGAATACATAAAGCGCCGCAAAGATCCCGATAGCCCAGCACATGAAGGTCAGGTTGCTCAGGTACGGAACCTCGTTGTAGTACTCGGACACGAACTTCGCCCCGGAAAAGATCACGGAAGAAGTCGTCACGAAGACCAAGGTCACGATCGCAGGAATCGCCATCGCCAGCCGCGCAATGCCACCAAAGCGGTACTCCAGAAACTCGGGAATCGTATACAGTCCCGCCTTCAGAAAGCGCGGCAGGAACCAGAACCCCACCAGCACCAGCGTGATCGCCGCCATCCATTCATAAGACGCAATCGCCATCCCTAACCAGTTGGCGGCTGAGCCGGACATCCCCACGAATTGCTCCGTCGAGATATTCGCCGCAATCAGCGAAAAGCCGACCAACCACCAGGTCAGCCCGCGCCCCGCCAGGAAGTAATCGCTCGCCCCCTTGGACTCACTATGGGTGTCCTCACCCCGGGATTTCCAGATACCAAGCGCAATCACTCCAACAACGGCGACGATAAAGAGAACGACTTCCAAATAATTCATACAAGCTAGCGGGGTTCCAATACTGGCACTAAGCATGTTAGGCGTTTTCTACAGAGTTGCCGAGAACTTTCCGCATTCGGACTACTAAAGTAATGGCTTAGACGGTGGAGAGACGGGGAATGGTGCTCAGGCGTGAACGTGGTAGGTGATGGCCACGAGTATAAATACAGATGCCGTCATCATTAAAAATTACATGAGCTGCCTTGACTGTGAGGGTGGGGTATTCAGTATTTGTTAGTTAAGAAAAACTTCACTCGCTCTTGGAGACCACTGTTCACCGTGTAGCGAGTAAACTATTCAAAGAGAAATGTGTATGCGATCTGCAGCAAGAAAAATAGCCGTCTTTTGTAAACTGCTCATAGGCGTACTTTGCATGGTGAGTTGTAGCGAAAATCAAAAGCCAGAAGAGATATCATCACAGGAGCAAGATTTCATGCCGTTTACATATAGTTTGGATGATTATCGTGAAGTTATCTGTGGTGTTCTAGATTCTCAAAATATCACCCATGAAACAATTGGTGGTGGCGGTGGGTTTACTGGATATGAAGTTGAAGATGAATGGTGTGGTAAGATCACCAGTGAGTACGACATAGCTTCACTTGAGAAGGCGCTAGGGAGCGAGTTTGAAAAAGCTTTTACAAATAGACGGCTGATTCGGCTAGACTGTGAGGTAGACGCTAATGACATATTAACCATCACAAGCAAGTGGGTGGTGTCTAACAAAAAAGGGGATTCATCTATTCAGAATGAGAAAAAGAATGAACACCTTGGAGCTGAATCGGTAGATAATAAACTAAAGTCAGCAAAATCCGAGGCTTTGAGGGGGAATTCGGATGCGGCTATTCTTGTTTTGAATCACTACAGGTATGTAGTTCATGATTATGAAAAAGCTTACTTTTGGGGGGTAGTTGTTGATAAATTGAGACCAGAGTATGCTGATAACTTGCTGGCGGGTATACGTGGAGATATCGAAAGCGAATGCTTTGCAACACAAGAGATGGAAGGTTCAGGTACAACATCCATTCCTGACATTGAATAGTTTAAACCAAATTTATGTCTGAAATTGTCTGTCTTTTTGTTACAACGATTCCTAATTATGAAACCTATACTTTATATTCTTTGCCTCCTGTTAGGTTCCCAAATGGCCTATGGGTGCAAAGATTTCTTCGAAGAGAAAATCGTAGAGTCTATCGCTGAAACGGTGGATGCCCAGATTGCTACGCTTATGCAAGTGAGGGAATTTACTCCTTCACAGGAAAGAAGATCCAGTTCCTACATTAGATTGAGCTTTAAATCGAAAGATGAGAACATATTTGAGGTCGTACTGCTCGGCTCCCATGAAATGGAAAAAGAGGGTTTTAAAGTTAATAAGACTTATTTGCTTTGTGGCTCATGGATGCCGAGCAAAAAATTTCCAAAATCACGGATCTTCTTCATTGATCACAGCGAAGGATCTATGCTCGATTTTACCAGATTAGGGTTCTCTGAAAAAGAAATCGAAAATCTCATCAAGAAAACTAAACAGCCTAAAAAATAACGAGCGCCAGCTGGTCATGCTTGATGTTGTCTGTCTGTCTGTTTAATGCAGGGTGTGGGCCTGCAATAGGACTGCGATGATACGTCAAAAATACAAATAAAAGAGGACGAGATGCCTCATTGCTGGATCGAAGTGCCGCTAGATAAAGCATTGAATTCGAAATGTCTGCAAAATCGATATCCACAGGCAAGCCCACATCCAGAATATCGAAATACGCCTTCGAGTCTTGCTGCAAACCCTTCGCGTGGTGGGCGTGTTATGGTTGGAAGGTGAATAACTAAGCTAATTTCAATTTATGAATGAGTCTAAAGAGGTAGCATATGAATGGTGTAAGAAATATAAGGTTAGTCTAAACAAAGTTATATTTGATTCGGATGAGCCAAATGCATTACTTGTCAGTTTGCCGAAATATGAAAGCAATCTTTTTTATTTGATGCAATTCGATAACATTTTTTATAATGGAGGGTTACATGAGTATTTAAGAGGACCTAACGGTGATGACTATTACAATGTTATAAACGCAGCAAAAGTTGTCGGAGCCTCATCTTTGGCCTCATCTCTGGAGGCAGTGGCTCATTATTTCCCAGTGGAAGTAATAAAAGGAGATGGCTATGAGCGAGAAGATTATGTGTGGTCTCTAGCGAAAAGAAAAGGCTGTGATGTGGTAGATGATTTTATCGACGTAAAAGTTGATGATAATTTGTATGATTTGATATATAAATTTTACAAAATCAACGTAAACGATCAATAGAGGCCCCTCTGATTTAGCTTGGCGAAGATGTTGCTGTTGAAGTCTGTTAACGGCTTAATTCTCATCGTGCTGTATGGTCGATTTGTCATCTGGTAATTTCTGTTAGTTTTTCACATTGTGGTCGTAGTTGTTACGCATCGATTTGAGACCGTATGATCTTGCCGAATTATGTCGTAGAGTGACTGAGATAGGACCGATATTGAAGGGGGAACCTCAAAGGGACATCAGCCATAATAAGATAAGTAACAAACAAGGTGCATTATGAAGTATGTAAGTATATTGGCCATTTTAGTTTGGCTCATGGGTGCAGGAGCTGTAGGAGCTAATGCTGATGTCGCTGTAAACCTAAAAAAAGAGACATTAGAATCACTGGGTCATGCTCTATCTGCATATCATAAAAAATTGATTGAAGAGATGCCCGAGAAAGTTCGTTTCCATTTATCAAGTATAGAGAAGCCCAAGAGTATTCATGATTTGAAAAACGAGGATTCGATTCGTTGGATCCATCACCACGTATCGCTTGGGCCGGATGAAGGCCTTAGCAAAAAAATGGATGAGCTAATGTCTGATTTGGCTGTGTCAGGTGACAAACTTCATGGGGATGATGTTGCCTCTATTTATGAAAGTTCATTTTTTGCTTTGTGGAACAAGGACAATTTCGACTTAGAGAAATCGATTGTGAAGAGTGCCATCTACTGGAGAGAGAATTCTGATCCTCCCCACAGATTATCTCCTGATGGTCTGAATGTAATCGAGTGGAATTGGAAGCTTGATGTTAAATCAAGGGAAAGTGGGGTGCTGCATGTTGGGATAGACGAAAAGAAAAGAACGTTCATCTGCTATGAGTATACTGTAGGATTGTATTTTCCAGAGGGTGAAACGTTAGAGCGCATCTACCGAGAGATCGTCCAAGACCCAGACATGGCCGGTCAGTTTCTCGGCAAAGGGAGAAAGCAAAAGCTAGAACGCATTCAGCCTAAGTCTCACGACAAAGCGGATAGGGACATGAAATGAACTTACATGCTTGATGTTGTCTGTCTTTTTAATGCAGGGTGTGTGAACATTAAAGCATTAAAGCATAACATTAAAGGGACAGACAATTTAAGAGAAGAGAATGCTTGGCTGCGGGCTGGTTTCGTGTTAGATGCTAGGAATGGCAAAGGCGCGACTGCTGGCTCCGTGGACGGGTGTTGAGGATCGTTCGGCGATCTATCACGTGGTTTCGCGCGTGGTGGGCAGGGAATTCCTGCTGGGCCGGACGGAGAAGGAGCAGTTCGTCAAGTACATGCGCCTCTACGAGGCCTTCTGCGGGGTGCGCGTGCTGACCTATTGCATCATGAGCAACCACTTCCACATCCTGCTGGAGGTGCCACCCGCCAGCGAGCGGGAGCTGAGCGACGCAGCCCTGCTGGAAAAGCTGGAGGGGCTCTATTCATCCCAGCACGTCGAGCTGGTGCGTGAACAGCTGGCCGTCCTCTCGCGTTCCCGCACACCGGAGGGCAGGGAGGTCTACCAGAACCTGAGGAAGACCTACACCTCGCGCATGTGGGACATGGGGCTCTTCATGAAGACGCTGAAGCAGCGCTTCACCTCCTGGTACAACAAGAAGCACGGCAGACGCGGCACCCTCTGGGAAGCGCGCTACAAGAGCGTGCTGGTAGAAAACGGCCTGGCCGCCCGCACCATGGCCGCCTACATCGACCATTAAAGGGACAGACAATTTAAGAGAAGAGAATGCTTGGCTGCGGGCTGGTTTCGTGTTAGATGCTAGGGATGGCAAAGGCGCGACTGCTGGCTCCGTGGACGGGTGTTGAGGATCGTTCGGCGATCTATCACGTGGTTTCGCGCGTGGTGGGCAGGGAATTCCTGCTGGGCCGGGCGGAGAAGGAGCAGTTCGTCAAGTACATGCGCCTCTACGAGGCCTTCTGCGGAGTGCGCGTGCTGACCTACTGCATCATGAGCAACCACTTCCACATCCTGCTGGAAGTGCCACCCGCCAGCGAGCGCGAGCTGAGCGACGCAGCCCTGCTGGAAAAGCTGGAGGGGCTTTATTCATCCCAGCACGTCGACCTGGTGCGCGAACAACTGGCCGTCCTCTCGCGTTCCCGCACACCGGAGGGCAGGGAGGCCTATCAGAACCTGAGGGAGTCCTACACCTCGCGCATGTGGGACATGGGGCTCTTCATGAAGACGCTGAAGCAGCGCTTCACCTCCTGGTACAACAAGAAGCACGGCAGGCGCGGCACCCTCTGGGAAGCGCGCTACAAGAGCGTGCTGGTAGAAAACGGCCTGGCCGCCCGCACCATGGCCGCCTACATCGATCTCAACCCGGTGCGCGCCGGTATGGTAAAGGACCCCAAGGACTACCGCTGGTGCGGCTACGGCGAAGCCATTGCCGGAAACACCCTGGCACGCAATGGATTACTGCGCGTGATCAGCGAGCTGGAAAGCGACCTCTCCAACGACGGCTGGAGCGGCGCCAGGGACATCACCAGGTACGACTGGCGCAGCGTGGCAGGCAGGTACCGACTGATACTCTTTGACGACGGGGTGGAAAGCTCCGGCGAACTCAGCGGGCACAAGCGCAGGGGCTTCACCAGCGAGGCCGTGGAGCGCGAGGAAAAACGCAGCGGCCAGCTCAGCGTGGCCGAGATCGCACGCTGCAAGACGCGCTACTTCATCGATGGTGCCGTGCTCGGCAGCCAGCAGTTTGTCGAAGACGTGGTGACCAGCCTGAAAGGAAGCTATCTCCCGGCTAACAGAAAAGGAAGCGGCGGCCGCCTCGGCGGGCGGATGAAATCCAGCAACCTATGGAGCCTACGCAAGCTGGCAGAAAACGGAGTTTAATCCTAACAAGGCGGTATCTGTAGTTATCTCCGGATGCTTGATCCAGCACCAGGCATGAACTCCACCCCGGAGGGGTGGTGGAAGGAGTGGAGTTCAAAGGCTAACAGAATACGTGAAGATACGGCTTGTCTTTTCCTCGGGAATTGTCTGTCCTTTTATTATTATTTATTATTCAGGACAGACTGTGAAGGACGATCATTCCACGAATAACACCTTCGACCGCACTTATGCCTTCGATGGGATCGGCAACCGCACTACAGCTACGGAGAACACGACTACGGTCAACTACACGGCTAATAGCAAGAACCAGTATAGCTCAGTGGGCGGTACAAGCCGCACACATGATGCTGACGGAAACCTCACCAATGACGGCAAGACCTACGTTTACGATGCGGAAAACCGCCTCATTGAAGTGAAGGACACTGGCGGGAATACTGTCGAGCAGTACGAGTATGATTACCTCTCACGCCGCATTACCAGAAGCGTCTACGGTGGTGCTACCGTGCAGAGCTTCATCTATGACGGCTGGAACCCGATAGCCATGTATAATGCAGGAGCTTTGTCTCAGACCTACACTTGGGGTAAAGACCTCTCAGGCAGCATGCAAGGTGCTGGTGGTGTAGGTGGGTTGCTTGAAGTTAGTTTCAATTCCAACAGCTACTACCCGACCTATGACGGTAACGGGAATGTGTCTGAATACTTGGATTCAAGCGGATCTGTGGTGGCTCATTTCGAGTATGATGCCTTCGGGAAGACTGTGGTGGAGAATGGAACCCTTGCGGGTAACTTCGCGCACCGCTTCTCCACGAAGCAGTGGAACCCGTTGGCTGAGCTGTACTACTATGGATACAGGTTCTACGCCCCAGAGATGGGCAGGTGGATCAATAGAGATCCGATTGAAGAAGTAGAAAATTTCCTTCAGATGATTACTAATACTCAAATTCAGCAGCCGTTGAATATTGAGATAGAGAAACATCCTTACCTTATGCTCGATAATCAGGCGATTAGCAGTTACGATTATCTTGGCTTTTTTGGATTGCCTGGAATGCCAAGCAAGAAAGAAATAGTGAGTAAATATATTAAACTCTTGGCGTTAACTTTGATACCTCAATACAAAGCAGCTCTTCGGAACTGTTGGGAAAGTTCGGATAGCTGTTGGAAAGTGGTTGGACTTATTGGTGCGCAAGGGGCAGTTATATTGCAGCTCACATTTGTAGAGTGTAAACTCACCCATCCTTTAAATTGGCCAGCTTGCTATGCTATGATGATAGCAGGTTCAAAAAGTTTAAAATCATGGGATACTAAAGCAAAGGCTGCGTGTCAGGTGAAAAAATGTTGTTGGGGGGATAAAACTCCTAATCATTTTGGTGATCCGAGTGTATTCGATTGATGAAAAAAGAAATTATATCACTTATTCTATTGATGGTAACAGGCTGGGCATTTCTTGGCTGGTCAACATCATTTGCCATATTCGGAACATTGCTAGTCGGTGGATTTTTAATACGTATATTGTTAAATACAAAGTAATTGTCACTCACCGATTTGAGATCGTATGATCTTGCCGAATTGATGTCGTAGGATTTCTGTTAGTTTCTCAGCCTCAAGCGAGGCTGGGGACAACCAATCACAAGAGCGTACCTGAGAGGGTGCGCTTTTTTCGTAGGGTGTCCTAGAGGGAAGTTGACACAACTATCCCCAGAAGCAACCACGGTCATCCTCTTCAACGACAGCCAGCCATTCGTCCATATGCTTCACCTCTGGGTAAGCGCTAAATCATCGACCCTCGGTTTGCGCTTCGCCGTTGTAACGTCGATTTCATAGACGTCATAGCATGACAACTATGACGTCTACGAATTCGCCGGGAAATCCCCTCATTAAGACCGACTGCATCGGCCGGGTTCGTCTGGACAAGAAACATCGGGAGGCCCTGCTGGATACCTTCGAAAAGAGCCCTCTGTCAGGAACGAAGTTTGCCGCCCTTCACGGCGTCAAATACCAGACCTTCGCAACCTGGGTCCAAAACCGCAAACGCGAGCGTGATGAATCTAGGAGACGAACCCTAGCTTGTGACTATGGCGTAGGCGTGCGAACTAATCTACTTCTGACTACATACCCAAGCAGCTCAATAATGAATCTTCAGACTAAGTTCTTTTGGATATCTTTGATTGTGAGAAACATTTGTCCCTCGTGGAACTCAATAAATCCGTATTTGGAATAAAAGGCACGTGCTTGGTCGTGTAATGAATCAACAGCAACGACCGCTTCCGTTATGCAGCCCAGTCTGCACTCAAGAAATTTCAAAACTAATTAATCTACCAATCTCACAACCTACTTTTAATTCTATGAATCTACCATCTGTTCCACGATATTGTGTAACTAGCCCTCTGGCAGCGCTTGCCTTGGGAATTTCCCTGTTTTCAGTCAGTAGTCATCAGCTGGGGGCTACTCAAGTCAACCCTCCCTACACTGACCCATCCGGGCCCAAGTGTGGTCCTTGCTGTGAAGGCGGGGAGAATGTACCGACTACTCTTTCTGGCTCCGGTACTAACAGCCTCCACTGGAACGTGGGTATCGGTGTCTCTAGGCAGGATAAGGACGTGGACATCCAAGTGCTTTCCAGACAGCCCGCCGTCGAGGGACACTCCGGGGGCACAAAGCGTACTTTCGAGCAGACCTTTAACAGCCTTTTTAACGATGATGCCATCGGACGTATTTCCCATAAGTTGGAATTGGATGCGGCCGACTTGTCAGGCGATGTCTTCGACCCTGCCGTGCTGAAGATAGCCAGTTCAGGCCATGATGAGCGGATCGAGCTGAACGGCTTTATCAATCAGGTTCTTACAGACAATGCTTTCACTCATGTCGACAAGAATACTGATGGCTTCAGGGTCAGAATTTGGAACCGCATGGACATCAGCTTGGTCAAGCCATCGGGTGAGACCCTCTACACGGTACCTACTGAAGACCCTCTACAGGACATCACTTTCACCAAGCTGGCCGACTATCAGCTGCAGATCGTCACCAAGGAGGACTTTGGTGCTAGTGGAGTGAGCACCAAGACCCAGAAATTCGTGCAAGACACTGTCAATGACACGATGACTACCTACACTTATGAGGGTGAGGGAACGGGAGGGACACTAGTAGCCCGTGAGGAACTCACGTTCTCCAACAGGGGGGCACGCAAGTGGGACTATACCATCGAGAGAAAGCAGTACCGCGCTGACCTCAATGCAGATGGTACCTACGGAGCCGGTACTCTAGACCTGATAAATCATACCAGCGAAGTCTATCAGGATTTCTCGGAGAGCACCAATACGGCGGGAGGAGATCCGGGAGCCAAGAGACTGGTTTCAGTCGTGGTGGACCCTGGTACAGGAGGTGCTGCGCTGACGACCACCTATGAATATTATCCTTCGACAGGAAATATCTTTACCGACGGTCGCCTCAAATCGGTGACCCGTCCAGACGGTTCATGGGAGTACTTCGAGTACACGGATACGGCAGGATCTTCCGTATCCTCCACCAAGAAATATTCTTCATGGAAGGACGTTACCATGGCTAACCGCACCCAGGCCAAGCTCGAAGAAACCATCTACGAGGCAGCCGGAATGACCAAGACAACGACGGTCAACGGGGTGCAGATAGCAAAAAGTCAGACGGTGAAGTCATACGACACCAACAATGATATTCTGATTACCGAGAAAAAGTGGACCGGAAGCGAATGGGCTGAGATCACCACCGCCTATCATCCGGACGGGGCAGGTAGTCTGAAGGCTGGCCGCATGAAGTGGCGTAAAAATGCCGACGGGACTTTTACCACCTGGAGCTATGTCCTGTCCAGTGGCGAGCTAACTGTCACCGAGGACAATGGAGCCGGGGGTACGGCTGCGGTGACCAGTGGCACCCGCACGATTACCACCTACAACTCAGCTTACTTCGAGACAGGTATTGAGGTGCGTGACATCGCGACCAATCTGCTCATCAGTGCCAAGACAGCGGATACTGGTTATGGTATGGATGCTTTGGGCCGTCCGATGAAGTGGTTCTTCAACGGGAATACCAGTGACTACGAGATTGAACAGCACGGCTGCTGCGGGCTTGAATTCAAGCGTGAGCGCTCAGGCGCCACCACGACTTACTCAAAGGATATCCTCAAGCGTACCTATCGTGTCACCAGCAAGCGCTCCTCGACCGGAGCCTCCATCTACACGACCACAGCCTATGACGGACTGACCACCACGGTGAACCGCAATGACGGCACGACCACCCTGCTGGTGTCGGAAAGCACGAAGACACTCAGTGGCTTGAGCACGATCTACAAATATCCAGATGCCGACGGCGATAGTCAGCAAGAGACTGGTAGCCGGGTAACTGTTCACAATACTGGCAGCGGTTCTACGACGACAAATACCGCACCCGATGGCTCTACCACGGTAACCGTCACCTACATGGACGGCTCTACCAAGTCATCTACTGACCAGGCTAGTAACACGACCAGCTACGACAAGGGCACCCATACACTGAATGGCGGAGGTCTCTATACCTTGGTGACGGCTCCGAATACGACTCAAAGCACAAAGACTTACCGCGACCAGCTTGGTCGTACCTTCCGCACTGAATTCGCTGACGGTAATCATAGCGAAATGAGCTACTACGCGCAGACGGCAGCAGCTGGTGCACGGGGTAAGCTGCATGTCACCAAGGATGCGGACGAAGTGATCTTGGCGGATTCTGGTACCCACACATCCTACGGCTACAACGCAGAGGGCGAGCGCAACAGCGTGACTACCCAACTTCCAGACGACCAGCAGCTCGTCCAGACCACAGACACGGATGTAGTCAGTGATGGTACGCTCGGGGTCAGCCTCCGTACCCGGTCCTACACCAACGGAGTACTGGTTTCCACCAGTCTGCGCTCAGGTGACGGCTATTCTTCGAAAACAACGACACTCGCGGGCACCAGTAGCTCATCCCGTACTGTTCCGTTGATTACTTATTATGAGCAGGGCGATACGATCCCTCAAGGTAAGCAGATCGGAGACATCAAGACCATTGATGGAACCGACGGGAAGTGGGAGGTAACCAGCTTGGCAGCCGATGGCACCCAGCAGAAGCAGTTCTACAGCGATGGATTAATGAAGTCTACCGTCAGCTTCGAGAGCGGAGCGACACTTCCTTCCACAGCACCTGCGGACATCACCAATGTCACCGACACAGGTTTCATCACGGGCGCAAGTGTCGCCTACGATGCCTTTGGCCGCACCACCAGCCGTACTGACGCCCGCACAGGCACGGTCACCTACAACAGCTACCGAGAGAACGGGGGACTTGTCTCCATGACGGATGCGGGCAGCCGCACCACCTCCTATGAGTACGACAAGATGGGCCGCACCATCCAGGTGAATGCCCCGGACACCGTAGATAGCAATAGCAACACGCTGGCGAACATCACCTACACCAGCTACTACCCGACCGGCCAGGTGAAGGCGACCTGGGGTGACCAGACCTACGCCCGCTTCAATGTCTACGACAGTCTCAACCGATTGACTGAGCTGCGTACTTATCAGAACCTGGCACACGGTACCGAGCCTACTTCCGCAACGACTGGTTTCGCCAAGACTGCTTGGATCTACGACGGCCAGCGTGGATGGCTGCTTGAGAAAAACTACGACGGAGAAACCGATGACGGTTCCACAGATCCGGACTACACCTACACCTCATCAGGCCGTCTGCTGACCCGTACGTGGGAGCGTGGCATCACCACGACCTACAGCTATGAGAACGGTATGTTGGCCGGAACAGACTATAGCGACTCGACTCCGGATATTTCCTACACTTACGATGCCTATGGTAGGGTAAGTACAGTGACGCAAGCCACGGACAACAACACCCATACCTACACGTATGATGCCAATACACTGCATTTGGACAGTGAAACCATCAGCTATAATGCTGGATCAATGGTGTGGACCCTAGACCGTCACTACGACAGCCTCCTAAGGCCAGAAGGCTACGAGTTGAAGAACGGAGGGAACACGGTTACGGCAACTGGCTACGGCTACGACAATGCTGGCCGCTTGTATCAAGTAGGCGCCAGCTATCCGCTGTCTACCTCACCTGAGTTCACATACAGCTACCTCGCAGAGAGTGGTGGCATGGTGGGAGGCCTTACGGGCCCGGCTCATAGTGTAACCAATGCTTACGCAAGTGATCGCAATGTGCTCACTCAGAAGAAAAACGAAGACCAGGCAACGACTCCGGCAACCGTGAGTCACTTCACCTATGCGGTGAATGCCCTCGGTCAGCGCGAGAGCCAGACCACAGCTGGCACAGCCTTCAGCTCCAGCTTCGTACGCAGCTTCGGCTATGACGCCAAAGGTCAGGTTGTATCCGATAATCACGACACAAACAACGCCTTTGACCGCAGCTATGCCTTCGATGGCATCGGCAACCGTACTACAGCTACGGAAGACAGCACTACGGTCAACTACACGGCTAACAGCAAGAACCAGTACAGCTCTGTAGGTGGTACTACACAGGTTCACGATGCAGACGGAAACCTCACCAATGACGGAACTCAGAAGTATATATACGATGCAGAGAACAGGCTTGTGAAGGTGACAGACCAGAGTGACGTGGAGATTGTAGCGTATGAGTATGATTTTGCCTCCCGCAGAATAACAAGGACAGAAGGAGCAAATGTCTCCCGCTATATTTATAAAGGCTGGAATCCAGTAGCGGTCTACACGGGGACAACACTTTCCAGAACCTACACATGGGGTCAAGACATCTCAGACTCCATGCAGGGAGCTGGTGGCGTAGGTGGCTTGCTTGCAGTCAAGGAAGCTTCCAGCGGTCACAGCTACTATCCGACCTACGATGGCAATGGGAACGTCTCTGAATATCTGGACTCCGCTGGCGCAGTCGTTACTCACTATGAGTACGATGCCTTCGGTAAGACGGTCAACGATACCACCCAGAACACGAAGAACTTCGCGCACCGCTTCTCCACGAAGCAGTGGGACGGCGAAGCTGGGCTATACTACTACGGCTACCGCTACTATGCCCCAGAGACGGGCAGGTGGATCAATCGTGACCCACTTGAAGAGTGGGGCGGATTGAATATGTACGATATATTGTCTGGGGATGTGGTGAATCATATAGATTTGCTAGGGTTATATGCTACAGGTAGAGATCTACTTACAAAGATTGCTTGTGAGGCTCATAAAAAAACTAAAGGTCATGGAAATGAAGAGTGTTATGTTGTATGTAGAAAATGTGATAAAAAGACTGGGGAAATTATTGACCAGAAAATATTGAGCAGAGCAGGGAATGAAAGTCAGTGTATTCCACCGATCTGCCCCGAAGGATTCAAAAAAATATTAGATTTGCATACTCATCCAGGTTCCAATCCTGAACCATCGCCTTCTGATAGAAATGGGAAAAAAACAAACCCCGATGTTCCTCATTACATTGTCACTGAGCCTGAGAGTGGAAAACCTCCAGGAATAATTGAA
The DNA here is from genome assembly GCF_900141815.1 of Rubritalea squalenifaciens DSM 18772. Taxonomy (NCBI): domain Bacteria; kingdom Pseudomonadati; phylum Verrucomicrobiota; class Verrucomicrobiia; order Verrucomicrobiales; family Rubritaleaceae; genus Rubritalea; species Rubritalea squalenifaciens. Next base: position 664,199 of record NZ_FQYR01000002.1, read on the forward strand.
ATCATCGAATATGGAGAGAAAGGTGGAGGTTTAAATAACAAAAGCTGGCATTATGATTGCGATAATAAAAAGTTTCTCAGTGAGACTGAAGTTCGACAGAGGCGGAACAGGTTAGAAGAAAGAGAAGAGGAAGCTAGAAAAGAAGCAGAAAAGGAACGTAAACGTAGAGAAAGAGAGGAGCGTAGAAGAAGGAGAGAAGAGAGAAAAAGAAGGTGAAAGAAATGATTTCTTTCGTAATCTAAATATTATATAAATACAAAAAGCATGATTATTTTCAATAGTTGGACTGTGAAGCTTGTGGCTTTCTTGTTGTTTTTGCAATTATCCGCAGTTGCGAATGATGTGAACCTTACACCAAAGAATGAATATCTTCTTCGTCAAAAGGACTTACATGAAAAATATCATAAGCATTTAATAATTGATGTGTATGATTCAGCTAACAACTATTTAACTGTTGTTTTTCTGAACGATAAATTCGTTTTTACGGAACTACGAGATGGTAAATTAAAAATATCTGGATCAGTTGAATGCTCGATGTCTAATGATTTGCAAAATTTGATTTTACAGTCAGACGGTATCTTTAGTTTGAGTGAAAAAGATAAAGAAATCATGGATCGTGGAAGAGACGGTATTGGCATTACAATTAGGCGTGGCAATAATAGTGCCTTTTATTGGAGTCCTTACTATCTTTATCTAGTTAGTAAAAATGAAAAGTTTAAGGATGCTTGGACAGATATAGATATTAGTGTGATGGCTAGATTTAATTTTGAATTAGCCAAATTTTTCCCAATCCTTTCTCAGAATATATCTAGTTGTCTTAATAAAACTTATAAAGTAAATTGGAATTTTGAAAAGGAAGGCAAACCTCAGCCATAAAAAAATGAACAGGCGCGACCAACCAATGCACGTTGTATGCCAACTGCATTGGTAATGGTGAAGTTCGTCCAGCTTCTCGGCTATAAATGTTACGCACCGATTTGAGACCGTATGATATTGCCGAATTGATGTCGTAGGATTTTTGTTGGTTTCTCAGCTTCATGTAACACATTAAAAGGACAGCAACTGTATTAATATGCTGTTAGAACATTTTCTGTTTCGGAGGCATGAATATGCCTCCGGAGCTGGGAGTTCAGGTGGGTGAGGAGCTTGCGCATGACGGCGGTGATGGCGACCTTGAAGGGCTTTCCTGCCGCTCTCAATCGCTGGTAAAAATCCCTGAGAACAGGGTTGTGCCGCGTTCCAACCAAAGCCGCCATGTAGAGAGCGTTCCTGGCTGACTTGCGGCATCCCGCAATCGAGCGCTTGCCCCGCAGTGTACCGCTGTCCCGGTTGAAGGGCGCAAGTCCTGCCAGGGAGGTTACCTGTTTGTTGGATAGTGTTCCCAGTTCAGGCAAGGCGGTGATGATGGCAATCGCTGTGCGCTTAGCTGTTACGCACCGATTTGAGACCGTATGATCTTGTCGAATTGATGTCGTAGGATTTTTGTTGGATTACCACGTTTTCATCAGAATTTGGTTCCAGAAGCATCATACTCCGTGAGGAGGTATGATGCTTTTTGCGTCCAGGCGATGGGGCTCTGCCCCAGACCCCGGGATTTTCCGAGGCATGGCACAGGCTCTCGATGAGCCGTTTTTTATGATGCGGAAGGCCGCACCCACTGTGTGTTGTTGGATGCGGCCCTGTTTTTACGACGCTATCGGTCGCCCGTGCTTCCGGTTATCCCTTGGCCTGGATGCGTCCCCGCAGAGCCAGCCTCCGTTTAGCCGAAAATCTATGATGTGGATTGTGCTAGAGCTTGTGCTTTTCCTTGTTGGTCATCGCTATGGGCTGGATGGGTTCGAGCTGCTGGTTGTGACGCCAGTGGGGCTGCATGAGCACTGCGTTAACTGTTACGCACCGATTTGAGACCGTATGATCTTGCCGAATTGATGTCGTAGGAATTTTGTTGGATTACCACGTTTTCATCAGAATTTGATTCCAGAAGCATCATGCTCCGTGAGGAGATGTGATGCTTTTTGCGTTCAGGCGATGTACAATAAAAGGACATTTTAAGAGAAGAGAATGCTTGCTGAGAGCCGGTTTCGTGTTAGATGCTAGGGGTGTCGCATGCCTGAAATTGTCAGTCTTTTTATTAGCGATAATGAATATGACTCTGTTCCGTGCAAAAAAAATAAATGAACTTACTTCGAATAATTATTATCTGGGCAATGCTTTATGTATTGGGCAATGCAGAGAAGCAAACTGTCTTTAAATTGAAAGAGTATTGTGGACAGTCGGTAGAGCGATTTGACGATGATTATTACTATCTTGATTTAACCAAGATGGTCAAAGTTGAGGGTCTTACAACTGAGGCCAAACCAACTAGTGAAGGGCCGCTGCTTCCAACAATTTTCTTTTTCATAGCTGAGATTGACGACAGTGGATCGGATTACCTATGTGAAATGTATGTTTTGTCAGGGCGGATCAGGGTAATACAGAAAATGGAGGAGAGAAAAAGTGGGGTGCTAAAGTTAAAAATAGAAGACTATTTAAAAAGTAACAAGTGGTATCGAAGTGGAAAACTCTATGAGAAGCTACTCAAAACTGCAGAGAAGGATTTCCCAGAATCAATTAAGCTACATAAAAAATTTATAGATCTTCAGAAAGCTTCGCGACAAGATAGTAAATCTCAACCATAGCGATCCTAACAGAAATTGTGACGGATTTGGATATGAACAAGTGCAACCAACCAATGCACGTTGTGCTTTAAGTTTATTGTTAGATGTGTTTTTCATCCAGCTTCACGGTTAAGATCTCAGTGATTTTCTGGTGGACGACTGAGTGCGAATGGAGAGAGTGTCAGTAAGTGTTTTTCATTTGTTAGATCATGATGAAGAAAATTAAAACAGGTATAGATGTGTGTTTATCGCTGATGTCTTGCATGGTCTACGTCTATGTCTGGTATATAGCCGAAAGATTCGAAAAAGTGGCGGCGCAACAAGGATGGGCTGGCATGTCGTTCGCAAAGGTGAACGAGTTGATTTTCTTTCACAGCGAGTGGCTGATTGCACTATTTATCCTGCTTCAAATTGGGTACGTGCTGATGGATTGGAGGTGCGGAAAATCCATCAATCATTCACGGGTGATGTGGCTTCCGGTGTTTTTAGGGGTTTGGGTTTCGTTGGCATACATACTGGAGAGTCTGAGAATGATTCCTGCGTCCATCTAGGAGACGAACCCTCGCTTGTGACTATGGCGTAGGCGTGCGAACTAATCTACTTCTGACTACATACCCAAGCAGCTCAATAATGAATCTTCAGACTAAGTTCTTTTGGATATCTTTGATTGTGAGAAACATTTGTCCCTCGTGGAACTCAATAAATCCGTATTTGGAATAAAAGGCACGTGCTTGGTCGTGTAATGAATCAACAGCAACAGCCCAGGCTCCGATAGAATCTGTGATTTGTAAGGATTTATGACAGGCACTAATGAGGAGTAGCTCACCAAAGCCGTTGCCTTTGTAGGCTTGTGATACTGCAAGTCGGCCCAACAAAATCATGGGAACTTGAGGGTAACGTGGAAGCTTCTTTTTAAAGTCTTCTGGGATAGCCTCTAGCTCAATTGATAGAGTGGAAAGGGTGTAGTAGCCGAGAATTTGAGATTGTTCCTGTTCGTGTAAAATGAAGCAACTCGCTACTTTATTACGCAGATCTTGGGAAACTTGGCTGCGTATGTAGGCGTCCAACAATGGCTCACCACAAGTAAAGCCCTTACGATCAAAGCTTTTATTGAAAGGACTGATTGAAAGCATTTACTGGATACCTGAATCTTTGTAACGCTTAGCCGCAGATTTGAGTGCTGGAATGTCACGTGCATCACCCATGAGAGCATCCACGAGCTTTTCGCTATCACTGCGATTGAGCTTCCATATTTGGTCACGCTGTAAAGTTTTCTTAACGCAAGCACCCAAGTTCCGGACTAGATAGTCAGTTAGACTGAGTCCTTCCATTTCAGCAGCTAAAATGAGTTCTTGCTTAAATTCTGGTGCCACTCGGGCCTGAATATTTGCAGTTGCGGTAGCCATGGTTTGATCTCCTTATGGGGTTAAATGTATTGCAATGTGCACTACAAATCAACTGTTTTGTATCACGGCAGCCATGGTTGTAGAGGTGAAGATACCGAGAACTTTCCGCATTCTGTCTGCCTGCGCAAATGATCTTGACGATGGGGAGGGGGGAAGGGGATGCTCAGGCATGACCGCGACGGAACCTGTAATCGAATATTTGCGCCAATTGGAGCGCCAGGGGAAGACGCATGTCCACCTCGATGAACAGGCGCGCCTGATCCTGAGGGAGTTTTACAAACGTGCTGCCGGGATTAGCAGCCAGCCAGCGGCTCCGGCGAGCCCGGTACAAGAGGCGCCAACGGCACCAACAGCCAGCGCTGCCTCGCAGCCAAGCCCGTCCGTGCTGCGCGAAGAGCCGGCACCTCAGGCCAGAGCCATCGAGCCGGTGACTCAATTACGGGTCGAGGGCGTGACGGCCGCGGAGAAGATTGCTGGTCTCAAAGCCCAGGCTGCCGCCTGGAAGCCAGCCAAGGACCTGGGTACACTGCGTGAGAAGATGGTCTTCTCCTGTGGCCATCCTGAGGCAGAGATCATGTTCGTGGGGGAAGCTCCAGGCTATCATGAGGAGCAGAAAGGCGAGCCCTTCGTGGGACCAGCCGGGCAGAAGCTCGACGGCATACTCAAGGCGATGGGCCTTAGCCGCCGGGAGGTTTATATTTCCAATATCGTCAAATGGCGTCCCAAGATGCAGAACCAGACCACCAACAACCGCAAGCCCAGTGCTGAGGAAATGGCCTGCAGTCTGGGCTTCGTGAAGGCGGAGATCAGCGTCGTGGAGCCCAAGGTGATCATCGCACTGGGAGCAAGCGCTGCGGAAGGCTTGCTAGGCCGTAAAGAGCCCGTGGCCAATTTGCGGGAGAAATTCCACGCTGTGGAGGGCGTGCCGGTACGCGTGACCTACCACCCCAGCTACCTGCTGCACAACGAGCAGACCGAGGAAAAGCGCAAGGTCTGGGAAGACATGCTCGCCGTCATGGATTACCTCGGCATGCCGATCAATGAGAAGCAGCGCGGCTTCTTCCTGCCGAAAGGCCAGTCATGACCTAAGTCAATTCTACAGATGGGAAAGACAATCCAGCTTCCCCAAACGAAAAAGCGCCCCCGTCTGGTGGCGCTTTTTGCGTAAAGATTGTCGGTCTATTCCCGATTACTGGAGGAAAGAGGCGGTGAAGCGGCCATAGTAGACGGTCCACAGGGCCAGTGCTCCCAAAGCGATGATGATGATCCAGTTCAGGGACTCTGGAAGTACTTTTCTCTTCACGAGTACCAGTGCTCCGCCGAGAGCGAGCCATACGCCGAGTTTGACGAATACCCACGGGCGGAAGTCGGATCCGACCATACCCATGCCGGTGATCAAGACGATCAGTAGACCGAGGCCGTGAGCGATAGCGGCTCCCTTGTTCCAGGACTTGAGACCATAGGCAAAGCCCATGAACAGGAGAATGATTCCCACTACGTGAACGATAGTGAAAATGCTCTTGAGCTGGAATGACATCTCAGCGAGGACTGGCAGCTGAGCAAATTCTGATAATGTCGACATGCCGGAATCTTTCCTACAACCGGAATTATTGCAAGTTTTATAGCTGATCGGCAAAGGGATCGGTGTGGACCGGGTGGTCGTCCTCTTCATCTGGTAGATCCGGGAAGTTGCCGGCGGATTCATGGATGCGGTCCTCGGCGGTTTCCTGCTGGCTGGCGAAGCCGATGTGGACGAGGGCGTCCCCTTCATCGGCCACACCCTCATTGGTACGGCCTATCAGGATGCCATCATAGGAAGCGATGATCGGGATCTCTGTGTCCCCAAAGGGATCTGCCATGAAGCCTAGCGTGTCTCCTTGGTTCACAGCTCTGCCAAGCTGGACCAGAGGGGTGAAGATGCCGCCCATCGGGGCACGTTCCCAGAGGCTCTTCTTGCAGACCACTGGCTGGAGCTTGAAGCGCTTGGTGGAGGATTTGGAAATCATGCCCAGCTCGCGCATGACCGAGCGGATACCGCGCAGGGCAAAGCGGATGGATGGGGTGTCCAGCCTGAGCGCCTCTCCACTCTCGTAAAGTAGGACGGGAATGCCACGCTTGCTGCAGGCATGACGAAAGGAACCTTCACGGATGGAGGCAATCAGCAGGACGGGAGGAGAAAAGATCTTGGCCAGTCTGTTCGCTTCCTTGTCTCCGGGGGAGACGCGAAGCTGCGGCAGGTTGGCGCGGTTAACTGTCCCGGTGTGCAGGTCGATGACCAGATCCACATGGGGAAGAATGTATTCACACAGTGTGTGAGCCAGGCGGGCACCCAGTGAGCCGGATGGGGCGCCGGGAAACAGCCGGTTCAGATCCCGCCGGTCTGGCATGTAGCGTGAGCGGTTCGAGTAGGCCGGGGCATTGATCACCGGAATGGTGATCAGCGTGCCACTCATGCGCTTGATGAACTTTTCCTTCATCAGGCGGCGCACGATCTCCGTTCCGTTGACTTCGTCCCCATGGATACCTGCGGTGACGAGCAGGGTAGGGCCAGGCTTTTTGCTGACCCGGACATGAGCCTTGAGGTGGACGGTCTCGTAGCTGCTATAGGTGCCGTAGGGGATGGCTACGGTAGCCTGCTCCCCTGGATTAATCGTGGTGCCAGCAATGGTGATGGCTCCATGACGGTAGCGGATTTCGGAGTCTGAGCTCACGGCGATGATGCTGCGGGGTTGGACCGCTTGTTTGGCGGACTAGCCTTTGCCCTTGGTTCTGGTACTGGAGCTTTTGGCGTTCTTTTCGATAAAGCTGATGATCGTGCCGGCCACGTCCTTGCCAGTGGCTTTTTCAATGCCTTCCAGACCTGGGGAGGAGTTTACCTCCATGATGACGGGGCCGTGGTTGGAGCGCAGCAGGTCAACACCGGCTACATTGAGACCCATGATCTTGGCGGCACGTACGGCGGTGGAGCGCTCTTCCGGAGTGATGCGTACCACCTGGGCTGAGCCACCGCGGTGAAGGTTGGAGCGGAATTCGCCCTCCTTACCCTGGCGTTTCATGGCGGCAACGACCTTGCCACCGACGACCAGGCAGCGGATGTCTGCCCCGCCGGCTTCCTTGATAAATTCCTGTACCATGATGTCTGCGTCCAAGCCGCGGAAAGCCTCGATAACGGACTCGGCCGCTTTGTTGGTCTCGGCTAGTACCACGCCTACGCCCTGAGTTCCCTCGAGAAGCTTGATAACCACTGGGGCTCCGCCGCAGATCTTGATCAGCTCGGATGTGGCCTTGGTGTCGTTGGCAAAGGCGGTCACTGGCAGGCCTACACCACGGCGGGCAAGCAGCTGCAGGGAGCGCAGCTTGTCACGGGAGCGGGAAATGGCCACGGACTCATTGACGGAGAAAACATTCATCATCTCAAACTGACGTACCACGGCAGTACCGAAGGTCGTGTTGGAGGCGCCGATACGCGGGATAATCGCGTCATAACCAGAGAGTTCCTCCTCACCGAGGTAGATAGTGGGGCGGTGGGACGCGATATTCATGTAGCAGCGCAGGTAGTCGATGACCTTGACTTCGTGGCCGCGCCTAAGCGCAGCTTCGTAGAGGCTGTTAGTTGAGTAGAGTCGCTTGTTCCGTGAGAGGATGGCAATTTTCATAGTACTATATCCAGTCGTGGGCCAAGGTATGGGTGGGTGCAAGAAAAATCCAGTAAACTCATTGCTTGGTTTTTCTGGAAATTTTTTCAAATCAAGGTTAGCAAGTATCTCAATCAATGAAGCGCGGGGGCGCAGTTTACTAGAAAGAGAATGCAGGATATTTGGTTATGGCTGGGGATTGGGTTTTGTTTGACCCAGTCGGCAATGTTTTCGGGATTGAATTTGGCCTTGTTCTCACTGGGCCGCATGAGACTGGAGGCCGAGGCAGAAAAGGGCCGGGATTCGGCCAAAAAGATACTCAAGCTGCGCCAGGATTCCAACCTGCTGCTGTGCACCATCCTCTGGGGTAACGTGTCCGTGAACGTCTTGCTGGCCTTGCTGAGTGAAAGCGTGCTGGCCGGTGTCTACGGCTTCGTCTTCTCCACCGTGGGTATTACCTTCTTCGGTGAGATTATTCCCCAAGCCTATTTCTCAAGAAATGCCCTGCGTATCGGGGCCAAGTTAACGCCGGTGATCCGGTTTTATCAGATCTTGCTCTACGTGGTCGCCAAGCCCTGTGCGCTCATTCTAGACGGCTGGATCGGGCCGGAGGGCCCTACTTTCTACCGTGAGCGTGATATCGAAATCATTCTGGAGAAACACATTCGCGAGGTAGACAGTGAAATCAGTGCCAACGAAGGACGCGGGGCGCTTAACTTCCTCGCCCTGGATGACATCAAGGTCGCCGAGCACGGAAATGAGATCAAGCCGAGCACCATCATGCAAATGCCATCCCGCATGGATCTGCCGGAATTTCCAGACTTTGAGAGCCCGGAAGGTCAGGAACTCTTGGATCAGTTGAGACAGAATCCAGCCAAATGGAGGATTCTGGTGGATGCAGAGGATCACCCTCTCATCGTGCTGGATACTCCCGAGTTCCTCTCACGTTACTATGCCTATGAGGGCAATGTGGATCCGTATCGCTTCTGTCACCGCCCTATTTTGATCACCGACCCGAACAAAACCTTGGACAGCGTGTTAGGTAGGTTCGTGGTGGAGGCAGACGATCACAACGACCACGTGGTGGACCAGGATGTAGTGCTCTACTGGACTGAGGACAACAAGCGCATCATCACGGGTGCGGATATCTTTGGCCACTTGCTCAGGGGGATTGCCAAGCGCGTGCCGATGGACCCCTCCGATCGTGAGGAGGAAAGTGGTAAGGTGCCCGCCGCAAACTGATTCGGCCTTGTGTCTGCACAGTTAGGCCGATAAAACAAAAGCATGCCTCAGAAGAATTATGTCTCTGGATTGAAGCGTTTCGTCACTAGCAGAGGTCTGGCTGGAAGGCGCAAGGTGGCGATGCCTCCTGGCTACCTGGAATACACCGGAGACAAGACGGAGCAACCGGTCCGCATTGAGGTCGTCAATTTCAGCGAGCATAGCTTTGAAGTCAAAGAGGCAAGCTCTATTGAGGAATGCCTGCAGTTAGAGGATCGTAAAAACCCCACCTGGGTCAGAGTCATCGGTCTTCATGATGTCGAGAAACTCTCTCGTCTGATGGATGAGCATGAGATTCACCCGCTGATCCAGGAAGATGTGCTCAACCAAAGGCACCGGCCCAAGGTGGAAACCTGGGAGGACTCGATCGTGGTCATCCAGAAGTTGATCGACCCGCCAGCGAGCAAGGAGCAGCCATTCCACGTGGAGAACATCACCTGCCTGCTGATGGAGGACCTCTTGATCACCTTCCAGGAGACGGATCACCAGGTATTTAATCCAGTGCTCAAGCGCCTGAAGTCTGGCAAGGGGAGAATCCGCAAGTCAGGCTGCGATTACCTCCTCTGGGCTTTGCTAGATGCCGTGACGGATCATTACTTTCTCGCTCTCGACCAATTGGAGGAGGATGTCAGTAGGCTCGATGAGCGTCTACAAGCGGACATCACCGCAGTAAACCCGCAGGAGATCTACGGGATCAAGCGCGAGATCACTTTGCTCAACCGGATGCTCAGGCCGTCACGCGAGGTCGTTGCCAAGCTGGATAAATCCGAGTCCAAGCTCATGACAGATACCGTGACTCCCTTCATGCGCGACTTGTACGACCATACCATCCATGTCATCGAGACCACCGAGCATTTGAGGGATCTATCATCATCTCTGCGGGACTTCTATCTGAGCTCGGTGAGCAACCGGATGAATGAGATCATGAAGGTGCTTACCTGCTTTGCTACCATCTTCTTGCCGCTCTCCTTCCTCGCTGGCGTGTACGGGATGAATTTCGATGACATGCCCGAGCTGCACTGGAAGTGGGCCTACCCGATGCTCTGGGGAGCTTTCCTGACCACCTTCCTGGGAATGCTCTGGTACTTCCGCAGGAAGAAGTGGATCTGAGCCAATAAAAAACCAAGTGAGGCCGGAGCCTGCACTTGGTTGTCATAAAATTCAGTAGCAGCGGAGCTTACTCAGCTTTTTTTGCGGCTGCCTTCTCCAGGTCCGCACGCTTGAGTGGGGCCTTGATGTCCTTGGCTGCCTCTCGGTACTTCTTGGCATCTTCTGCAGTGACCTTCTTCTCATTCTTGTTACCGAATGAATTGCGGACGTAGTTGATCACGTCAGCAAGCTTCTGGTCGTCTGCATAGGCGGCTTCGAGTGGAGCCATGACCATCATGTATTTCTGGTCTTCCTTGTGGATACCTTTGAGGATGATTTTCGCCAGTAGTTCCGGGTTGCCGTTGACCAGCTTGGAGCCGGCAAGTGAAGGAGCCATGGTATTCGGGCCAGCCTTCATGCCCTTACCGTCAGCGCCGTGGCAAGCCATGCAGGTCTGGTAAGCTGTCTGGCCGTCGTTAGCCTGGAGAGAGAAAGGGGCTGCAAGAACTGCAGCAAACAAAACTAGTTTTTTCATACTACGGATACAGTGCTTCAGGTTCACTCGTAAATCAATGAGAAATGCCCGTATGACCTATTTCGTGTTAGAGCTCCTTAATGTAAATGTTTGCGAACTCTAACTCGCTACCATGGTGCTGGAGGGCGATGCGGCCTTTTTCAGGGACACCTGGAAGCTGGGCGTTTTCGATCACGGTCTTGCCGTTGAGATTCACGGTGAGGCGGTCGCCCTTCAGGGTGATGATCATGCGGTTCCATTCACCGACCGGGTTGTCTGCTTTCACTTTGGGGGTGAGTGCGGCACGGACTTCCTGTGGGTGGTTCTTGTTGGTGCGGTAGCCGTAGACTTCACCGGAGCCACCGGGCCAGTTCCAGATGTTTACCTGGGAACGGTTGTTGCCGCGCAGGTAGATGCCTGAGTCGAGTTCGTCCACCAGGACAAGGATTGGCTTGCCATTTTCATCCAGCTTGGTCTCGCCGGTAGCTGGGTCGAGCAGTGGGCGCTTCAGTTGCTTGCTGGCAGGGCCTGCCCAGCGCCAGTCAACGTAGAGAACCAGGTCGCCAAACTCTTTTTCGGACCAGAGATTCTTCTCTTTGGAGCGTGATTTGCCATCATAGTGGATGACTTCGCCCATCGGCTTCCAGTGCTCCAGATCGCCAGCACCGTGGATCCAGCCAGTGAGGTCCTTGCCATTGTAGAGCTTGATAAAGCCGGAACCCTCGGCCGTGACCTCTTCCGCAGGAGCTGCCGGCTTAGGTGTCTCTTTGACGATCTCGTCGATGGTGATGTTCTTGTAGGATACACGATCACCGTGGCCGCAGAAGGTGATGTGGCCGGAGCGGCGTTTGACTCCCTGGTGCTTAGGATGAGCCTTGGAAAGCTCTGCGAGGTTGGCTTCGTTGATGACGGTGCCGTTGAGTTCAACAGTGACCTTGTCACCATTGACGGTGATCTTCTCGTGGTTCCATTCGCCCACTGGCTTGAGGAAGCCTTTTTTCGCGGCATTCAGGGTGTAGAGTGATCCGTGGAACTGATAGTCCTTGAGCTTCTCGTATTTTTTGGCGGTGTTATCCAGTACCTGGATTTCCATGCCTGTGTAGGCTGGGTTGCCATTTCCGGGGTAATGGATGCCCACTCCGTTGTTGCCAGCAGGAGGAAGCTTGAAATCAAATTCCAGCACGTAGTTGCTGTACTGCTTCTCGGTCATTAGGTTGCGCCCTTTCGGGGTGCAGACGATGGCGTCGTCGATAATTTCATAGCCGCTGCCCACCCAGCCGGTGAGGTCCTTGCCGTTGAATAGTGGGGTGGGGTCTGCGTGCGCTACCGCAGCAGCCGTGAGTAGAAGAGTGATGTTTCGAATCATGTGTAGATCTGGTTCTGGATTACTTACGGTAAGATTCCACAATTCTTGCTGACCTGACACGAAAAACCCGCCAGCACTCCTGCTGGCGGGTCACACGCATAAATGAGGACATTCCCTCACAAGAAGGGGTGTTCACACAATGTACCCACAAAATCTATCGGCGGCGGCGGAGCAGCAGAGCTACACCGGCAAGGCCAAAGAGTGAAGTGGAGCTTGGCTCTGGTACGGCGGTGGTAGTCACATCGATCGAGATGTTGTCCACACCGTTGGAAACGGTTGATCCGTGGTAGCCTGTGAGCTCAAGGCTATCGAAGGCAAACTGAGTGCCTGTGATGGTTCCGCTCACAACTGATCCTCCGTTTGCTTGAACATCTACAAAGGTGTCTGTGCCATTAGAGGTAAAGACTGCTGTCAGAAGCATGGAGCCTGTAGCACCCGAATTAGAGTATGTTGTTGAGCCTGCAGTGATCCCTGAGTGTGCCCCATAGGAGCCGTTAATCCTCTTACCTAAGAAAACGGAGTTTCCACCGACAGAGTCTACCAAGTTGATACCAATTCCTCGGCCTGCTTGTGTCTCATTCACAATAAGGTCGAAACTGATGGTCAAGGTTGTGCTTGTATCGACTGTATAGCCAGTCGCGAAGTCACGGCTTTGAACTGTGACGGTTCCATTACCGCCTCCATTATAGATGGCACTTCCACTGGATACGTTAAAGAGACGTGTGCCTGTGCTATTACCAGCATCCCAAGCTCCGCTGAAGCCTGTGCCGCCGTTGAGTGTGGCAACAGGGCCATCTGCATAGTCGAAGTTTTCTTGGACTACGATCGCAGCCTGGCTGCTAGCAGCGAGAGCTGCAAATGTGAGAGTTAGTAAGGTTGTTTTCTTCATGAGTAGTGAGGTTGGGGTTGAGTTAGGGTAGTTCAGTTTGTTCTTGTGTACTTTCAGGATCGTAAAGTCCTGATATCAAATTGGATAGTATCAGTGGGCGGGGCTTTGTCGTTGCAATCTTCCGTTTAGAATTTAATGATATGCGCAAGAGGTTTGATGTGTTTGTGATATGACGCATAAAATTTGTTCATTTGAGTCTTGATTCCCGAGAAGTAGTTTTGCCATAGCTAGTACATGAAAAGCCCCTTAAAAGAGAATGCCTTGGAGATCGGAGTGGTGATGGACTTCCCAGACCCAGATGTAGTGGCAGGTGTTCGCAGTTACTGCGATGAGAACGGGATCGCCGTAGATGCTCGCTGGTCGGTCCGCGGGGACTGGGTGGTCAAAGATCCGGGCTGGGATGGGGTGATCTATAAAATCGCCAGTTACACGGCGGATGATCTCAAGGAGCGTGTCAGCGCTTGGCCAATGAAGAAGGTCAGTCTATTGCCTGATGGTGAGATTGACTTGGTCAGTCACGATTACTATCTGGCCGGCGGCATGGCGGCCGATGAGTTCATGGCCTCAGGTGTGCAGCGTGTGCTGGTGCTCAATTTTTCATCAGCCTTCGTTGATAATTACTATAGCAAGGGCTGCATGGATCAGCTGTATCGCGTGGGGGCTTCTCCGAAGATGCTCGATACTGAGGAGCTTGAGGCCTATGGGGTAAGTGGAGTTGTAAGTTTGGTGCTGAAGGAAATAAAGAAAGAGAGCTTTCCGCTTGGTCTTTGCTGTGCTCATGCAGGGATCATGATGAGTGTGGAAAAGGCCTTGTTAGCTGAAGGTTACCGAATCCCTGAAGATGTACAGGCTGTGGTCCTAGACAAAGATATTCAGGAGACCTCAGCCCTGAGTCCCGTTCCTATGACTGGGATTGTGTTAGATAGTTGGATGCAAGGTTATGTGGCAGCAGAGATGCTGCACAAGAGACTTGCCGGAGAGGAAGTTAAATCGAATCAAGTCTACATCACTCCCAAAGGGATCAAGCGTAGGGAAAGCACCGGCCATCTCTCAGAGAATGACCCTGTCATGGCGAAGGCCTTGAGCTTCATACGTGCTAATTATACGCGAGCTATCGGAGTGAGTGATGTGGTAGAGGCTGTTGGAGCCTCAAGGCGTGTGGTGGAAATGCGCTTCAGGGAAATTCTGGACCGAGGCATTGGTGAGGAAATTAATCGTCTCAGAATGGAGGCAGCCAAGCGCATGCTCAAAGAGAAAAAATACAAGGTAGCCGAAATCGCCGATATGGCAGGCTTCAGTTCCTTGCATTATTTCTCTGCGGCATTCAAAAGGCAGTTCGGTTGTTCACCCAGGGCGTACCAGACTAGACAAGGTGGATCCTCTGGTTTCTAACATATCTAGTGAATGGTGACCGTCTCTGGCTTTCCTCGGTAGCGGTCATCAGGATCGTTCATGCCTGATAGAGGAATGGTGAGATCCTGCTTGGATTCGATACCGTGGAGCCCTGTTCCCATAGTGACTTTCATGGTATCGGTCATCTTGGAGATATCGCTTGTACAGGCCGCGATTGGATCCTGCACGGTGACAGACGACTTACTGGGACGCCACATCACAGAGCATGGAGTCGGGGAGGCAATGAGTAGATTTGCGGACGAGTCTTTGAGCTCACCGGCTTCACGGAAGAAGGCCTGTACCGTGCGGTCACGGGTATCCATCACAGCTTGCAGTGAAGGAGTGTTAGAGAGAATTTGAAGCGGCGGCTGCTTTAGCCACTCGGCAGCATTGACCTGATGGCCACGCATACAGACAAAGTAAGCGCAGGTGGCGTCCTTCACTTGCTGGCTATGGTTGATGGAAAGTTGGAAGATTTTCTTGGCGCGAGACTGATGGAATTTCTGCTCGATCAGGGCCTGGGCTGCTTTCTCAGGGAGCTGATAGCCTGGGGCCGGTGTCAGCGGAGTGCGGATTCCAAACTCGATCTCTAGGGTCCCTGCTTTGCCAGCACCTGCTTCGTTCCCGGTGGGCAGAACCAGATAGCCGATGCCATCGTGCAGTACCCAGTAACGGCGGTTGAGTGGCAGGCTAAGTTTCTCGCCCGTGCTGTCATGCTTGAAGGTGCGCTGGAATCCGTTTTCGTCCATGACGGTGATGTCGCTACGCCAGTCGCACTGGTTGATGGTGCTGCGCATGGTCACATCTGCTGGCACACCTTTGCTTCTGGTCGTGGTGATGCCCGTATTCATGACCAACATGCCGTCATCGGTGAAGGCATAGAACTTCCGGACATCGGAGCCTGTACGGCCATTGCGAAAATGAAAGGCATTGTGGCCCAGCTCGCCGTCAGAAACTCCCCCTGCAGTGGCTCCAGAGCCACCACGGTAGCGATCCGGCTGGTGCATTTCGTCATCCAGCTGAGTGGTTCCGGGAAGCTGGCGGTAAAACCAGAGGCTGGGTTCACTCACGTTTTTAATGCCTGATTGTTTAGCTGCTCGAATGGCGGAGTAAGAGCCGTTGTAATGATTGCGGTGGATATCATGGTACTCCTGACCGCTGCGCATCAGTGTGGTGACCCCATCACCGAAAGACATGTTCCAAGGGATGGCTCCGGCGAAGGTTTCCGGTGGCCCGGCCATTGGTGAGATCATCTTGAGATCGATGTAGTAATCCTTGCGGCGGTGAACCGTGAAGAGGGCCCGATAGAAGAAGCGGTTTCCTGTGATGGAGTTGCCGGGGTTATCCTTGATGCGCTTTTGCAAGGCCTGAAGCTCTTGCCTGTCTTCCTCTCGCGGTAGTTCTTTGGGCACAGCCAAGAGACGAGCGGCGAAACCATTCACCACACCATTGCTGCCCCGGTGGTCATTGTGGCGGCCATTAGTCACGAAGGCGTCCGTGCCATGATAGAAAAACCACTCGAATGCCCTCACGTATTCGGTGAGTCGACGATACTGCTCAGCGGTGTATCCCCAAGGGCTATGGAAGCGTCCCCCTCCACAGACACGTGAGAACCAGTTGGCTCCGTAGCCGTCGACGTGCACGTGACGGCCATTGGCATGGTGAAAGCCGAAGATGCCATCAGTAAAGAGACCTTCTCCTCGTCCAGCGGCATAGCGGAAATGACTGTCCTGAAGACAGGCGGCTGCATCCCAGGCATAAGGATCGTCCAGACAGCGCGCGGCACGCCAGAAGTTGACCAGTAGGTTGTGGTCGTCGCCGTAGCCGTCATTGGCTCCATGATGCACTTCTGAGAAGAAGGAACGGTTCAAGCAGGTGGAAATGGCATACTGGGCCAACTCCCCGCGCGCATCCAGCGCCCGCATTTGTAGGCCGGGTACATTTTCACAGTGACTCAGAAATGGTAGAGCAGCCTCATAGGCGCGCATCATCCTGCCATCAGTTTTGCCGAAGCCCTTGACCTTTATCTGGTCTGGCGTCTTGCGAATGTGCTGGATGCGGGCCTCGACCAGCTCAAACACCTTTGCAGCCAAGTTTTGGTTGGCAGAGAGGGACTTGCCGCTCTGGTAGGCTTTGGTGAGTACCTTCATTGCCGAGGTAAAACTGTTCGCGTCCTGGCTGAGCTTCGCTAGTTCCCATGATTTGATCAGTTTGAGTGCGGCTGCATCATCTGAGCTTTTGCTGAATTGGAATCGGCGGTAGCTCATTTGCCCGGTCGCGTCCGCGAGAGCCTGTTCGCGAACTGGCGAGACCTGATGGTAGAGCGCAGAGGCTGGGACGGAGGTGAATTCCGAGTCGCCGGGTTTCTTCCAGAGGAACTGACAGAATAACCTTGGATTCTCCTTAGAGGTGGTCACGAAAAGCTCCAGAGGCAGGGTAGTCGGGCTCTGTGCGGTGTAGGAAATGGCTGCAAAATCTGTCACAGACTGTTCAGCGATGGTCAAGCTGCCGGGTACATTGCATTTCAGGAGAAAATGATATTCACCGGCTTGCTCCAAGAGTAGCGAGCCGTGAATGCGTGCGTGCCTGTTGGCTACGAGATCGCCCAGCGGATACTGAACGTAGGCCCCATTGGCGATCATGTCTTCGCGCTTTTGGGCCATATTGAGTGTCGGCAAGATGCTGTGGAAATAGTCAGGGCGACTGAACCACTGCTTGGTGTTGTCAGTCAGTGGCGGGGTGTGAATGGACTCCGCAGTACGGTATGCCGGGTAATCTTTTTGTTTGAGATTGCTTGTATAGCGTTCAGGCCAGCTGGCTTTACTCTGGAAACTAGCCGCGGTGAGTGGGAGCTGGGTGTCTTTGTCTGCCTTGATGATCTCTGCGATGAGCCCTGGGTAGAGAGAGTCAGCCGCAGGGGCGATCTTGAGTGTCAGCTCTTGTTTTGAGCCCAGGACTCTGGAAGTCCCGGTGTATTTGGCGATGAGCCGAATTTCTCGTTTGCGTAGCGGGGTGAAGGATAGATCAAGATCTGCCGCTTTGCCCTGATACCAGACGGCATGGGTCTCGGGGTCTAACAGGGTGAGTTCTTGCCCGCTCTCTGATCCGCTACATTTCAAATTCACCGCTCTGCCGGGGATGAGTTGATCTTGCTTGGCCACTAGAATCTTGGCGCTGGAAGGTTTGACCGGGATGCCTTGGGAGATCGCCAGTGTGTACTGGCCACTTGGACCTTGCTCTAACTGGAACTGAACCAGCCCATCGGCAGTCGGGCGGGTGATAGAGATTTCCTTCCAGTCTGACTGGCTGTCAGGACGGTGGAGCAAGGAGTAGAAGCCATGTTCGCCAAGGTAATAAGCTGGCAAGGTGTCGGCAGGAAAACTGAGATCGAGCGCGGCATTTTCCAGGCTACTAATATTCCAGCTTCGTCCCGCTGCGATGGTGATGGAGCGGGGCAATCCCTCGATCACAGGGGGAGTAGATTCACTAGCAGCGATGAAGATAGCCTGATCGATGTCATGGGGGCTTTGCAGAGTCAGCCCGGCACTTTGCGCACTCGTTTGCTTCTTGGTGAGGATCGCTGGCTCCAAGCGGTAGCCGTCTTGAAAGGCGCCTTCTTGGCTGCCTGGGAGCTGCCAGTACGTGGACAGGAGTGTGCGCTCAGCCTCTTGCTGGTCCGCAGTCAGTCCCTTGTCATAGAAACGTACTTCCCCGATCTGACCTTTGTATGAAGGACGATTGGGGTAATTCGCGCCGAACACATTGGCTGACATGTCTGCCGGTATCGCTCCGGCTGCCTGTCCGTTTACCAAGAGGGCTACATTCTTGGTATTGGGATGCAGTTCCAGCAGGAAGGGATCGCCAGGCTTGGGCGAGAGTTCCGCTTTGAGGTGAGCGCCTACTCTACCTCCTCGTCCGGATTCGCCTCCGAAACTGATGCTGCCGTCCTTGTTGTAGGACATGCTCAGGAAGTTGTCCCATGGTCTGCCACTGACTGCGAACAAGCCAAAGCTGGAGCTGTGCTCCGTGTCAGGATTAAGTACGAAATAGGCGTGTGTGTCGCTGACTTTTCTCCCCTGGGTGAAGCCTTTCACCCCTGTCTTACTCCAGCTGCCTGAAGTTGATGGCAGGGCTTCACGGAAAACGGGGCTGGCCGTGCTTTTTAGCCTGAACTCCTGAACCGGAGGCTGAGGTCTGAGCGTGACTTCCGCTTCCTCTTGAGTCGGAGCGCTGGCCTGATCGCCCGGGTAGAGATAGGGGTAGGAAAAGTAGCCTCCAGCTGTTAGCGCGGGGATGAGTAGATATTTCGTGAGCTTGTTCATGCCGATGTGAGTGTAGACAGCTTACTTCAGATGAAGGGTATTTCCTTTACAGAAACCTGTCATACTAATATTTTGCCTATTGGGCTGGCCCATTGAGTGAACCGGCCTGGCATTCTCACACAGGTAAACGGTCTTTAGCTCAGGTGGTCTGTGTACTGGTGCAGTCTGTACTCGTAGCTACGGCCGCCGCCGCTGCGGTATTTTCCTCCGCTTTCTTGGCGGTGTATTTTTTCAGAATAAGATTGGTGTAAATCAGAGCCGCACCACCGAAGATAGCGAGAACCCAAGTAAAGGCATCAAAGGTGGCTAGCCTGCTTTCACCGCCGATCTTGTCTCCGAAACCGATGAGGAGAATAGGGCCGATGTATCCGAGCCCATCGAAGAGCATCATCGCAAAAACGGAGTTTCCTTTCGCCCGGGTCAGGGCCACCAAGCGTTCAAACAGGATGCAGTGCACGAGGATATAGCAAAGATAGGCACCAACACCGATGTAGGTCATCCAGTCCAGTGCGGAGATCCATCCCTGGTTGCGCAGGATGATGAGTGAGGCTGGTAGGACCAAGCCGAGAGCCATGAAGATGAGCGAGACTCTCAGGGCTGTCAGGTGACTGCGGATCAGGATCAGCAGGGAGCAAACGATGAGGACGGTGATGGCGACCTTGCGCTCGATCGCTGAGAAGACTCCGGCTTTCACTGTAGCCCCGGCTTCACGTAGTAAGTCCTGCTGGAAGTTGTCCCGGTAATCGCGAAAGGCGGTCAGAAGAAAATAGCTGATGGCCAGCGGGATCAGGATGCCTGCGAGATTTTTAACGAAAGCGAGACGGTCTTTCCCATCCATCGCATGACGGTCACTACGCTCGGCGATATCGGCATCCGATGGGAGTGGGGTTTTGGAAAGGATAAAGGCGGCAATCAAGAAAGGGATAAAGTAGAGAGCGCAGGTAGCTAAGGGCATCCACAGTTCGTTGCCCCCAAAGGTCTGGGCAAACCAATCTGAATTGAGGACATTCTTGCCTGCGGATTTGACGTCTCCGCTCGCGATGATGAAGGAGCAGGAGAGACCGGCGAGCAGAAACTCTGAGTTTCCACGTCCCTCAAGTGGGCGCATCACCATGCCAAAGACCATCCCCAGTGAGATACCGTTCCAGAAAAGGGCGATGACTGCCCAGGCACCCGGAAGCAAGGGCAAGGCTACCAAAGAGAGCATGGCGCTGACAATACAGCCTACGAGGGCCCCAAAGATCTTCTCCCGGTGCAGCCCGGAGCAGAATCGGGTGCCGAGAAACTTGGCCGTGGTGTAGCCAAGTAGCTGGGACACGACGACTGCCGTTTTCAAAGCCGTCTGGCCTCCAAGCCAGCTGCCCTCGAAGTCCAGGACGGTAAAGGGCTTGCGGAAGGCATACATGCAGTAATACGTCACAAAGGCTGCCGCGACGGCAATCAAGGTGCGTGGGTCAAAACGTGAGGTGGGCGAATGCGTCATAGAGATTCTGCCCTTTTACTTCATGAATCGAAGGATGCAATGATTAGCTTTCAATGTGACGAAAGTGTCTTTCGGGAAACTTGTGATGGTGATCGGGAAAATCAGGCTTGGTAATCTGGATCGGATGATGTTTCGTAAAGGTACTAAAATGATCTGGTTTAGGGAGGCTGGATCAGCTAGAGTGTTAGGGTGAAAGAAGTCTTGAGGCCTATCCGCTTGCTAACCGCAGTCCCCCTGTGTGATGGACATGACAGCGCGGTGACCACGGTGAATGAAGCGCTGATCCGGCAAGGTTTTGAAGTGGTGTACATGGGCTACCACAGAGCTGTGGAGGATATGGTGCGGGCGGCCATCCAAGAGGATGTAGCGGGCCTGGGGATCTCCAGCTACAATGGTGGTCATGTGGAGTTCTTTCGGGATGTTGTCAATCAGCTCAGGATGGTAGAGGGATGCGATCTGGGAGTCTTCGGAGGAGGCGGGGGCACCATCACCCGTGACGACGTGAAGTTGATGAGGGCAGACGGTGTGGATGAGATTTTTCTCGCTGGGACGAGCTTTGACGAAATCACGCAGCGGCTGGAGGAACTCTATGGCGAGAGGGAGCTGAAGATGATGCCGGTCAGCACGGATCTTGGCTTGGCCAAGACCCTGACGGCGGTGGAGTATGGATTGGAAGGGAGAGCGAAGCCAGGATCGCGCGGAAAGGCCAGGGTGATCGGCTTCACAGGCCCTGGTGGTGTGGGCAAGACAACCTTGATCGATGAATGGATTCGAGGTGCCTTGTTAGAAAATGAGAATCTTCGTATCGGCGTTCTTTCCCACGATCCGAGTAGCGTACGTAAAGGTGGGCTGTTAGGGGATCGTGCTACGATGGTTTACAGTCAGGATGACCGGGTCTTTATTCGCAGTATGGCGACCCGAGGGAAGCAAGGGGGCTTAAGTGAAGCGAGTGAGGAATGCCTGCGCTGGATGGCAAGTGAGGAAGCGGGCTTTGATTATGTTCTCGTGGAAACCGTGGGCACGGGCCAGGAGGCCCTTCCTTTTGAGGATAGCTTGGTGGATACCAAAGTGCTGGTGCTGCATCCCGAATACGGAGCCGCGCTGCAGCTCCAGAAGATCCTTATGTTGGAGGTGGCGGATGCGGTGGTGGTGAACAAGTGTGACTGGCGCGGGGCAGCGAGAGCACTGGATGAAGTGGGAAGAAAGCTTAGTCAGCGCGGAGTGCCGCTTTATGCGACTCAGGCAAGCGAACATGCCGATGAAGGGGTGGCTAAATTCAGAAAGGAGATCAGCCATGGGTGACTTGAAAAAAGTGTGCCAGCAACTAGCAGCATTTAATGCCTCGGTAGAAACCAGGGTCAAAGAGGTTCGTGAAAATCCCGAAGAGGCTAAGGTTTTGTTAGAAAAGTGGCGGGAGATTCAAGAGGCCGTACCAGAGGTAGAGACTCCGACAGGCCTGAAGTTGCCCCGGCTTCCTCTGCCGCTGCTCGACGAGCCGGGCGCCATTGCCCGATATCTTTACGGTGAGGGCCTGCCCGGGGAGTTCCCTTATCTCAGCTCCAGCTATGCGGAAATGTATCTGGATCCCATGGATCCTCACGAGGTGCCACCGGAGGAGCCGACCCGTCTCTTCGCTGGTCTGGGTACGGCGAAGGATACCAATGAGCGTTTCCACTTCCTGACTAAGAACCAGCGCAGTCACCGGATGAGTACCGCCTTTGATGGTCCTACGCTCTATGGCATGGATAGTGATGAGCCTGGCGTGTTTGGTAAAATAGGCGAAGGCGGGGTGGCCATTGATACCGTTGAAGACATGGAAGTGCTTTTTGCTGGATTTGATTTAGCTGCTGCTTCCACCTCGGTAAGTATGACCATCAATGGTCCGGCACCCACGGTCATGGCCATGTTTGTAGCTGCGGCGAAGCGTAGGTTTGGAGATGGGGTGGTGGAAAAGCTCAGAGGTACGGTGCAGGCAGACATCCTCAAAGAGGTGCAGGGGCAGAACGAGGTGCTTTTCCCTGTGCAAGCATCGCTGCGCTTCTTGTTGGATATGATGGAGTACAGCGTGATGAAAATCCCGCGCTGGTATCCGGTCAGTATCAGCGGCTATCATATTTCCCAGGCCGGAGCGACTCCGGTGCAGCAAGCCGCTTACACCTTATCCAACGGCTTTGCCTATGCCGAGATGATGCGGGGCAGAGGTATCGATGTGCGGGATTTTGCCCCGCGCTTTTCCTTCTTCCTGGATTGTGGACTGGATGTGGAATTCATGGCTCTAGCACGAATCTGCCGTAAAATCTGGGCTGTCGGGATGCGGGATGTCTACGGAGCGGATCAGCGCGGCCAAAAACTCAAACTACACACACAGACGAGTGGGCGTAGTCTGGTGGCTGCTGAGTTTAAAAACAATCTTACCCGGACTGCGGTGGAGTTGCTGATGGCCTACATGAATGCCACCAATTCCTGCCACAGCAACAGCGCGGATGAACCATTCACCACTCCCAGCGAGGAATACGTTAAGCTGGCCTCCCATGCTCAGTCGATCATGTTAGAAGAAAGTGGGTTGTTCCGTCACATGATGAATGGCGTCAGCGGATCCCCGGGGATGAAGGCGGTAGAGCGAGCCGTGGAGCAGGCTATTCTTGAGGAGTTTGAAGAGATCGACCGGCTAGGTGGGGTCTTAGGAGCGATGGAGCACCGCTACCAGCGCAGCCAGATTCAAGCGTCCTCCCACAGATATGAGCAGCAGATCATGGAGAATGAGCGCCGTATCATCGGCCTGAACCGCTACGCTGAAGGGGTAGAGCATCCGGAGCCACAGTTGGTCAGGATCTCCAATGAGCGTAAAGAAGAGCAGGTGCTCCGGATTCAAGATTTCAAAAAACGCAATCAAGATAAAGCTGGCCCGGCATTAGAGCGCCTCGGTCAAGTTGTCAGGAGCGATGGCAATGTCTTTGAGGAACTCATTGATACCGTAGAAACGTGTACCCTAGGGCAAATCACCAAAGCCTTGCAGGCAGAGGTGGGTAAATTTAGGCCGATGATGTAAGTGGAGACCCGGTAGCTTACTTCTTCTTCGGCTCAAGGGATTTCAGCCAGAGGCCGAATTCTTCTTCTTGACGGTCTGGAGTGATCCCAAAGCGGTCTTCATAGATTCCCAGCGTTGCCTTGACCTTCATTTTCTCTCCGCCCCTGTACAGAGTAATGGTCACGTCTGAGCCGGCGGGATGGGATTTGATTGCCGCAGAGAATGCCGAGGAGATTTCGCGGATGGGGGTTTTGGTCAGGTCTTTGTCCCCAACGGCGGTGATGTGGTCGCCATTTTTGAGTCCTGCTTTACTGGCTGGTGAATTCTGGACAACTTCCAGAATGTTCACTGCATTGATCCGGTTGCCATCAACCTTGAGAATATCCGGATCGTGGCGCACTCCCAGATATCCTCTCTTGGGTGGCGTAAATTTCGCTTTGTACAGCTTTCGCAGTGCTCCGAAGCTACGCTGACGAATCTCTGGATGTGGATGATCTTTGTAGCTGCGGTAGAGAAGTTGGGCTGCGGCTTTTGGGTGCTCGAGCGAGAGTTGCTCTAGCTCCGTCTGCGCATTACTGCGGACCGTGTAGTCATCTGCGGACAGTTCCTTGAGGATGGCATCATAGTTCTTTTGTAATGCTTCCTGTGAGGAGGCATTCAGAGTCAGCAGGGTGATAAGGGTAAGGGTCAGCAGCTTCATGATGCGTTCTTTGAATAGGCGGATCTACTATTGTAGCGCCGTCAGACCTTAAATGCGCTCAAACTTTCCGGCTTCTCGGTTTTTTCTTACCGTTCCCGCCTCAAAAATCTGCCCGTTCATGGCAATGTAAACTCCCGGAGGCTTGGACTGGGCCGCTCCAATAGCCGTACCTACATTGAAGACTGCATCGGTGATTTTAAAGCGCGCTGGAGCCAGTGCCCCTGTTAGCACGATGGTTTTTCCCGGTATGTCTTGCAGGGCTGCTGCGGTTTCACACATCGTATCGGTGCCATGGGTGATCAGGATCTGGCTCGCCTGGCACTCCACACAGTTCTTGCGGATCAAGGCCCTGTCCTCATCGTTGATTTCCAAGCTGTCCTTGCGCATCAGAGAAATGATCTCATGTGGCAGCGTGGCTCCGACTTCCTGGAAAATGTGCGTGATGGTGGGTTCTCCAATTTCGTACTCTGACTTCGCGTCGAAGTAGATTTTATCAATGGTGCCGCCAGTGGTGAGAATGAGCATAAAGGTGTGATTTAGTTCAGGTCGATGGAGTAAACTGCTTTGCGGGGGCTCATGCAGCAAAGGGATTTAGTAAGATTCGCCGCTTCCTTGCAACCTCTGTTTTGGTGGACGGCTTGTTGCTTCCTGATTTCTTTCTATCTGTCTGAATATGAACGATTTATTAAATTGCTTTCATGAAGGGCTTCTGAACCGTAATTAACTTGATAGACATCCATAACTTAAGATTAGATATTGTTTGTGAACAAATTATGTTCATATGCGGTAAGGATGGCTGTGTGGTTGCTGGTCGGTGCTTTGCTTTACTCTATCAATGTAAAGCTGATGAGCACTCATTGGTCCGTATGGAAGCAAGTGATGGTGCTAGACGAGGAGCTTGAGAACAGCGACGCGGAATGGAAGGGGGCAGTCAACCAGTGGGTGGATATCCATGAATCAGGGGTCTTGATGGCCCGGACCCACAATGATGGAACGATCGAATTATGGGATCTAATGGATGGCTCTCAATTGTGGCGCCGGGGTGCGGCGCAAGTCACCAGTCCAGCCAGCTTTGCTGATACCAGAGCCCGCTATGTGGGTTTTCAGGGGGATGTGCTGCATGTTTTATCAAGCGATAGGCTTACGAGCTATAATCTAGAGGGAGCGGTGATCAGAGAAGTGCCCGTCAAGGTGGGTGCGAGAGCGAGGAAAGCGGCGGGGGTCTCCATGCTAGTTGCTGATGCAGAGCATGACAGTTCGGTGGTGATTGATCTGCGAACCTACAAGATGTGGAAGATTCCAGGTGTCATGCAGATGGAGGATGGCCAGCCGAGGATGGATATTTCTCCAGATGAGGGATTGGTGATGTTAGGTGATCGAGGTCAAGTGCGGGTGTTCTCACTCGTGTCTGGTGGGATCGTCTACGAATGGACAGGGGATCCCTTGAAGATGGTCGATACCTCCATTGACACGGATTTGAAGCAGGTAATCAATCAGATGGATCAGGCGTCTATCAAGCTTGAGAAGCAAATCGCTGAGAATACCCAGATGCGGAATTCCATGCCTACTGAGGCCAGGATGACGCAGGATGGTAAGACCCTGATTCTGCTGTTCTCCAATCATCTGGATGAAAATAATCCGAGCAAGAGAAAGACTAGAATCCAGGCTCTGGATATGGCCGAAAATCAGGTCATCTGGGAAACGGAACGCGAAGGGAAGTGTGACGAGGTTCATTTCCTGGGCACGCCAGATACGTTTTACCTGAGGCAGATGCTGGATGGTGAGCAGGTACTGGTGAGTTATGAGGTGGATACGGGAACGGTGATGAATGAGCTGCCGTTCTCTATCATCAAGGAGCGCCCAATAGGCAGGAAACCTGTGCGGGGACTTTCTCAAGAACACTTCTATCTGGATCCCTCTGGAGAGCGCGTCGTCTTTACAGGAAGCGAGCCATGGATCTCCAAAGTGGACGAAAACCCCAGTCTCTTTCCTTTGTTCATCTCAAAGGCGGACGTGCCTTTGGTGCGTTTCTCTAGTGACGGTGACTTGGTGGCCACCTATTCAGCCTCTGGTGTCGTCCGGGTCTTTTATGTCTACGGGCGGGAGGCTCTGGGGTACTTCAAGCACCCACTCGGGTGGTTGCTGTATTTTAGCTGGGTGATATGGGGGCTCGTGGGCGTGTTAATCATCTGGAAATGGGCAAAGGATGAGCATGGGCTGAAGATGCCAGCCTGGCTCGGTTTGTTCTTGGGACTGCAGTGCTTGAGGATGTCTTATCATTTTACAAACATCGCAGCGGTTCATGCCAGGTCTATTGTGGAGGTGCCGTGGGAGGGCTCCAGACAGGACCTCTTTGGTTTGTTCCTGCTGATCGTGTGCATGCTCTATTTTGTGAACTTCTGGTTGATCCGGGGTGCGAACTGGAGCCGGCTAACCAGTATCACGGTGCTATCTATCAAATGCTGTTCACTGCTGATTTCCGGGCTTATTATACTAGGAGTGTTTGAGAGTCATTGGGATATCTGGCAGCATGAATGGTGGGGTACACCTGTTATGTATGACTCTGCCGCTTATATCAGCTATATCTCGATCACTTGGGTAGGGGCCTTCTCTTGCCTAGTCCTGTTATTGAGCAAGGATAGTGCTCAGTGGTGCAAGCGCTGGGAGGAAAAGCAGAGGGCGCAGACGATGAAGGAACTGACTCAGACGAGAGTGGTTCCGAGTGTGGAATGATGTTCGAGCCTGCTGTAGCGCCAGAGATTATGTTTGCAATATGGGCTTTCTGGCTGAGGATGTGCCGCGGTGTCTAAACGAAATACCAAAAGAACCAGCCGCCTCAGAAAATGGTGCAAACGTTTCCTGTTTGTACTGCTGATTCTTACTGTCTATGCCAGTTGGCAGATTTGGGATATCCACCGCTATGGACATGTCGATGACGGTGGCCAGGCCGATTGCGCTATCGTGTTAGGGGCTGCTGCTTATTATAACAAGCCCTCTCCTGTGTTTAAGGCGAGGATTGATCATGCGATCAAGCTTTACAAGGAAGGTAGAGTGAAGAAAGTCATCCTGACCGGAGGATTTGGAAAAGATGCCGAGTTTGCCGAGAGCGAGGTGGCCTATGAGTACTGCCTGAAAAATGGAATCCCGGACAAAGATCTCTATAAAGAAACGGAGTCCAAGACGACTGAACAGAATATTGCCCAGGCAAAGAAGTTAATGGACAAGTTTGGCATGGAGAGCGCCTTGCTGGTGAGTGACCCCTGGCACCTGAAGAGGGCTCACGCTATCGCGGAGAAGTATGAGATGCAGAATAGGCCGTCTGCTACACTGACTACCATGTATAAGTCAGATGAAAGCAGACTGAAATTCCTGATGAGGGAATTCTACTACATCCACGTCTGGCGTTTCGCCGACCTATAGGCGTAGGGCTAATATTCGCGGTCTAGCAGATAGCGGCCAATCTGCTCCAGTCTAGCAGCTTTTTTGCCGAATGGCTCGAGTGCACCGAGCGCCTTCTTGGTCAGTCGTGCCGCTTCTTTTCTGGATTTCTCCAGACCAAGAATCGCCGGGTAAGTGGATTTGTCTACAGACTCGTCTTTCCCCGCTGTCTTTCCCAGGACCTCAGTAGTCTGGGTGACATCTAGAATGTCATCGATCACCTGGAATGCGAGGCCTAGGTTATAGCCAAAGGTGGTGAGAGCTTCTAGCTTGGCAGGAGTAGCATTGGCTGTCATGGCGCCAAGGCGGATGGAGCTTGTGAGCAATGCGGCGGTTTTTGCCTCGTGAATACGGATGAGCTGCTGCTTGTTGAGCTGTTGGCCTTCACCTTCAAGATCAAGGACCTGACCACCAATCAGTTTCTTACTGCCACCGGTCTCAGCCAGTTCCTTCACATAGTCGCCGACATTGTAGCGTTTGGTTGCTGGAGTGTTGGCGAGCATGATGAATGCCTCAGTGAGCAGGGCATCTCCCGTGAGAACGGCGATGCCTTCACCGAAGACTTTGTGGCTTGTCGGCCTGCCGCGGCGGAGATCGTCATCATCCATGCATGGAAGGTCATCATGAACCAGTGAATAAGTATGAAGGACCTCTACAGCACAAGCTGGGAGAAGCGCTTTTTCGCTGTCACCACCACAGGCTTCTGCAGCTGCGAGACAGAGAATAGGACGCAGGCGTTTGCCTCCGGCGAACACGCTGTAGCGCATCGCCTTGTGGATGGTCTGTGGGCGAGCGGACTCCCTGGGAAGCTGACGCTTCAGCTCGGAGTCCACACGCTTTTGCGCCGCCTTTAGCCAGTCTTTGAGGTCGCTCATGATATCTGCTTAGATAAGCTCAGCGATTTGAACTGCATTCAAAGCTGCACCCTTGCGCACTTGGTCACCTACGACCCAGAGAGCGAGCGCATTATCCAGAACATTGTCCTTACGGATACGGCCTACCAGACAGTCGTCCTTATTGGTCGTATCCAGAGGGACTGGGTAAAGAGCTTCATCTGGATTGTCCTTGGCTGCGATGCCTGGATAGCCAGCAAATACTGCACGAGCTTCCTCTACATCCACAGGCTTCTCAAATTCTGCGGTAATGGATACGGAGTGTGAGCGGTAGACTGGTACGCGCACACAGGTGCAGGTAACCTTGAGCTCGGGAAGTTCCAGGATTTTGCGTCCTTCGTTGAGCATCTTGAGTTCTTCCTTCGTGTATCCGCCTTCCTTGAAGACGTCGACTTGTGGAATCACATTGAAGGCAATTTGAGTCGGGTACACCTTGGACTCAATCGCTTGGTTGTTCGCGATGGCCTCAACCTGCTGCTTGAGTTCTGCGATTCCTTGAGCGCCACTACCAGAAACTGCCTGGTATGATGAGGCGATGATGGACTTCAGGCCGTACTTCTTGTGAAGTGGGTAGAGTGCCATCAGGGAAATGATGGTGGTGCAGTTAGGGTTGGCGATGATGCCTTTCTTGGCTTCCTTGATGGCCTGCGGGTTGATCTCTGGAACTACCAGAGGAACCTCTGGATCCATGCGGAAGGCGGAGGAATTGTCGATCACAATGGCGCCTGCCTTGGCTGCGGATGGAGCGAACTCCTCGGAAATTCCGCCACCTGCTGCGAAGAGTGCCACGTCCACTCCTTCAAAGGCATCATGAGTAAGCTCTTTCACAATAATATCCTCGCCGCGAAATGGAATGGTTTTGCCGGCTGAGCGAGCGGAGGCTAAGAGGGTAATCTCGGAGATCTTCATGTTGCGCTCGTCGAGACAGGCTAACATTTCTTCTCCTACCGCTCCGGTAGCTCCTACGATTGCGATGTGCTTTGCTTCGTTCATAGATTTATCTAGTCGAGTGGGGCGGGAACCATAGCCAGACTTCCCCAGATGGCAATGATAGTTATCAGAATGACGGAATTAGGGGATATGACTAAGAGTGAGAGATTTATGCTGCTAGTAGGGCGAGGAGGTAGCTCTAAGCCTGATAAAAACATCATTATAGCTTGATTCCACAAGGGTCTGGCCTAGTATGGCATTATGGTGTGTGAACTTAAGTAGCACGCTGTTATTCAACTAGATTAATCAACCTAACAAGAAGAATGAAAGCTGTTAAACTGTTCACACTCATCGCGGCAGCTGCTGGAGCCATGCTCTCGGCTTCCTGCTGCAATGATTCCACTCCGGAACCTACCCCTGTCTACGTAGCACCTGCTAAATAATTTTAGATTTTCTGATATGAAATTTATCCGTACTATCGTATATGTCGCCTGTGCGGCAAGCGTCGCTTTTCTCAGTTCTTGCTGCGGTTGCATGTAAGTTCAGAGGGATCCGCTGGTCTCCAGCGGGAATCGATTGACCATCACGGTCATTAACCAAAACCATAGAACAAAGTAATATGAAATTCGTTAAAGTTATCACTCTCGCAGCTGCAGCTGCTGGTATCGCTCTTACAGCTTCTTGCGGTTCTTCCGCTGAGCCAGCACCAGCTCCAGTGCCATCAGTTGAGTACACCAAGTAATTGACTGACTCAATTCTGGCGGGCTTTCCTAACGGAGAGCCCGCTTTTTTCTTGCGTGGATAACGCTAAGATTCAATATGCACAGCGAAATTCAAAAAATCTATGAAAGCACTACGTATCATCACAATCGCTGCCGCTGCTGCGGGTTCCCTCATTCTTAGCTCCTGTGGCTGCTGCACAGGTGAAGCAAAAGCACCTGAGCTTCGCCCGTTGCCAACTTTCAATGAAATCCCAGTAACACCTACCAAATAAGGTAGTCAGAGATTTTTAACGTGGCCGCCACCCTTCTCGGGTGGCGGCTTTTTTTTGTGTGGTGAAGGCGCAAGTTGGTTTTTGGTTTGACCAAATAAGGTGTCTGACTATGGTGCGCTACGCCTAGAAACAACGATTGTTATGAAGATTTTCCTCACACTATTCTCCCTGGTTTGCATCACCTCCTTGTCCTCTTGTCGCCTCGCGCAGAGTGCTGCTCGGATACCAGGAAGTCTTATTCAAACGGTGGGGAGAACAGCCGGTCTCAATGTTACTCACGAGACTGAGCCCGTCGATAAGTACGAAAAGTACGACTAAGGTGTTATCCGCCAGCTGGTAGGTTAGCCGAGTGCCTATTAAGTTCAGAAATAATTGAACAGATGGGCTTGTCTGGATACTCATATACCTAGAATGGCTGGTTCGAAACAACAGGATGGGCTGACAGTGGTCCAGGGGAGCATCGTGGAGGTTTTCTCTGATGGAGCCCGCTTACTAGGGTTGCCTAAATCAGTAGGGGAGATCTACGGACTTCTCTATGCGAGCAAAGAGCCTCAATCGCTGGATGATCTGGTTTCCAGGTTGGATGTCAGTAAGGGTACGGGGTCTCAAGGTTTGAAAATGCTTCGCACGCTCGGAGCGGTGAAGGTGGCATCCGGTGAAGATAGCCGCAAAACCTTCTACGAGGCGGATATAGAATTGAAGAGTCTAGTGGGCGGATTCATCAGGGAGCAGGTGCGACCTCACTTGGATAGTGCCAAGGGGAAGATTGCTACTTTGAAGGAGGAAGCGAAAGAGGACGAGTTCCTGCAGGTTCGCATTGATAAGCTTGAGACTTGGAGAAAGAAGGCAGCTTTGGTGTTGCCGGTAGTGCAGAAATTCTTGGGAAGCTGATGAGTGTAGAAAGGTCAGAGCCCAAGTGGTATGCCGTTCGTAGTCAAACCAAGCGAGAGCGCTTGGCTGCATGCACCTTGCGTGAAACTCTCAATATTCCCGTTTTAGCCCCGGTAGTGAAGTTCCAAAAGGCGACGCGCCGGGGCAAGATATGGTGGAGCGAAGCCATGTTCCCTGGCTACCTTTTCGCCAAGTTTGATCCAGAGGTGCTAGGTAGGCAGGTGGGTTATGCTCAGGGAGTGCTGTCGATGGTTAAATTTGGCCAGGTAGTGCCTCCGGTCCCGGATAGTTTTATCTCGGCCTTGCTAGAAGAGCTTGGTGATTCAGAGGAAATCCGCTTGCAGCATCAGGTTGATGTCGGCGGGTCCTATGAGATTGTTAGTGGTCCCTTGAGTGGTATCCAGGGGGAAGTTATCGAGGTTTTGCCGGGTAAAGAACGTGTGAGTTTGCTCATCGAGCTGCTGGGCCAGTCACAGAGGGTTGACTTGAATTTGTATTCTCTCCTGCTGCCTGGGAGACCCAGCGAGATGGGTCACTAAGTCTCCTTGGAATACTTTATAAAGTCAGTAAGGAAAATTGCTTAGTATTCCTAAAATGTTGGCTGGGTAAATAAGTTCATTTTTTATTGAACTATATAAGCCCTCTGGTGTCTTCACTGTATAGTGAAGCTGTGCATCATGGCTCGGTTTCTTGAACAATGTTCTTGTAAGGATCTCACGCTAAAGGTTTTTCTGCGAAATTTCGCGGATTCTGACCAAGGGCGGTAGCGTGCCGCAAAGATGGTGAAAGGCTTATGACAAAAATAGTTTTGCTTCAGGCTTGTCAAAAATCCGGTTAATCCTTAGCAAGCCGCCAAGTGAACACAAGATTAAAAGAATCCCGACGCCGAAGTGTCCTGAAAGGTCTCACCTGGAGATGCTTGGCAACTGCGACAACTTACCTCATCGCGCTGCTGTGGACCGGAGAGGTGAGTACTGCGGGTAAAATTGCCTTTGCCGAGTTCTTTATCAAATTCGGGGTTTATTACTTGCATGAGAGGGCCTGGCAGTGGACTCCTCGCAGCAGCAAATCTGACGATTCGCAAGCCGAACAAGTAGCTTAGTAAAAAGTGACTAACATCTATCCAGAATTCGAAAGGCAGATTCCCCGTCAGGGGAAAGAAGAGCTGCTGAAGCAAAAGGGGCAGGCGATCTGGCTCTACGGACTCTCCGGATCAGGCAAATCCACCATCGCCAATGCTCTCGAAAAGCTTCTTCATGAGCAAGGGAGGTACGTGGTCATGGTGGACGGTGATAACTTGCGCAGCGGCTTGAATGCCGGGCTGGGATTCACTGATGAAGACCGTGAGGAGAATATCCGCCGCGCCAGTGAGGTGGTGAAGCTGCTGGTGAACAATGGAGCCATTGTCCTGGTGACCTTGATTACCCCGCAGGAAAAATTCCGCGCGATGGCTCGCGAAATCGTCGGTACAGATGACCTCAAGGAAGTCTATGTGAAAGCATCATTCGAGGCGTGCCAGCAACGTGATGTCAAAGGCCTCTATGCTAAAGCCGCCGCTGGTGGCGTGAAAAATTTCTCCGGCAAAACCTCAAACTTTGAGGAGCCGGAAACCCCAGATCTTACGATCAATACAGAAGAGAGCAGTGTGGAAGAAAGCGTTGCCCAAGTTTTGAAACTTATCATTTAATTTATATGTCCAATTACATCATTGATCACTTAAAGCAGTTGGAGGCTGAGGCTATCTACGTGCTGCGTGAGACTGCAGCTCAGTTCGAGAATCCGGCACTTCTATTCTCCGGAGGTAAGGACTCCATCGTTATGGCTCACTTGGCATACAAGGCCTTTCACCCAGCTAAGTTGCCTTTCCCGTTGGTGCACGTGGACACCGGCCATAACTTCCCGGAAACCATCGAGTATCGTGACCGCTTCGTTGAGAAGCTGGGTGCCCGTCTTGTAGTCGGTAGCGTTCAGAAGTCTATCGACGAGGGTAAGGTGAAGGAGGAGACTGGTCCAGATGCCAGCCGTAATGCGCTTCAGACAGTGACTCTTTTGGATACGATCGAGGAGAACGCTTATGACGCCTGCCTCGGTGGTGGTCGTCGTGATGAAGAGAAGGCCCGTGCGAAAGAGCGTTTCTTCTCCCACCGTGATGACTTCGGTCAGTGGGATCCGAAGAACCAGCGCCCAGAGCTTTGGAATCTTTTCAATGGTCGTAAGCTTCAGGGTGAGCACTTCCGTGTCTTCCCTCTCTCCAACTGGACAGAAATGGATATCTGGCAGTACATCAAAGAGGAGGACATCGAGCTACCATGTCTCTACTTTGCGGCCGAACGTGAGTGCTTGGTTCGTAATAACACCATCCTAGCCATTTCCGAGTTCGTTCAGCCTCGTGAAGGTGAAGTGGTCGAGAAGAAGAGCATCCGTTTCAGAACGATGGGTGATGCGACTATCACTGGTGCAGTGGAGTCCACCGCGACTGACTACGATGCGATCATCGAAGAAGTGGCTGCGGCCAGGCAGACCGAGCGTGGCAACCGTGCTGATGACAAGCGCTCTGAAACTTCCATGGAGGACAGAAAGAAGGAAGGCTACTTTTAAGAATTAGCCTCAGGCCAGGAAGACACTAGACCAGAAACAAGAACACAGACATTCTCATGGATTTACTTAGATTTACAACCGCAGGTTCCGTTGACGACGGTAAGTCGACGCTTATCGGGCGCCTGCTTTACGATTCAAAATCAATTTTCGAAGACCAGCTCGAAGCGGTGGAGCAAAGCTCCAAGAAGCGTGGTGATGAAGAGGTGAACCTCGCCCTTCTGACCGACGGGTTGAAAGCCGAGCGTGAGCAAGGTATTACCATTGATGTAGCCTACCGCTACTTCGCAACTCCGAAGCGCAAGTTCATCATCGCAGATACTCCCGGTCACATCCAGTACACCCGTAACATGGTGACTGGTGCTTCGACTGCTGACCTCGCTATCATTCTTATCGACGCCCGTAAGGGTGTGATCGAGCAGACCAAGCGTCACTCCTTCATTGCTAACCTGCTGCGTATTCAACACGTCGTGGTTGCGGTGAACAAGATGGACCTTGTTGATTACTCCGAAGAGCGTTTCAATGAAATTGTCGAGGAGTTTGAAGAGTTGGCAAGCCGTCTCGGTAACATCGTGAATATCAAGGCGATTCCTATTTCCGCACTCCGTGGTGACAACGTGGTGGATACTTCTGAGAATACACCATGGTATCAGGGTGGTTCACTTCTCTACCATTTGGAGAATGTCTATGTAGGTGGTGTTGAGAACCATGTGGAAGCCCGTTTCCCTGTTCAGTGGGTGATTCGCCCTCACTCCAACGAGTGGCATGACTTCCGTGGCTTCGCTGGACGTGTTGCGGGTGGTGTCTTCAAGCCTGGTGATGAAGTCTTGGCGCTTCCATCCGGTTTTAAATCTACGGTTAAGAGCATTCACTCGGCTGACGGTGACTTGGCAGAGGCCTTTGCTCCTCAGTCCGTTTCCATTACCTTGGCTGATGAGATTGATATCTCTCGTGGTGATATGATCGTGAAGCCGAACAACCCTCCTCACAGCACCCAGGATCTGGAAGCGATGGTTTGCTGGTTTGGTGACACTCCAATGGCGGCACGTGGTAAGTACATCATTCGTCACACCGAGCAGGAAACCAAGGCGATGGTTCAGTCCCTTGATTACCAGGTGGATGTGAATACCTTCCACAAGCTCGATGAGGTGGAGACTCTCAAGATGAACGACATCGGTAGAATCAAAGTTCGTACAGCTAAAGCTCTGCACGTGGATTCCTACAGTAAGAACCGTCACACCGGTTCCTTCATTCTGATCGATCCGCAGACGAATGCGACTGTTGCGGCCGGTATGATCATCTAATTTGATCATAGCGTCACATAAAAAGCCTGCATATCTCCTGTAGGCTTGCAGAACATGACCTTTTGTCCAAGATGACGCCGCGCATGACATGCGCGGCGTGAATCTTATCACGAATTTTAAAATACACCCATCATGTT
This sequence comes from Rubritalea squalenifaciens DSM 18772, assembly GCF_900141815.1. Lineage (NCBI taxonomy): Bacteria > Pseudomonadati > Verrucomicrobiota > Verrucomicrobiia > Verrucomicrobiales > Rubritaleaceae > Rubritalea > Rubritalea squalenifaciens. The sequence continues at coordinate 699,143 of NZ_FQYR01000002.1, forward strand.
CAAACAAAAGATCTGTTGTATTGGAGCTGGTTATGTCGGCGGTCCTACCATGGCGATGATCGCGGAGAAGTGTCCGCACATCCGCGTAGAAGTGGTCGACATTAACGAGAAGCGTATCGCGGCCTGGAATTCCGATACCCTCCCTGTCTATGAACCCGGTCTTCAAGAGATCGTGGAACGTAACCGCGGCAAGAATCTTTTCTTTGGTACTGGGGTGGAAGATGCCATTCGCGAAGCGGATATCATCTTCGTATCCGTAGGTACTCCTACGAAGACTTATGGCCACGGAGCTGGTCGTGCCGCAGATCTCTGCTACATCGAGTCTGCCGCTCGCATGATTGCCCGCTGTGCCAAAGGACCTAAGATCATCGTTGAGAAAAGTACGATCCCTGTGCGAACAGCCGAGGCGATCAAGACGATCCTTAAGGCCAACTCAGAAGAAGGCCAGTTCCAAGTGCTTTCCAACCCAGAATTCCTCGCGGAGGGCACTGCGATCGATGACCTGCTCGAGCCTGACAGAATTCTCATCGGGGGTGAGCACACCGAAGGTGGTCAAGCAGCTCTTCAGGTCCTGGTCGATGTCTACGCGAACTGGGTCCCTCGCGAGAGAATCCTCACCACCAATCTCTGGTCTTCCGAGCTCTCCAAGTTGGTAGCCAATGCTTTCCTTGCTCAGCGTATTTCCTCCATTAACTCTATTTCGGCTCTCTGCGAGCGCACTGAGGCTGATGTCGATGAGGTGGCCAGAGCGATTGGTGCCGATAGCCGTATCGGTCCAAAATTCCTCAAAGCTTCCGTTGGCTTTGGTGGTTCATGTTTCCAGAAGGATCTCTTGAATCTCGTCTATCTCTGTGAGCATTTCGGGTTGCCGGAAGTCGCTGAGTATTGGGATCAGGTCGTCAAAATCAATGACTGGCAGAAGAGTCGTTTTGCCCAGAACATCGTGCAAGCACTCTTCAACACGGTCATTGGTAAGAAGGTCGCTATTCTCGGATATGCCTTCAAGAAGGACACCAATGATACTCGTGAAGCGGCTGCCGGTTATGTCTGTCGTGATCTACTCGAGGAAGGTGCCCAGCTCAGTATCTATGACCCCCAGGTGAAACTGGAAGGTGTCACTCAGCATCTACTTTATCTGGGTGTTAGCCAGGAGACGATCGACAAGCAGGTGCATATTGCCGAATCCGCAGAAGAATCCACCAAGGAAGCTCACGCTGCGGCGATCTTGACCGAATGGGATGAATTCAAGACTTTGGATTGGGCGTCCATTTATCAGCAAATGTTGAAGCCAGCGTTGCTGTTCGACGGCCGTAATATTCTTCCAGTTGAGGAAACCAGAAAACTTGGCTTTGATTTCCGCCCGATCGGAAAGGGATAGTTTCCACGACTCCCTGATGGAAGGGAGACCATTTTAGGTATGCTAGATTCAGTAAACACACTTGTAGTAGGCGGAGCAGGATACATTGGTAGTCACTGTGTTCGTCAGCTACAGGCGGCTGGTCATCATCCAGTTGTTCTAGACAATCTCTGCTATGGGCACCGTGAAGCGGTCGCCTCTTCGGTTCCTTTTTATCAGGCAGATTTGGGTGATTTCGAAACGGTCTGTAAGATCCTGCAGGATGAAAAAATTGAGCTGGTGATGCACTTTGCAGCCTTCACGGCTGTGGGGGAATCAGTGGTCGACCCTCTGAAATACTACGATAACAACGTAGCCAAGACGATCTCCCTCTTCCGTGCAATGGAAGCCAGCGGAGTCAGTCGTTTCGTATTCTCTTCCACGGCAGCTGTCTATGGTGAGCCGGATGAATGCCCGATCGTCGAGACGGCGGCCAAGAAACCGATCAATCCCTACGGCCAGAGTAAACTCGATATTGAGAATGTACTGAGTTGGATGTGTAAGTCCAAGGGCTGGTCTGCTTCGGTATTTCGTTACTTCAATGCTGCTGGAGCTGCTGAGGACGGCAGAATTGGCGAGGATCATACGCCGGAAAACCATCTGATTCCACTGGCTATCAAAGCGGCGCAAGGGCTCAGACCAGCGCTGAAAGTCTTTGGGGATGATTACCCGACAGAGGATGGCACTTGCCTCAGAGACTACGTCCATGTGGATGACATTTCTCGTGCGCACATTGCGGTGTTTGAACGTCTCATGGAGCCGGGCAATTTCCTGGAGTACAACCTCGGCACAGGAACTCCATCATCGGTGAAGCAGGTGATCGATACGGTCAGCAAAGTCAGTGGGCTTGAGGTTCCATATGAAATGGCCGCCCGCAGAGAAGGTGACCCTGCTGTACTCTACGCAAACAGCTTAAAGGTGCAGAGCGAACTGGGCTGGCAGCCTCAAGTCAATGACCTGGAAAGCATTATTGCCAGTGCCTGGAAATGGCATCAATCTCATCCGCAAGGTTTTACCCCGTCCTAGGTTTCATGGTTATTGGCACCCAGTGCCATGATTCCGAAACAAATCACTTTATATCATGGAGTTTATCGATCTGAAATCGCAGCAGGCACTGATCCGTGCTGATTTGGAAAAGCGCATCATGGCTGTTTTGGACCATGGTCGCTACATCATGGGGCCTGAACTCGAAGAAATGGAGCAATGCCTCGCCGACTACACTGGTGCAAAGCATTGTATCGGCGTAGCCAGTGGTACAGACTCACTCTTGATCGCGCTGATGGCGCTAGGAATCGGTCCAGGTGATGAGGTGATCACGGTGCCTTACACCTGGATTTCAACCGCGGAGATGATTGCTCTTGCCGGTGCCACTCCAGTCTTTGTGGATATCCAGGAGGATACCTGGAATATGGATCCAACCCTTCTGGAGGCTGCAATCACGGAAAAAACCAAGGCCATTATGCCTGTGGGTATTTACGGCCAAACAGCAGATATGACCGCGATCAATGCGATTGCGGCGAAATACAATCTACCAGTGATCGAGGATGCTGCTCAGTCATTCGGAGCCACACATCACGGTTCTCAATCCTGTAATCTGGCTACGATCGGGAGCACCTCGTTTTTCCCGTCCAAGCCTCTCGGTTGCTATGGTGATGGAGGAGCCCTCTTCACCAATGATGATGAACTGGCTGACCTGATGAAGCAGATCAGGGTGCACGGCCAGAAAGAGAAGCATCATCATCCTGTACTAGGTGTCAATGGACGACTCGATTCTATCCAGGCGGCAGTCGTTCTCTCCAAGATGAGTCTGTTTGATGCCGAGGTCGCAAAGCGTCAGGAAGTAGCTGACAAGTACAGCCAGGCCATCAGCCAGTCAGATTTTGTGAAGGGCGGACTACAGTTACCTCAAGTGGCAGATGGCAATACCTCAGTCTGGGCACAATACACCATGCTCTCTCCAGATCGCGATGCTCTGCATGAGAGACTGCAGGCTGCAGGGGTTCCAGCCGTTAGTTATTATGCTGTTCCCCTTCACCTTCAGCCAGTCTTTGCTGGACTTGGCCACAAAGCTGGAGACTTCCCAGTTACTGAGCGGGTAGCCAGCCAAGGGATCAGCCTGCCGATGAATCCTTATCTCAAGGACGAGGAAATCGACCAGGTGGTCGCCGCCTTTGATGCTCAGGCATAAGCACTAGACGAAAATCCAATAGAAAAACCATTTCAAGCATGCGTGTACTAGTAACAGGAGGAGCAGGATTCCTCGGATCCCATCTTTGTGACCGACTGATCGAACAGGGTCATGAGGTGATCTGTATGGATAACTATTTTACTGGCAGTAAGAGCAATGTCGCTCATCTGTTTGGGAATCCGAATTTCGAGCTGCTGAGGCATGATGTGATCGACCCCTTCAAAGTGGAAGTGGATCAGATCTACAACTTGGCCTGCCCGGCTTCACCACCTCATTACCAGCACAACCCGATCAAAACGACCAAGACCTCGGTCATGGGCGCCATCAACAGTCTGGGCTTGGCGAAACGTGTAGGGGCTCGTGTCTTCCAAGCTTCCACCTCGGAAGTCTACGGTGATCCTGAAGTTCACCCTCAGCCCGAAAGCTACTGGGGCAAGGTGAACCCGATTGGGATCCGCTCATGTTATGATGAAGGCAAGCGTGTGGCCGAGACTTTGTTCTTCGACTACCACCGCCAGAATAACGTGGATATCCGTATTGTCCGTATTTTCAATACCTACGGTCCTCGTATGAATCCTGATGACGGACGTGTGGTGTCTAACTTTATTGTTCAAGCATTGCGTGGGCAGGATATCACGATCTATGGTGATGGCACACAGACCAGATCATTCTGCTACGTTGACGATCTTATCGAGGGCTTCCTGCGCCTGATGAATAAGGATGAGGTAGTTGGCCCCATCAATATTGGTAATCCCGGTGAGTTCACCATGCTCGAACTTGCTGAAAAAGTGATCGCCAAAGTAGGTGGTAAAACCAAGCTGAGCTTTCACCCACTTCCCGGGGATGATCCTAAACAGCGCAAGCCGGACATTACCCTGGCTCAAAAGCATCTCGACTGGCAGCCAACCGTCAGTCTGGACGAAGGCCTCGACCGCACGATCGAATATTTTCGTAACACGATTAATGTTTAGAGTTTTAGACTCTAAACCTGAATACACATTTTATTAGTACCCCATGAAAAAAGCACTTATTACTGGCGTCACAGGACAAGACGGATCCTACTTGGCAGAGTTCCTTCTTGAGAAAGGTTATGAAGTTCACGGCATCAAGCGTCGTGCATCCCTGTTCAATACCGACCGCATCGATCACATTTATCAGGATCCTCATATCGAACATCAGCGGTTTCACCTCCATTACGGAGATCTCTCAGATTCCTCAAACCTGATCCGAATCGTTAAGGAAGTTGAGCCAGACGAAATCTACAATCTCGGAGCTCAATCCCACGTGGCCGTCTCTTTTGAGGCTCCTGAGTATACAGCGGATGTGGATGCCCTGGGCACCCTTCGCCTCTTGGAAGCGATCCGTTTCCTTGGTCTTGAGAAGAAGACTCGTTTTTACCAAGCCTCTACTTCAGAGCTATACGGTTTGGTGCAAGAGATTCCACAAAAGGAAACTACACCGTTCCACCCGCGTTCCCCATATGCGGTAGCGAAGATGTACGCCTACTGGATCACGGTAAACTATCGTGAGTCCTATGGTATCTACGCCTGTAACGGTATTCTGTTTAACCACGAATCACCACGACGTGGTGAGACCTTTGTGACCCGTAAGATTACCCGTGCTATCGCTAATATCTCACAAGGCCTCGAGTCTTGTCTCTACCTGGGGAATATGGATGCGCTGCGTGACTGGGGTCATGCCAAGGATTATGTCCGCATGCAGTGGATGATGCTGCAGCAGGAGCAACCCGAAGATTTCGTGATCGCCACAGGTAAGCAGATTTCCGTGCGTGAATTTGTCCAGATGTCAGCCCGTGAAGCGGGTATCGAACTAGAGTTCTCTGGTGAAGGTGTCGATGAGATTGCCACAGTGAAGTCAGTGAATACAGACATCGCCCCAGAAGTGAAGGTGGGTGATGTAATCGTGAGGGTTGACCCACGTTACTTCCGTCCCGCCGAAGTGGAAACCCTACTAGGTGACCCGGCCAAGGCGAAAGAGATATTGGGATGGGTACCGGAGATTACCGTGGAAGAAATGTGCTCTGAGATGGTGGCTTATGATGTGGATCAGGCTAGAAGGCACGCCCTGCTCAAGGCTCACGGCCATGAGATTTCCGTAGCTGTCGAGTAGTCCAGGCTCTTCAATACTCATTGATACTTTCTATGTTAGACTCATCACAGTCGAAACTACTTGTTCTGGGCGCTACTGGCATGGTCGGGTCCGCTCTGATCCGCCACGCTGAGAATGCTGGTTATGCGGAGGTTCTCAAGCCTTCGAGCAAGGAATTGGATCTATGCAGCCAAGCGGAGACGCATGCCTACCTGGCTGATCACAAGCCAGATCAGGTGATCGTGGCGGCTGCCAAGGTAGGTGGTATCCATGCGAACAACACCTATCCGGCGGATTTCATTTATAAAAATCTGATGATCGCCTCGAATGCGATCGAGGGGGCCTATCTGGCTGGCGTCAAGCAGCTGCTGTTTTTGGGGAGCTCCTGTATCTACCCGAAGTTTGCTCCACAGCCGATGCCGGAGTCATGTTTGCTCACCAGCGAACTGGAGCCGACCAATGAAGCTTATGCGATTGCCAAAATCGCCGGACTCAAGCTTTGCCAATACTATCGCAAGCAGCACGGGGTACTGTTCCATTCCGCGATGCCCACTAATCTCTACGGCCCAGGTGACAACTATCACCCTGAGAACTCCCACGTCATTCCAGGGATGCTCCGCCGCTTTCATGAAGCCAAGGAATCAGGAGCTGAGTCAGTGACTATCTGGGGAACAGGGACTCCTCGCAGAGAATTTCTCTATGTGGATGATCTCGCAGATGCCTGCTTCCACATTATGCAGCAAGAGACTCCACCGGATTGGGTCAACTGTGGTTACGGCGATGATGTTTCTATCCAAGAGCTGGCCAAAGCGGTGGCTGAAGCAGTTGGTTTCAATGGAGAAATTCTCAATGATACCAGCAAGCCTGACGGTACACCGCGCAAGCTTATGGATAACACGCTGCTCCGAGAGCTGGGATGGAAACCATCCGTGGATCTCAAGCAGGGCTTGGCTCTTGCCTACGAGGACTTCAGGGCCTCTCTGGATGATGACAGCGTGAGAGCTGTCTGATTCTCTCTCCTGATTTAGCAGGAATGAAAACGATTGATGTCATAGGTCTGCCTATAGCCATTACGGACTATGGCAGAGCTGTGGCATGGACATGCGAGCACGCAATACGTGGTGACCGGGCTTATGCCGTTGAGGCGGCGAATACGCATGTTGCCGCTCTATCCAGACACAATAAGCAGTTTGGTGAGGTGATGGCAAAATTTGATTTGGTCTGTCCCGATGGGATGCCATTGGTTTGGTCAGTGAATAGGCGCTTGGATCCGCAAGAGAGATTGACGGATCGAGTCTATGGCCCCACTCTTATGTTAGAGGTGATCAAAGCTTCAGAGCGAAATCAAAAGATCAAACACTTCCTCTTAGGTGGTGCGCAAAGCACCCTAGATAGTTTGGCTGAGCGATTCCAAACTGACTATCCGGATGCCAAGATCGCGGGCTCTTATTCGCCTCCTTTTGGCGAGTGGCCCGCCGATGAATTCGAGCGCATTAGTCGAAAAATTCAAGAGTCCGGAGCCAATGTGGTGTGGGTTGGATTGGGCTGCCCAAAGCAAGAGAAGTGGATTGCGCAATATAAGGAACAACTTCCTCCTGCTGTCTACTTTGGAATCGGAGCCGCCTTTGCATTTCATGCAGGTGAGGTTTCCCAGGCTCCGCCTTGGATTCAAAAAATGGGGTGTGAATGGGCCTATAGGCTCTGCAAAGAACCAAGAAGGTTATTTAAAAGGTATTTCACCTACAATAGTCTCTTCATTTATTACTCTCTAACTGATTAGATTCATGACCATCAAACCTAATGTGCTGAAAGGCATCTTTAGCAGTTTGTTGATTATCGTTTGTGTGGTGGCAGCCTTGAGTCCGGCTCTGTTCGGAGACAAGGTCATTGCTCCAGCTGATATCACCAAGACAATGCTGCCGCCATGGGGGAGTGCTGATGCGGGCGAGAAGCCCCATAATCACTTCACTTCAGATGCTGTCACCCAGTATTTGCCTTACCGGATTCATGCCAAGCAATCGCTGGATGATGATGGTTATGTAGGGTGGAATCCATATTCCATGGGAGGCTCTAACATGGCAGGCAATACCATGGCTTTGCCTGGGAGTTGGAGTACCCACCTCTTGAAGTACACCAGTGTCACCTGTGCTTGGAACTGGTCGATCGCTATCGAATTGATGATAGCTGGGCTGGGGATGCTGGCATTCCTGAAAAGTAGAAAGCTAGGATGGATTGTTTCTGTGGCGGGCGCCTTGTTCTATATGGGGAATACTCAGTTCGTTATTTGGATCAACCACCGCTGGGCTCTGGGTTCATTCTGTTGGATGCCGTGGGTGCTGTGGGCTGCTTCGGACGGACTCGCTCTCAAGAGATTATGGGGCCGTGTGTGGTGGCTGCCCTTATTCCTCTGTTTGGCGATGGCTGGCGGATCGTTGCAGCATGTAGCCTTCATCGTGTTGGCTTGCATGTGCCTATGGGCCGGGAGCCTGAGGGCCAATAGCTTGATAAGCCAAGGAAAGAGTGAATTACTTGGATGGGGACTGGTGGGAAGCATCGCCTTGGTGATGGTAGCGTATACTTTGGTTCCCCAGTTGATGGCCTACGAGACGAATGTGGACGTTGGTCACACGAGGGGGGGGATTGGTTATCCGCATGGGATCCTTCAGCCGCTCTACAACCTGGTTGGGATTCCCGCACAAGTATGGCCTTGGCTGGTGGGCGATGCTCAGACTCTGGATGGCTGGAAGCTACTTAAAATGAATTATATGAACGTGGCCTACTTTGGGACGATTCCCATGCTTCTGGCTTACATCGGTCTCTTCGTTAAAAAGATGCCCCGTCAGGCGAAGTGGCTTATTCTGGTTGGGGTTTTATTACCCCTTACACCCTTGGTGGGACCCTTGTATCATCGGGTACAAATCTTGTTTATCCTGGGAGGCTGTTGGATGGCGGCTGAAATGTTAGCCTACTGCTCTCAAAAGCCCTTACCTCGATTCGTCAATAGGGGATTGGTTGGGGTGGTCGCTATGATTGGTTTAGCTCTCATCGTGGGAGAGTGTTTGCCTGGATCATTGCAGAGCAGTATAGAGAACAAGGTGGTAGCTGCTGCGATCAGCGCCTCAGAAAATGCTCAGTTTTCCGGTGACCAGGCGTGGTTTAAGGCACGTGCTCTGGAGTGGGTGGATCGCTTTAGTATAGGGAATACGCATACCCTGTGGGTCTATGGCTTGCTCGTGCTGGGGAGTGTGGGGTTTGAGATGTTGAGCAAATTCTCCAAAAAACTCAAGCTGGTCGGAGTTTGCTTGATTCTCGTGGCTTCGTCAGCCGAGCTGATGACCTTTTACCGCGCTTATGTCACTTACTCGGATAAGGAGGATATCCGGCCTCGTCATGAATCGATTACCTTCACCAAAAAAATAGCTGGTGGAGATCTGGTTCTGCAGGGAATGAGTGAGTTAAGCATGCCACAGTGTTTTGCGGGCCCGAACCTCTTGTCGGCCTATGACGTTCATGCTCTGGATGCCTACGAGAGCATCCAGTACCGTTCAATATATCGGGTCACTGAATCATTGGAAGAGCATGAACGCCTCTCTCTTGCTGGGGTGAAAATAGCGATTAACCCGATAGACCATGGACCTTTTAAGGGGACTGAGGAGTGGAAGGTTGTTCATCAGGCAGAGGGGTTTGAGTGGAGAGAAAATCCTGAGAGCCTTGCCTCTATTTTAGTGGGTGAGGGGGATGCCCCAGCTGATTTGGAGAGCCTTTCGATGAATCTGCAGAAGGCAATGCCCATAGAGCCAGTGTGGCAGTCCATGAACGCGGTGTCAGTCAAACTCCCCAGTGATGTAGCTTGGCTGAGGTGGCGGCAGAACTGGCATCCCGGATGGCAATGGCGCCAATCTGAAGACGCTGAATGGCAACCTGTTGAAAGAGGTGTGGATGGCGCCTGCTGGATTGCCAATTCTGGCGCTACATGGCTGCAAATACGCTTTACCCCGGTCTCTACCCAGATCGACATTGTGTCCTGGGGAGTGGTTTTCGTCTGGCTGGCTGTTGGTCTAGTCATCGTCTTTTTAAAATATCTCAGAACGAGAGCTGGCCATGCTGGGTCTTAGCTCTAAACTGCAAAAAAGAATCTTATGAACAATACCGTTAAGCTGATCATATTTACCGTGATTGCCATTATTATGGCGATCTACGTGGGGATGGGTATCGCTACTTCGCAATTCCAGACTGCATTGGAAGTGCTCGGGGTCGGGGTGATTTTGATCTGTATCGTATTGGGAAGAAACATCTGGATGCTGATTCCTTTCACTTACGCGGTAGGTCTTAAGTTGGCCTTGCCAGGAAATCCATCGACTCTATTGCTTGGCCAATTATTGTTTGTCGGGTTTGGGTGTATGATCTTCGCGATGCGGAGCAGTCTGTTCCACTTCAGGTTTACGGAGATAGAGTTTTTGATGGGCTTGATGACGCTGATGGTCCTTCAGGTGTATGTGCGAAATCCTACTGGTTTCAGCTTGTTTGGGACGGAAAGTGTGGGTGGTAAGCCTTATGTCATTTATGGAGTGACGCTTCTGTGTGCAATCTTACTGAGTGGGATTAGAATCCTCCCGAGGGATCTGAAGCTTTTCGTGAAAATTACGATTATCGGAGGGATCATTAATTTTGTGATCGGGGTGATAGGCTATTTTATCCCAATTGTTGCAGCCTACACTGGGACCTTCAGGCAAAAGTCAGCCGAATTGGAGTTTCATTATTATAACCCAGACGCTGCCACGCGTATGGACTTCATCAAGAATACAGGACCCAACGTAGCCCTGTGGGTTTCCTCTTTTGTGAACCCATTGAAAGCCTGTTTTAAAGTTTTGTGGGCCCCTCTCATTCTCTTTTCCTTTGCCGCTGCGGGTCTTTCCGGGTACCGAAATGTGGTGGTTACTGTGGGTCTGACTTATCTGGTAGGTATCTGTTACCGAGGTGGGATAAAGTCATTGATGGCCTCATTGATGTTGTTGGTTCTGACTCTGACTAGCTTGACTGTCCTTAACATGGCTGTTCCACTACCGGCTAACATTCAGCGTTCACTTTCCTGGCTTCCCGGCTCTTGGGAAGAGCAGTATGTAGATGATGCGGAGGAGTCTACGAACTGGCGCTTTGAAATTTGGGAAGAGGTTTTGCTTACTGATAACTGGATTGAAAACAAGATCCTAGGTGACGGTTTGGGGTATACGGCCACTGAGCTGGCGATGCAGCAGAACTTTGGTACCTATGTCGGAGGCATGGGCTTGTCAGGATTCGATTTGCACCGTGAAACAATCCTAGTAAATGGTGATTATCACAGTGGCCCGGTGAGTGCTGTTCGTGTGATTGGTTATGTAGGACTGGCACTGATGCTATTCATGATGCTCAGGCTCTGTGTGCATGCCCATCGTTTGATTAAGAGGTGTAAAAATACCGAGTGGTTACCACTAGCGTTAATGGTGGGTATTCCTCTGATCGTTTTCCCCATCTTTTTCATTTTTGTCTATGGCTCTTTCCAAGATGACGCGGCGACGCTTCTGTTGGGTTGTGGGCTGATTCGTATGCTGGAGAATAACATCCCTTATCCTAGGCCTGAGGAAGAGTCACCTGATCCCGAGGGAGAGCCGCTCGTATTGTAGCGCGTTTATGCATTGCTGACTTGTCGTCCTGATGAATATCAAGCAGGAGTTATCGAAAACCGTAGCCAGTTCATGGGGCTCACTCGTCGTTGTTACAGTGACTCAGCTCTTGATGATCCCTGTGGCCTTGTCGGTTTTGTCGAATGCCGAGTTCGCGCTGTTTGCTGTCATTGCACAGTTGATGAATACCATACGTCTGGCTGAGATTGGAGTGCGTGCTGCGTGTGTTCGTCTTCTTGTGGATGTCCAGGTCAAAGATGAAAAGAGGTATGCGCAGATGTGGTCCTCGGCTGTTTTTGTCTTCTTGCTACAGGGAGGAGTCATCCTTGTGACAGTGGCAACCATCGCTCCCTTCATCGGGGCTTTGTATAATCTGGATGGTTACTTGAGGGCACTTGGTACGCAGGTCTTCTGCGCCATGGGCATTATCACAGCTTTAAATTATGTTCTAAGTGTGCATGCCGCTGCCATGTTAGCGGGCCAGAGATTGTACGTGGTCAATATCATTGCAATCGTGGGGGCCTTGCTTGATCTGGTGATCTTTGTTTGCTGTATCAAGCTGGACTTTGGATTGTGGTCCTATGTGATAGCCGTATTCAGCACGACGTTGTTTAAGTCCTATTATATCAGGCACTATTCCAAACGTTTGGGCTCATCCCGGAAGTTCTACTGGGCGGATGTCAAAGCTGAAAATGTGAAGATGATTTTCAAGCTTGGGTTGGATGTGGCGATTGGCTCGGTCTATACAGTAGTCTTGGGGAGTACATTGCTTATCTTCAGTGGTAATCTACTATCGCTGGGTATCACCGCTGTACTGGCCGTAAATATGAAGCTCATAAACACCATCAATCAGATACTGCAGCGTATTCCAGGTTCAGCAGATCCTGTATTGATGAAGTTAGTGAGTGAGGAGAAAATCGATGATTTCTATAAATGGTGGAAGCTGGTAGTTAAAGGCTCTATTTTTCTGTCTCTTTTGGCGTGTGGTGGTTATCTACTATGGGGTAATTATATAGTGTCCCTGTGGGTGGGTGAGGAAATGACACTGGATGGAATGCACTTGGTGTTGATTGCATTTATGCCTGTCCGCTATATCATACACTATGTGTTCGTGCTCTCTTTGGGGGTATTTAAAGAGTTACGAAAAGTGAAGTTTCCGTTGATTTGGGAAATGGCTTTGTACGTCGCATTGGTATATTGGCTAACTCCTCGCTACGGATTGACAGGCTTATTGGTTGCTAATTTAGCAAGTTTGACGGGAGGCTCGCTCTTGTTTGGTATCAAGTGGTTGTCAATTTTGACGATTAGGCCTTATTCGAATGTCTTCATGCTCATGCTCAAATCTGCTCTGCCACTGTGTGTGGCCGTAATGGTATTATATAAATGGTTGGCAGGGAGTGAGCTGCAGTTTCTGTCGTTGTTCATCATGACGATAGTATGGTGTTTGGCAGCGGTTATTCTGCTAGTTTATGTAATTCTTGACGCCCAAGAGCGGAATAGGGTTTTTGAGCTGGTTCGAAGTGCTAAGGCCAAAATAAGCTGATTGTCTTTTGCTGTGAACAAACGAAAAACATATTATAAACGTTGGAGAGCTCGCATTCTTGAGGAGGGCGACCGCCAAATGCAGGACATGCACGTGGCTATTTGTTGTCTGGCTAGAGACTGTCGTGATGGATTAGAGAGAAATCTACCAATCATTAGCAGGCTTCAAAGTTATACTCAGCATACATATGTTTTCATTATCGAGAATGATAGTTTAGATGGGACTAAAGAGTATCTGGCTGAATATCAAAAGTCTTCACCCAGAGTGTTCGTGGATTCGTTCAATAGTGGTAGCAAGACGTTGTTGAAATCTACGGATTCAGGAGTGAATCCTTCCTATTCGAAGTACAGAATCGAGAAGATGGCGAGCTATAGAAACCGCTATCTGGACCTCATGGAGGAGAAAGTGGGATTAGATAATTTGGACTGGGTTATTATGTTGGATCCAGATGTTAGGAAAATAAATTTTGAGGGAATTCGTCACAGTTTCGGTCTGAGTAAGTACTGGGATGTGGTTCATGCTAACGGTAGGCTGAAGACGGGTTTGTTTGGTAATTATTACTATGATACCTATGCCTTCTCCGAGTACTGTGATTCGGATATTTGTACAGAGGAGATGATGGTGGCTAATCAATATCGTTTGAAAGGTCTCACTAGTGAAATGCCGTTAATTCCGGTTCAGTCGGGTTTCAATGCGTTGGCGATCTATAGGGCTAAAGCCTTGAAAGGGGTTCGTTATACCTGTGACGACAATCAGCAGGGAGATCCTCGTGTCGAGGTGGACTGCGAGCATGTCGCTTTGCACCGTGCAGTTCGTAATCGAGGTTTTGGCAGGCAGTTTTTGAATCCGGAAATGACGCTGTACTATAATACGAGAGTTGAAGGGATGGTGGCAGGCCTGAAATCAATGGTCCGTTTTGTCCTGGGTAGAGGGTGATAACGGATAGTAATGTGATAGATATGGAAACAAAAAAAGTAACTTGCCCAATCAGTGGTAAAGATATGGATTTTCTTTTCAGTGAAACGGTGCTCAGGAAGTATGAGGTTGACTATTTTCACTGTCCAGAGAGTGGGCTGATGAGAACAGAGCCGCCGTATTGGTTGGACGAAGCATACTCGGATGCCATTGTGGCGACGGATGTGGGCCTTGTCGCCAGAAACCTGCGCAATAGCCAGCAGCTCGCTTTTATATTGGAAATATTAGGGTGGGAGGCTGGAAAGTTTGTCGATGTTGCAGGTGGATATGGACTACTTACTCGGATGCTCAGGGACAAAGGGTTTGATTGCTATTCAACAGATCCATACTGTGAAAACCTATTTGCTCAATATTTTGAACCTGATGAGGGCTTCAAGGCCGACTGTATTTTTGCCTTTGAGGTCATGGAGCATATTGAAAATCCACTCGAGTTTATAGAGGAGGCCCAAGAGCGCTACCAATGTCGCAATTTTATATTCTCGACCTTATTGTACGGCGACTCAATACCTTCGCGAGACTGGTGGTATTATGTGTTCGATGGTGGTCAGCATATAAGCTTTTATCAGAAAAAGACTCTTGAGATGATGGCTGATAAACTGGGATGTCATTATCTGTCTATCGATAAAGGCTTACATCTATTCACGGAATCTAAGCTTGCAGGCTGGCAAGAGTTCGTCCTTACAAATCATTTTATTCGATTTTTTCTTAGGGCTTTTATCAATAGGCGTAGAATCAAGAAGAGCAAAACCTTCGAAGATTTTAGCTTGATAAGTCAGTTGGGACACTCATGTTTGGAGGCCAAATCAGGTAACCACTGACTTATGTTACTAAATTTTAATCTTCTAGGCGTTCTGACTTTAACTTGTGTATTGAGCTTTTCTACACAATTGCAGGCCAGTTATGGGCTGTGGGAAAAGAAGTATGGAGTGGATGCATTAGTAGAAGGGGAAGACAGTGACAACGATGGGATAACGGATTTTGATGAGCGTAAGGCTGGAACTGATCCATATGATGCAGAATCAGCACTGGCGATAGATAGACAGGAGATCGGAGGGTCGAAACGTTATCTCTTGTGGCCGTCAGCTTATGGAGTCTCTTATCAAGTAGAGTACAATAAAAGCCTGAGTGCAGAAACTTGGGAATCTCTGGGGCAAGTGATGACAGGAGATGGTGGACAGCTGAGTCTTGTATTGGAAGGTGAAGAGGAAGAAGCGGCTTTTTATCGGGTGAAGACTGTGAGTCGTTTGCCAGAGGGGACAGGGGTCAGCAGCTTGGATGAGCTTCCAGACAGTGACCAGGACGGCATCGCGGATGTTCATGAATATCTGATGGGAGCTGACCCCGTGATCAATGCAGCCAATGTTCTCCACCCCTCCATTATCGATTCACCGGTCACGAAACTCAGATGGCAGAGTGAGAAGGGTAAAATTTATCAACTTTATAAGCGGCAGTCTGGGGGAGAATGGAAAACTGAGGGAGCAAAGCGTAAAGGGTCAGGTCAGCAGATTACGGTGATTGTGGAACAAGATTTGGGCGCCGAATATTTACTGGATGCCGAAGATCTAGACAGCGACGGTGACGGAGTCACTGATTGGGAAGAGTATGAGATTGGCTTGGATCCTTTCTTGGCCACCACAGACCCAAGAAGCGGTGACGATTCTGCGGTGGTTCAGCAGAGACTTAATGTTCAGACGGAAACTGTGGCTGTCGAAATAGTTGACCCGGTGGCTAACGTCTCAGACTTAAGTCCAGCGAAGATCAGAGTGAGACGCGTTGGTGGTGGAGTAGATAAGATTTCTTTTACTTATGCGATTAGTGGTACGGCTGTCCCAGATACAGACTATATGGCTCTGAGTGGCGAGGCTGAGATCCCCTTTGGTGGAGAGTATGTGGATTTGGAAGTTCAGCCTCTGGCGCAGTCACAGCTCACTAGTTTCAGGACAGTGTATGTGAATGTTCAAGCGAATGGATTTCATTTTGATGGCTCTACGGTGGGTAAAGTGCATTTGATCCGAGAGCTTTCTTTGAACGTCAGAGACTATGGAGCGGTAGGGGACGGCTATACCGATGATACACAGGCAATCCAGGCGGCAATCAACGCGTTGGAGGCTGACTCAAGTAAAAATACCCTCTATTTCCCAGCAGGGAAATACCGTCTGGCAACCAGAAAATTTGGAGATGAGACATATTATGGTCGCTATAAGCATCTCAAACTCGGGGAGACAGACCTGGCCAATAGGGATCTTGTGATTCGGGGTGAACCTGGCGCTGTGTTGTATTCAGACGTCAGTCCGAAGAGGTCCCACATTCTTGTAGCGATGGCGAGTTTTAGAAGTCTGGCGGTTTATGATATAAGCTTTGAAAAGAGCAAAACGCCTCTAGAGGCTGGACCAGCGGATGGAGCCGACGGAGTCTCTCTCGTGCGTGTTGATTCTCGTGATGTCTACGAGATCCGCTTTGAGGACTGTACGTTTAACAACTGTCACGGAGCCTTGGCTACTTATGGACGGGGCACAGACACTCGCGGTAATTGTAAGAATTTGATCTTACAAAGATGTAGGGTGCTTAACCCCTATGGTACGAATACTACAGACATAGGCTCTCACTGGGGAGGAGGCCAGCAAATCGTTATTCGGGCATGGGTAAAGCGAGCTGTCTACGAAAGTTGCATTTTTGAGGGTGGGGGAGAGGACATGAGTGACCATTATTATTGTCCTGCGGGGCGACTAAAGGACGGGTGTCATTTTGGCAATCCTCTCAGATTGGAATTCTATAATAATATTGTGCGCAAGATGGGGGTCGAGGCTGTATTTCAAACGAATAAATCAACCTACATGACCACTACCGAGGAGGCGTTTGAAATACCCCCGGCAGATGGCACCACGGTGGTCTCGATTCAGGTCATGCGAGAGTCATCGAGCTATGTCGCAGGTCAGTTGATCTCTATACGCAGGCCTCATGATGGAGTGACTCCGGGCAAAAACAATATTTTCAGAATTGTCGGTTATACGGATTCATCATCGCAGCTCAGTTTTGTAAATGATGGATATGAGGGTAATGATGCGCCTGGGACATTCATGAAAAAGAGTAAGCCCGTCTATTTACAGGTAGACAGTGGAAATTATGCGGATATCCGTCACAATTATGTGGATGGCCGTTTGCCACATGGTGCGGAGTATACTAATGGAGCTGGAATCGTACTCGCTACGAAAGGACGGATTAGTGATAATGTGGTGGTAGGCTTTACGACGGGCCTCTTATGTTACCAGGAGGCAGCTACACCAGTCTTCCCGGGTATTGATGGGGTGCTGATGTGTAACAATTTCATTGAGATGAGGGATCCGTCACAGGGGAGTAGTGGCTTTAAATACGGAATATCCACCTTCTCTAGTGGTGCATTGATTTCTTCAAATACGATTGTAAGTCCTATTAGTGTGAAATCTACCGGTATAGCTCTCAGAGGAAATGATACCGTTGTGCGGGACAACATTATCCAGTGTGTGCAGAAAGTGGTGAATGGCTACTACAGTGATCAACGATCTACTGGAATACTTGTTGGGAATGAGTCTAACCTTGTTAATATCATGTCAAATACGACACGGAATTTTGATGTGGGGGTCGGACCTTCACCCAACCAATGGACCTTGCACTATGTAAGTGGACATAACAGTGTCGATGATGAAATGTCAGTTGATCATCACGGGTTGGTTGATCCTGAGGAATAAACCGACATAGGCTTCATGTGTCGGTTGATAGATTAATGTGGCTGTGGTATTTTCGCGTTTAATTTGAATATGTTCGATCACAAGGTAAAAAGTTTTATCCACCAATTCAGGCAAAGCCCTCGTTATGCTATACGGCGGTTAGTTGGATATTTTCAACCTCCCCTCTATTTATTTCAAATGGGTAAGGTGGGCTCCAATACCCACATGAATACCCTGCAGCTGCAGTATCGAATCTATCATAGCCATACTGCTGAAGATTTTATAAGTAAGCTAGAGCGCAACAATAATAACGAGCAGGTAATAGAGCTTATAACGGCCACACGAGATCCAGTGAGTAGGAAGGTATCGACCTTTTTTCAGAACATAATAGATGGGCCATATGACTATGCGTTTGGTAGCCAAGAAAAAGTGCTAGATGCGGGGATGGACGAATTGTTGAGACGTTTTCAAACCTGGCAGGAGGGAATTGAAGAGGCGACAGGCTGGTTTGATAAGCATTTTTTTAGTGCCACTGGAATTGATGTTTATGCCAATCCTTTCGAAAAAGATAAAGGCTGGCAGATCATTGAGCAGGGGAAGTGGCGTGTGCTAATTCTGCGGTATGAGGACATTTCCGTCAACCATGTCGATGCGCTGAATGATTTTGTGAGTAGGCGTTACGGGGATAGAGTTACATATAAGGAACTCAAAAGTAAGAATCTGTCGTCAGGTAAATGGTACTCAGGTTTAATGAAGACTTTCTATGAGCAGATTAAGTTTTCACAAGAAGAAATGGCGGCCGCCTATGATTCTAAATATGCACATCATTTCTATTCCGATGATGAGTTGAGGAAGATGAAAGCACGATGGAATCATCAGGGATGAGTAAATTATTAGAGAGAGCTTTTCTCTGAGAGATTTGACTAGGGTTAGAAACGCTTGAATTGGCCATGAGTAAGGTAAATCCGCGGTGACGTCGAATGGTCACTCATTCATTAGTATCAGTTGATTTGGAAACAAAGACCATAGACCCTAGAGTAGAGGCAGTGTTCGCTGTCTGCAGTGCGTTGAAGCAAGAGGGGCTGAGCTATGTGTTTCTGAGAGGGTTTGAGGGGCTTCCGCAAGAGTTGGAAAACGATGCGGATCTTCTCTTCAGCACTGGAGAGAGAGGGAAGGCCATCAAGTTGGTCAATGTAGCACTGTCGCAGCTCGGATGGAAGGAGGTACAGCAGCTGGAGTTTAGTCCGATCTCCGTGACCTATGCTTTGGGCGAGGAGATAGGCTCCGTAAAGTTAGTGATCGATTATTTTGAGCATATTGAATGGCATTACCTGCCCTACATGCGGAGTGGTTCAGTGCTGGAGCATGCAGTGATTGTAGATGGTTTGTCGGTGCCTGGTACTGCGGATAGGTGCTTCATGAATGTCGTCAATCGCCTATTATATTCATCTGAGGTGAGGGAAAAGCATCGTTCACTATATGAAGCGCTGGAAAGTTCTAAGGAAAGAGAGCGTTTTGCTAGCCTGAGTCACGCGTCTTTTGGAAAAGATGTTGCGGCCCAGTTTATTCAATTGGTAGAGCAAGGGCACTGGGATGACTTGGAGGGGCGCGCAGATTCATTCAGGAGAGCGGTGAAGTCACAGGCGTGGCGGCATCGCTTTGCTGATAGCTTCAGTGGCCTCTGGAGATATTGGCGAAGAGTTCTCAAGAGGATGATAAGTCCTCCTGGGGTATTTATCGTATTCGAAGGTGCAGATGGGGTGGGGAAATCCAGCGTGATCAGGAAGGCCATGACGGCTTTGCCGGAAGTTCTCTGTGTGAAAGAGCCTGTCATGTTCCATTGGAAGCCACGTAGGAAGGCCTTTGGTAATTCATTGGAGCCAAACTCAGCGGTTGATCCCCGTAGTTCTGAGAAACGAGGGAAATTGCTGTCCCTGTGTTATCTGGCTTATCACTGGTTAGGTTTTTGGGCTGGCTGGCTGACAGGGATTTACCCACGCCTGATACGTAATCAGCTCGTGGTTGGTGATCGTTACATTTATGATATGTACTTTGATCCCGAGCGTTTCCGCTTGGATGTTCCGGAGTGGGTGCTAGACCTGTTAGTAAAATGTCTGCCGCGCCCTCATTTACTGATCTCGCTCCTGGGGTCACCGGAAATTATCCGAGCAAGAAAGCAGGAGCTCAGTTTGGAGGAGATTAGTCACTACCAGGATAAATTGGAGGAGTTCGGTCGCGGTAAGAGATGGTGTCTGACTCTGGATGCCAACGCTTCACTCGAAGAGGTGGTGCAAGAGCTGGTATCAAAGGTGCGTGAAGCTACGGTGAAATGAAGGTGTTTTTGTCTGCGTATGCATGTGCTCCCCATCGAGGTTCGGAGCAGGGAGTAGGCTGGAGGTGGACCGAAGGTTTGTCGGATAGGGTGGAACTGACGGTTTTGACGCGAAGAAGTAAAAGGCAGTCCATCGAGGAGGCTGTGTTGGCTGCCCCTGAAGAAAGTCCTTTGAGACGGGTGCAGTTCATCTATTGTGATCTGCCTCGCGTTTTTACCTGGTTGAAAAAGAAAGGCATCTTGCCCACGCTCGTCTACTACATCATTTGGCAAGTTCTCGTAGCTACGAGATATCGAGAGGAGGCCAATCAGCACGACCTTGTGCATCACCTGACTTTCTGCAGCATCCTCTGTCCCGGTTTCTGGCGTGTTGATCATGCCAAGTTTGTTGTCGGTCCGGTCGGTGGACCGATAGTTCCCGAAGCATTTCTGCCATTGTTCGGCAGATTGGGTGGTCTCGTGCAGAGAGGCAGGGCATGGGTCGTCAGGAATTTCGATAAAATCCCGACTATAAAGGAGACTTATCTTAAAGCGAGTGTGGTGGTGCCGGCCAATACAGATACACAGTTGATCTTGCAGTCAGCCGGAATCGGGACAAGCGAGGTCTTGCTGGACACAGGGTGCCCGGATGTTCCTGCGGATGTGATCAGGCCGACTTCGAGTGCTGGTGAGCCTGTCAGGTTTGTCTATGCTGGACGGCTGGAAAGACGGAAAGGTCTGGAGCTGCAATTGAGAGCTCTGGCCAAGGCTCGTCTTCTTCTCGACGGGGAAAAGGAGGTTACTTTGAATATCATTGGTGGCGGACCTGATGAATCCAGGCTGAAAGGCTTGGCTGCTCAGTTAGGTCTATCAAAAGCGGTCACCTTTTCAGGAGCCATCTCTAGAGATGAGGTTCTGAGGAGTTACACGAAGGCTGACGTATTTTTGTTTACTAGTATTCGGGATACCTCCGCTAGCGTGAACCTTGAGGCCATGGCATGTGGTTTACCTATTGTTTGTTTGTCACATCAGGGAGTCGCTGAAATCACGAGTGAGGACACGGCGATCAGACTAGAACCCAAAGATATCGAGGGATCCATAGACGATTTAGCGCAAGCGATCGTGAATATTTCACAGGATGATGACTTGAGGCAGCAAATGGGCTTAAGGGCTCGACAGAGGGCTAGCGAAAAGTTCTCATGGGAAACTAAGTTTGATCGCATGATGAACTACTATGCTGAAGCGACGCAAAGATAACCCAAGCGAGAGATTGTGAGCAGAGAAAACCCACTGATTACGATAGTGACGCCCAGCTACAATTATTCCGAATATATCGAGGAATGCTTGGAGAGTGTGAAGCGGCAGCAAGGAGTGGAATTCGAGCATCTGATTTTTGATGCCGGGTCAACCGATGGGACTCTGGATATCATCCGGAAGTATGAGCACGTGAAACTCGTGGTCGAGCCTGACAAGGGGATGTCGGATGCCATCAACAAGGGCTTTCAGGCTGCCAAGGGGAAGTGGGTCATGTGGCTGAACACGGATGACCGCTTAAAGCCGGATGCTCTTTTAAGGTTCAAGGATTTTGCAGAGAGGCACCCTGAAGCCGATGTTATTTACGGGGCCTGGGATTTTATCGATAAGAAAGGGGGCTTCATGCGCACTATGCAGGTCTTCCCGTTTAAGAAGCTGATGCTCTGCCACTATGGGTGCTACATTGGCTCTACGTCTACTTTCTTGAAAAGAGAGACCACCATCAGCGAGGGACACTTGCTGAACATCAGATTCAAGTGTGTGATGGACGGTGAGTACTACAATAGACTGGCTGCTCTGGGTAAAAAGTTCATACACTTCCCGAGAGTCTTGGCAGATTTCCGCATGCATGGCGAAAATATCAGTCAGAGACATTTCGGTAAAGATGGAGTGGATGAGGCGCTCAGCCTGCAACTTTTCTTTGCCGAGTCACGTGCCATCCGCAGGGTCTATGGGATTTGTTTGTTCAAGTCGGACCACCTCAATTGTGTGGTGGATTGTATTCTCTTTTACCTTTTCAAGATGTATAAGCTTCCATTGAAGCTGCTAAACCAGCCTGAGAAGTGAATAGTTTCTGTAAGCAAGACCGGGAATTCCTGAAGTCCATTGAAGGGCAGGGGAGCATTGTCTCTGCCAACAAGTGTTACGGCTTGTCCAGGTATGGAAATTTGCTACTTGTCTTGCCGCAGGATAGGAAGCTCTCCTTGAAGACCCTGAGCCTCTATCAGCCGCAGAAGACCCTGGTGAAGGCTCTGGTAGTCTTGTTTACATGGTTTGTTAGATTGGGGGGAGTTAGGTTGCTCAAACCGATTTCTCTGGAGATCAGGGAGTCAAGTCCACTGGCGCACATTGCGGGGGATGGGCAGTTTGGCTTTCTACTTGGTAATCCTACAAGGGATGCCCGGCGACTCATCTGTCTCTATGAGAAAGACGGTCAGAGCCTCGTCGGGAAGTTTGGTGTCGGTGGGAGGTCCCGGGATACTGTGGTGAAAGAAATTGAAATTCTTCAGGGGGATGTTCGTGGTTTAGAAGGAGTGCCAGAAATTTTATCCTCTCAGATCGAAGATCAGTACGCCTATTACGCTGTGCCTTGGATGGATGGTCGTTCACCTTCGGTAAAGGATCAAGGTTATTTGTTAGATCTGCTGAGGTCCTGGGAGAGAGGAATCGCTAAAGTAGCTGTCAGGGAACTGCCGTTTTGGGAGGAGCTCTACAGAATGGTTGCTTCGAATGAAGAACGCGCAATCTTGGACGGATATGCTAATCTGAATTTGAGGGAATCCGTGATTCATGGAGATTTTACGCCTTGGAATGTGAAATGTCTGAGCCAAGGCGGGGTTGCGGTGTTAGACTGGGAATTTTGTAGACCTGATGGTGTAGCTGGTTTGGATGTGGCTCACTACCTGATCCAGCCCCTGATTCTCGTAAAGAAAATGTCAGCCTCTGAGGCTCTGAAGGCAGCATTGGAGTGGGGAGCAAATGAGGGCAGAGACTACCTGCATCATGCCGGCTGGGGGGGGCAAGTTCAGGCTTGGCTGGGCATCTACCTGTTCTATTCACACTACGTGTTGAAACTGAATCATCGTGATTTGATTGAATGCTGGAAAAAAGAAAGAGTGTAGATTGCCTTCTGGTGGGGCAAACGCCCCCGCCGTTTCATGGGCAGGCAATCGTTACAGGGATGCTCTTTGATCATACCTGGAGCAAGGTGAAAGTGTCTCTGCTGAGGATGGCGTATAGTGAGTCGATTGACTCAGTGGGCAGGTTTTCACTGCAGAAGGTGTTTCACTTGTTCTACCTTGTCTACAAGACATGGGTTTCGGCCCTCAGTGAGCGACCGAGGGTTTTGTATTATCTTCCGGCTAGTCCTAACAAAGTGCCTGTTCTGAGAGATGTGATTTATCTCTCCATGACGCGTTGGTTGTTTCCCAAGCTGGTATTCCACTATCATGCGGGGGGCTTGGCTGAATACATCGACCAGTCCGGGTGGTTGAAGCCTCTGGCTCGGTTAGTCTACTCTGGGGCTGACGTGGGTATCGAACTTTCTGAGAACGACTTTGCTCCCTCTGATTATTTTAAGGCCAAGCGAAAGGTCGTGATTCCCAATGGGCTGGATGTGCCTGTGCTGCACCAGAAAAAGAAAATCTTCAACGGACGACTAGAAGTGCTCTATGTTGGTGCCTTGGTCGAAGGCAAAGGCATTTCCAATATCGTGAAAACTGCGGCTTTGATGAGAGAGGCTGGTGCATCTGTGCATTTCAATGTGGTTGGAGACTGGGGTGATGAGGTGTACAAGCAGCAGGTTCTGGGAGAGATTGAAGCGAGCGGGCTGGGCGGCATGATCACCTTTGCGGGTGTGCTGACGGGAGATGCCAAGTGGGAGGCCTTTTCGCGGGCAAACTGTTTCTTTTTCCCCACGCACTATGCGTCCGAGAGCTTCCCCTTGGTGTTGATCGAGGCCATGGCTTGCGGTTTGCCCATTGTGACTACCCATTGGAGAGGGATTCCAAAGTTGGTAGAGGGAAGTGATGCCGCCGTTTTGTGTGGGATCAAATCGCCCCAAGAGTATGCGGAATCTTTACTTAAGTTTATCGCTGATGAAGCCCTGTGCAGTCAGATGGCGATCAATGCGGAGCAATTTTATGAGAAGAATTATACGAAGCAGGTCTTTCTGGAGAGGATGGAAAGGGTGTTAGCGGAGACTGCGGCTTCAAGTTAGCTAAATTGATGATGGCGATACTGGTAAAATGTATTTGGGTGCTCGCGCTACTGTTTGTGGCAGGCTTCGGGGTTACTTTGAGCTGGGTCATGCTGGCGATGAGTGCCTTGTGCGTAGCGTTTGCCGGGGTGCTCGGTACGGCTGCAGGATTTTATTCACGTCAGCGATGGAGTGTCCCAGGTATGCTTCTATTGGCTGCCTCGGTGTATTTCTTTTATAGGGCCTGGAGTTCACCGGTCTGGGACTTGGCGAAGGAGGATGCGCTTTTGTTAGGGCTAGGTCTGGTTGTTTATTTAGTGAGCCGCTGCGGGCGGCTTTGTGGAGCGTGGATGTTGGTGCTGGCTGTGGTTGCTGTGGTCAACATCAGCTATTTTGGTCTGCAGAAACTGGAATTGGATCCTATGGTGCCCATGGATCTTGTGAGTGTGAGGGCTGAGCAATCGGCGGATTTCGGGTGGTTCCAGGATTACGGAGCTCTTGGTAATGGCATGGCAATCATGGGCTGGGTGCTCTTGTGCTTTGCTACCTGGGCCAGAGATAAAGCAAAGCTGTTGCGTGTGGCTATGGCAGTCGTCGGGGTCTTGACCTTGGTAGTGGCAATGATGTCTGGGTCGCGTTCTGCGATTATGTCGATTGCTGTCGCCGGTGTGCTCTACAGTGTGGTGAGTTGGGTGTACTCGGAGCGTTTTGCCTATCGTTTGCGTCAGAGGGTGAGGACTTCTTTGGTGCTCATTACACTCGCAGGTTGTGTTGGCCTGGGAGTGCTTGGATACCTGACCTTTGCAGAGAGAGCGGGTGAAGGGGATGCGATGCCTGAAACCAATATTCGTTTAGCCTATTGGGGGATGGCTGTAGAGCAAGCCATGGATAGTCCGGTGACTGGCACTGGCGCGCGAAGCTTTTCTTATGAATGTTTCCGTCACTGGAATACCAATCTCAAAACCATCGAGGCCAATCCCGAGTTTGTTCATAACGAGTACCTGCAGGCTTGGTCTGACTACGGGTTGGTAGGCTTGTTGCTTATGTTGGCTGCTCTATTGAGTCACTGGGGGGTGGCCGTGTATCGTCTGTATCAGCAGGAAGTGGACGAGGACCGTCATTGGGTCGCGGTGGCAGGACTGATCGGCCTCACGGTAGTCATGGTGCACAGCCTCACAGATTTCCCTCAAAGGCTGCCATGGAATCTATGCTTGGCGGCCATGTGTCTTGCCTGGTGCTACCCGAGAGTGGCGATGAAAGACCGTGAAGCACAGTCTTCCGGGAAATGGCTGCAAGTCGCCCTTGTGATGCTTCAGATTGGAATATCATTGGCTGTTGGAAGCTACGCTGCTCGTGAGGCTTGGGCTGGTCGATCGTTGGTCGAGAGCCAGCAGGTGAGAGAGGATGGCGCTTGGGAGGTTGATACCAAAGTTGCCCGACTCAGGGAATTGGAGCGCGCAAGCGAGGCTTCTCCTGATTTCAGACGTTATCTTAATCTAGCCAGACTCTATCATACGGACCTAAGTAAAGAGGGGGCTGCAGAGGCGGCAGTTGCCCATTACGAGAAATCGTTGGAGCGTCACCCCTATAATGTTGTCGCTGCGCTGGGCTTGGCCGGTATCCATACGGGACAGAGGCAATTCGAGAAAGCGGATGAAGTTTACGCTTCGATCGAGACCTACGCAGCGGCCAGAGACTGGTGGTTTGAATTCTATCTTACCTGGGCAAGGAATAAGGCCTACCAAGCTTATAAAATGACCGAGTCTGGTGATTGGGATGGGGCGGACACTTGTCTGGTGGAGGCGATCGAGCTTCTTGGGAAGGCTTCGTCAAAATCGGAACCTCGCTTGGAGTTTATGCGGGATATCTACATCAACCGTATCAGGTTGGCTATGGCTGCAGAGAACTACGATAAGTCTGCTCAGCTATGGGTTGAGGTGAATGAGATATTGCCCGTATGGGTGATCCATGACCGGGAGGCTAGGGTGCACCGATCACTTGGTGAACTCTACATGAGGTCTGCCGCCAGTGAGTGGAAAAAGAGGGACCCGGCATTGGCAAAAGTCTTGTTTGAGAAGGCCAGGCAATTCTTTGTAGATGACCAAAACATATCCGGTAAGCAGGAAAGTTGGAGGCTGGAGCGTATTAACTACATCGATCAGCAATTAAAGTTGTTAGGAGTGGCTGGTTTTTAAAGGCCTCATATTTTTTACACCATGTGTGGATTTCTATTCAGTGCAAAGCGAGACGAAGCCAATTTCTCAAGGGCTCTTGAGGTGATGCACCATCGTGGACCGGATGCGTCTGGAGAGATGCATCAGGGGGGCTATGTGCTTGGGCACCGGAGGCTGATCGTCGTGGACTTGGATGCGCGTAGTAACCAGCCATTCTATTCGCCGGATGGCAAGCTGGCTATAGTTTACAATGGTGAGATCTATAACCACAAAGAGCTCGCGCGGAAGCACCATCTGGATCTGCATACCACGAGCGATACCGAGGTTCTTCTATTACTCTACCAGAAGCTCGGGGCAGCATGCTTGCAGGAGTTGAACGGGATGTTTGCCTTTGTGGTTCTTCATACGGATAGCGGTAAGGTCTTTGCTGCGAGAGACCGCCTTGGTATCAAGCCTCTACATATTGATCGAAGAAGAGAGCAGCCGGCTTTTGCCTCTGAAGTGGCCAGCTTGTTGGAGCTTGACGGTCATTATGAATGGGATGTCGAAGGGCTCAGGCAGTACATTAAGCTGAGAACTTGTTTTGGGAGTAATACCGTCTACCAGAATATCGAGCAGCTCCCGGCAGGCTGCTACTATGATGACGGGAGAATCATTCGTTACTGGCAAATGCCCGAGGGGGATCAAGAGGCTCCGGGTGACGAGGAGGTGGATGCTCTGCTCAGGGATGCCGTGAAGCTGCGCTGCATGGCTGATGTGCCTCTCGGTTCCTACTTGAGTGGAGGCTTGGATAGCACGATCATTGCGCGTTTGGCGGGCGCGGACCATGTCTGGTCGGTGGGCTTTGAGGACCACAATGAGTTTTCCTATGCGCAGTTGGCTGCTGACCAGTTCGGCATGCAGCACCATGCCTGTGTCGCCACTCCGGAGAGTTTCCAACAAACGGCCAAGAAGATGATTCAGCAGCGCCGTGAACCATTGAGTGTGCCGAATGAGGTCTTGATCTATCTGATGAGCCAGCAGGTGAAGACCAAGAACACCGTCGTGCTCAGCGGAGAGGGGGCTGACGAGCTATTCTTCGGCTACGACCGAATTTTTCGTTGGGCTCATGACCAGTCGGAGTTTTCCCTGAGGGAATTTGACCGCCATTACAGCTATGGAAGTCATCGTGATGATGAGATTCTGGACGCAGTCATCTCACCATACCTTAGTATGGAGGGATCCGTGCTCGGGGGAGTGGCTAGATTCTTCCAGTTGGGTCACTTGCACGGATTGTTGAGGCGTTTGGATTTCAGTACGATGCTGGCTTCCGTGGAGGCCAGAGTGCCCTTTGTGGACCATCGTTTGGTCGAGCGCATGGCTGGAGTCCCTTTTGATTACCGGATGGGGAGAGATGATGTGAAGCTGCCCTTGAAGCGTATCTACCGCAGTGTGATTCCTCATGAAATTATCGAGAGACCTAAAGTGGGCTTCCCTGTGCCCCTGAAGAACATGCCATTTTATGACCCTAGCCAAACGGGGGGTGTGATGGATCAATGGTTAAAGTTTAACTTGAGGATATTAAGTGGGTGTGATGACCTGTACTTGTCCCTAAAAAATAACCTTCCACTAACTTGAAACTAATCATTCTAGCTGCCGGAAAAGGTGAGCGGCTGTGGCCACTTACCAAAGATACCCCCAAGCCATTGATCGAAGTGTCTGATGGTGTGACTCTGCTAGAGGAGCAGCTCCACAGGGTTAGTGATAGTGGGGTCTTTGATGAGGTCGTGGTAGTGACTGGTTATTTGGCGGATAAATTGGATTCGCGGATAGACCAGATTGATCATGAGGGGTTGGAGTTACGCACGATCTATAATCCTTTTTATGATTGCTCCAACAATCTGGCCAGTCTTTGGATAGCCAGAGAGGCAATGGACTCGGATTTCATGGTGACTAATGGCGATAACCTTTTTGATGTGCCTGTCTTTACTGAGTTTGATGCGGCGTGTTCAGAAGAGGGAATCTATCTCTCCTTAGGAGAGAAGAAGGTCTTTGACGATGACGATATGAAGGTCACGCTCCAAGACGGTGCAGTTAGTAATGTGGCCAAAGACATTGTTGACGGTAAGCGGGATGCGGAGTCTCCCGGCCTGTGTCTTATCCGGGGGGCGGAGGCTAGAGAAGCCTTCGCCGCTGAGTTGGAGGGCTTGATGAGGACGGAGAGTGGTTTGAAGGATTTTTGGCTGAGGGTATTTCCCAGCCTTTACGAAAGCGGTACTCCTGCTTTACCATGGTTTTTCGATGCAGATAAACGCTGGAGAGAGGTGGACATTCATCCTGATATCGATCAGATGAAGCAGTTCTTGAGCAGCGTGGTGCGTATTGGATAGTACATTTTTCCATTTATGGATGGCACAATGAGTAAAACCCCTAAGCCTGAGTGGTCTCGCTTCGCCGAGCTCGTTCATGCCGGAGGAGGGCAATGGCTGACACGTGGTTACCACCATTTGGGGGCTATGGGGGCCTTTGTGGCTTCGAGGCTGGGATTGTCACCCAATGTCGTGACTTTGGTCAGTGCGCTCTGCGTATTGGTGGCCGTGTGCATCCTGGGTTACACGGGGCTGGGTACTCTGTGGGCCTCGGTGGTGGTCTTTGTGCTGATGGCCGTTGGTTATGTGCTGGATTGTGCTGATGGCCAGCTTGCACGAGCGACGCAGCAATGTTCCAAGCTTGGGGCCTGGTTAGACCACTTGGTGGATGCGGGTAAGATTTTCTTGGTGAACTTCTGTATCGGGTGGGTGCTTATCAGCCGGCCGGAAGTGCACGGACTGGAAGTCAGTTTGTGCTTTGTCGCCATGGTGCTCAATATTACCGGATCAGCGCTGTATTTTTTCGCTTGGAATTTCAAGGTCTTGATCGCGGGGGACGGTCTGATCGAGAGGATGTCTGATAAGAAGAGTCAGGGTAAAGTGAGGCTGCTCAAGCTCTCTCACCAGGTCACCGACTATGGATGGTTTCCATTTATTTTTCTGGTTATGGTTGACCCGGGTAAATTCGCAATGGTCTATTTGGTTTACGGAGCCATTACCTTCCTCATCTTCATGGGGTATATAGTCTTGTCAGCAGGCTATATGGCGAAACTTAAAGACTGATATGAACGAAAGAATCAAAAGCGCGCTCAAGTCCCCCCTGGCCATACCATTGGCGTTAATTGGGGTGCTGTTTATCTATTACCTTTGTATCTGTAACGTCTACACCGTTCTGGAGAACCGCAAGAGTGAGGTCTTCTTCTGGATGATGGATTCCTGGAATGAGCGGAATGACCTCTTGCACGGATATGCCGTGCCGTTTCTCTTTGTTCTCTTCTCTTACTGGGGAATCAAGGCCATGCGCAAAGAGCCTGACTCCAGCGGAGTGGCTGGCATCTTCATCTTGTTGATTGGGATGCTGCTTTTCGTGGCCTCTGCGAGAACGATCCAGCCGCGTCTGGCCTTGATTGGTCTACCATTCATCATTTCAGGCTCTGCGATCTATTTGTGTGGCTGGAAGGCAGGCAAGCACATGCTCTTTCCCGCCTTTTTCTGGTACTTTGCCATTCCTATTCCCGGGATTCAGCAAACTACCAACCATCTACAGGTGATCGTGACCCAGGCCTGTTACCATGTGGGTACCGCCATGGGTATGGAGTTGGTCAATGTCGGTAACACGATCTCCTCTGCCACCGATAAATGGGAGTTTGATATTGCTGAGGGATGCAGTGGTATTCGCTCGCTGATGGCGCTGCTGATGATTGCTGCCATCTATGCCTACTACTCACAGAAAGAATTCTGGAAGAAAGCGTTTATGTTTGCCATGGCCTTCCCCTTGGCTTTGGTGGGTAACTTCTTCCGGGTCTTCACGATCCTGGTGCTTGCTGAGATGGGCTTCGATAAGTTTGCTGCCAATGCCTACCATGACTATGCTGGTCTGTTATTCTTTTTCCCGGCAGCGCTTTTGGGGCTGTTCTTGACTGACAGGTTGTTGAATTTCCGTCGTCACCGCAAAAAAGTGAAAGTGAGGCAGCAAGCCTAGGCTTGAATCGATCACCATGAAAAATCTTCAGAAAATGACAAGGAGAGCTTGGATCCTGTTTGGTATGTTGGCGGTAGGCTTTTCGACGATCTGGTTACTGCCGGATCAAAAGCAGATGGTGCCCTCCCGCTTGTCGAAAAAATTGCCCGATACTTGCCGACTTTGGCAAAGCGTGCCCCGTGAAGTCAGCGATAAGGAAAAAGAGATTCTGGCGGACGATACCGAGTTTGCCCGCAGATTTTATTTTGATCCAGAGAATCCGGCGAGAGATTATCACGGCTTCGAGGTATCTGTGGTCTTCTCGGGCAAAGATATTAATAACAGTCTGCACCGTCCGGAGGTGTGTTTGGTGGCTCAGGGGTGGCAGTTTGTTGGGCAACGCCACATAAAGTTGGATGGTGTGATGCCAGACGGTTCAGATCTTCCCGTGAAAGAGTTGGTATGCGTGCGTCCACGCATAGGGGAAGATAAGCAACCAGTGATGAACGGTAAAGGGGAGCCGATGTATGATAAGCGCATCCAGTTCTATACCTACATCGGCCGGGACAAGGTCGTTTCTGATCACTACCAGCGTACCTGGGAAGATATTAAGGATAGGATCGTTGGAGGCTTTGATCAGCAGTGGGCCTATGCTACTTTCAGCACGGCAGTAACTTCTGCTTATGTGGATCAAGGTAATTGGAATTCTCTGATTCCATCCAGGGATGAAGATCAAACGAGAGAAGCTCTGTCTGACTTTATCCAGCAATTGCTTCCTCTCATTTTGGATCAAGAATCATAACCTCTGTGTTCCCACTCCTTATAGAAGTCTCGTAGTCACTACCTCTCCTAGTTAGTTCCACCCATGTTCGCCTCTTCCAGAAAAGAATCCTTTTCGCTGCAAGCCATGCAGATTGCAGACGCCTGTCTGGTCTGGTCGGCCTTTGCCTTGGCGTCGGTGCTGAGATGGAATGTGTTTGGGACGGAGAGTGATGGCGGTGGTCTGGGCCCGATTGTTTGGTTGCTCTACATGGTGGTGCCCTTTTCACCGCTGCTGTTAGAGCTTTTTGGGTTTTACCGGAATGCCGAGCGCAAGAAGCTCAGTAGTGCTGTATTCCAGATCTGCCAAGCTGGTGGAGTGATGGGTGCTGCTGTGGGAGCGATGGTGATCATCTTTCAGGTGGATCCATCATCTCGTCTGGTGCTTGGCTTGGGTTCAGTCTTCTCGGTGGTATTCATCTTCCTGCGCTTCTATTGGGTGCGCACGATCGTGAGGAGGCGTATTGCCAATGGTGCAGGCAGGGAGAGAGTGATTTTGGCGGGGACGCCCAAGGATATTGATGATTTCCTCAAGGAGATGCCAGAGGGGGTCACGGACTACTGGGAGGTAGTTGGTCGCTTCGATCTTGATAGCGATGATCCGATGGAGTTGAAGGATATGATTGAGAAGCAGTCAGCTGAGCGTGTGATTATCAGTCCAAAGAACACCCAGTTCGAGAAGGTTTCCCAGGCGGTTGAGTTCTGCGATGCGCAGGGGCTTGAGGTGTGGGTGGCGGCTAATTTCATCCGCGCTCAGGTTTCGCGCCCGGCCTTTGATACTCTCGGTGGTAAGCCGATGTTGGTGCTGCGCTCTACCCCGGAGCTTTCTTGGTCGTTGTTGCTGAAGTCTCTTTTTGATCGCTGCGCAGCCTCGTTGATTATTCTGCTAACCTCTCCACTATGGGTCATCGCGGCCCTGGGGATCAAGTTGACGAGCTCGGGACCGATCTTCTTCAAGCAGGCGAGGGCGGGTAAGTATGGTGAATCTTTCAAGATGTGGAAGTTCCGCACCATGGTGGTGGATGCCGAAGAAAAGCTTGCTGAGGTGAAGGAGACGGTGGGTAACCAGATGCAGGGCCCTGTTTTCAAGGTCGATAATGATCCCAGGGTCTTTCCTTTTGCCCGCTTCCTGCGCAAGTGGAGTATTGATGAATTGCCGCAGCTGCTGAATGTGCTGTCTGGTGACATGAGTCTGGTTGGGCCGCGTCCCTTGCCTGTCTATGAGGTGAAGGAGTTTGAAAAGGCGGAATACAGGCGTCGTCTCAGTGTGAAGCCGGGGATCACCTGTACATGGCAAGCTGGTGGACGCAACAGTATCACCTCTTTCGAGGAATGGGTGGAGATGGATCTGAAGTATATCGACAACTGGTCGCTCTGGTTGGATTTCAAGATCTTGATCATGACCATTCCGGCCGTCCTGTTTGGTCGAGGTGCCAAGTAGGGTGCTAGATAGATGTAGAGGCTGACTAGGATAGTCAGCCTTCTTCATTTTATGGTAACAATTGAAAGAAAAATGTACTTCGCAGTTGATCGTGGCGAGTTGGGTGCTCAGACTGCGTGCGGGCTATGAAGATCATCGCAGGTTCAGCGCACAATAAATTGGCGGAGGATATTGCCTCCTATCTGGAGACTTCGGTCGCCGATGTTACCGTGGATACGTTTCCTGATGGGGAGACCTATGTTCAAATCAATGAGAATATTCGTGGTGAGGATGTCTTCCTCGTGCAGCCGACCTGCCCGCCAACGAATCACAACTTGATGGAGTTGCTGATCATGGTGGACGCCGCTCGCCGTGCAAGCGCCGGCAGAATTACCGCAGTCATGCCATTCTTCGGTTACGCTCGTCAGGACCGTAAGGATAAGCCAAGGGTGCCGATCACCGCGAAGCTTGTTGCCAATCTCATTTCCGCAGCTGGTGTGAACCGCGTGGTGACCATGGATCTCCACGCTGCCCAGATTCAGGGCTTCTTTGATATCCCAGTGGATCATCTCTACGCTCGCCCAGTTTTCATCAAGCAATTGCGTGAGCATTGTGGTCTGGATCCTAAGAATCTTGTTGTTGTCTCCCCGGACGTGGGAGGCGTGAAAAATGCCCGGGCTTATTCTGATGCCCTCGGTGCCGATTTGGCGATTGTTGCCAAGCACCGAGTCAGCGCTACGAAGGTCGAGGCGATGAACGTCATCGGTAATGTTGAAGGCAAGGACGCCTTCTTGATCGATGATATGACTGAGACTGGTGGTACTCTCTGTGCCGCTGCTGACATTCTCAAGGCACAGGGAGCCAAGCGCATTTTTGCCGGAGTGTCACATGCTGTCATTGGGGATTCCGCCCGCCGCAGGATCGAAGAATCTGCCATCGAGAGTCTGCTGACCACCGATTCCGTTCCTCAGGCATACGGTACCAATGTGGAGCCAATCTCCGTTGCCCCGCTCTTTGGTGAAGCGATTCGCCGTATCAACCACGGTGAGAGTGTCTCCTCTCTCTTCGATATTTAAGAGATATTGATTACTTCCGTCGCAATCCATGCGGCACTAGCACAAGGCGCTCCGATTTCAAGTCGGGGCGTTTTTTGCTTTTCGGATATGATTGACATTTTAGCTCCAGTGGGTTAAGGAGCGCGCCCGCTCGCGGAAAGAAATATCATCTCTCTCTACTACCAGCCAACTTTTCGCGAGGGTAACAATACTAGAAACGTCCGATAAAGCAGCTTCGGGCGATGTCTAACTCAAAAAGAAACAACAACAAATGGCTATACAAACACTTGAAGCTACTTTGCGCCAAAGGACTGGTTCTGGCGTACTCAATTCCATGCGCCGTGAAGGTTTTGTTCCTTCCGTAGTTTATGGAGCGGTTGAAAACCAAAACGTGAAGGTTCACGCGAAGACCTTCCGTGACATGCTCAATGAGCATCCATCTTCCCAGATCCTTGTTAACCTCAAGGTAGAAGACCAGCCTGAGAAGCTCGTATTCATCCAGGACATCCAGTTCGACGCACTTACAGGCGCGATCCTTCACGCTGACTTCCGTGCAGTGACTGAAGACACAACCATCACAGCTAAGCTTCCAATCAAGCTTAACGGTGAGCCTAAGGGTGTGAAGATCGGTGGTCTCCTCGAGCAGCTGGTTCACTCCATGAAGGTGAAGTCTCTTCCTAAGGATCTCCCGCTTACCATCAATGCTGATGTATCTCACCTCGACGTGAGCGACAACCTCACTGTTGGTGACATCAATTTCCCAGAAGGCGTAACTCCAACACTTGATAGCAAGGTTCTCGTAGCCCTCGTTGCTAAGACTCGTGCCGCTCAGTCCGCACAAGGCGCCGCAGCTGCTAAGTAAGCCTGACCTCGACGTTGTAATGTTTCACAGCCAGCCTGTAGCTGCCTAGGCAAAGCAGGCTGGTGCTTTTCACAAGCAAGTGGCGATTAAACTAGTCATCGGATTGGGAAATCCCGGACGCAAGTACGATCAAACCCGGCACAATGTGGGGTTCGATGTCTTGGATCGTCTGGCAGGCCAGGCTGGTGCGGAGTTTGTGAAGCACTTGAAGTGGAATGCGCAGATCGCAAAGCTACCGACGGCCATGCTGATGAAGCCGCTGACATTCATGAATGAAAGCGGCAGGGCAGCGGGGTCGGCACTCAGGTTCTATAAATGGAATCCTGAAGAGGTGCTGGTCATCTATGATGATGTCGATCTTCCTGTGGCCTCTCTCCGGTTCCGGATGGGTGGCTCAGCAGGGGGGCACAATGGACTGAAATCATTGATCCAGCATTTCGGCAGTGACCGGTTCCCCCGGTTGAAGATCGGCATCGGCAGCCCGAAACCGGGTGAAATGGTGGGGCATGTGCTAGGTAAGTTCAAACCTACTGAGAAACCCGAAATCGAAAACGCCCTTGATACAGCGACAGAAGCTGTGCAGCGTGCGTTATCGGATGGGGTGGAAGCCGCCGCGAATCTTTACAATGTCAAAAAATAATTAACCAAAAAGCATTTAAAAATTATGAGCAGAAAATACGAAGGTCTCGTTGTTCTCGACACCAAAGGCAAAGAAGGCTCCGTCGAAGAGATGGTGAGCGAAATCGGCAAGCGCATCGAAGCTGAAGGTGCTACCCTCGACGAGGTGCAGCAGATTGGACGCAAGAAGTTCGCTTACAACGCACGTCAAATCGAAGGTGGTCACTACGTGACATACACTTTCACTGCTGAAGCTGAAGCTGTGGACAAGATCAAGGCTAGCCTCGACCTTGCTGACGGCATCTACATGCATCAGTACCGCCGCGTAGGTTAATGCACTATTTTATCAGCGCGCAGCTTCTTTTCAGGTTGCGTGCTGATGCTGGTTGCCTAGTATCCACCTATCATGTCTAGTTTTAACAAAGTAATGATCATGGGCAATGTGACCCGTGATATTGAGGTGCGTTATACGCCCAAAGGCACAGCTGTTACTGATCTTGGAGTCGCGACTAACCGTCGAGTAAAGCAGGGAGAAGAGTGGGTCGATGAGACTACCTTCGTGGACGTTACCCTCTGGGGGCGTACTGCTGAACTCGCTGGACAGTATCTGAGCAAGGGGCGCCCGGTATTCATCGAGGGTCGTTTGCAAATGGATACCTGGACCGACAGTCAGACTGGTAAGCAGCGCAGTAAATTGAAGGTGGTAGGGGAAAACATGCAGTTCCTGGGCTCCGGAGGTGGAGGTCAGGGCGGCAATGGTGGCGGTGGTGCTCCTCAGCAGCAGCGTCAGCAGCGTCCACAGAGCCAGCCGGCTCAGGGCGGTTCACCCTCGCAGCACATGGAGGATGACTACGATGATGATGATATCCCGTTTTAAGTCACTCCCATAAATCTCAATGCAAACCCCGGTGGTCTGACCTCCGGGGTTTTTTGTGTCTACGAGGTGTGTTGTGGAGCAGCGGCGTGTCTACGCTTGAGGTGTGTTGTGGAAAAAGCGAACGGTGGGAAACTTGTCCGGTCTGTGGAAGTCGGGTTCTCCATCGCCGAGATGGGCTGCGCTGAGGAATTTTTGCTCGGGTGAGTTCAGGATGAAGGCGGCGTTGAGTTTGGTCTCGGGCCCGAAGTTGAAGCGTTCTCGTAGATGCTTCAGGGGGATGGCGGCGGCGCACATCCATGAGCCATCCGGAGCCAGGTCGGCATAAGTCGCGACATCTGGGAATGGGGAGTCCTCTTCCTCAGCTCTGACCCGGGCTGCAGTGAACTCGGCAGACCACCAGGCGCCATTCGGGGCCAGATTGAATTCCAGGTATCTACCTGTCTGCGGGTCTAACAGAAAGAATTCAGCTGCATCGTGTTTCCAGAGTTCTGCTTGAAATTGTCCAGGGCGTGCCTGGGGGTGAATAGAGGCGGGGGACTGATGGCAGGCCACGAACCAGAGGTGGCTGTGATCGACGGCAAAGCCAAAGGCGACGGGCTTTTCCAATTCCTCACCGTGCCAGTCTTTGCTTACGCCAAAGAGCGATAGATTAAGGTGTCCCCAAAACAATTGTTCCTGTGCCACTTCAATGTTCATGCGCGTATTCAAGCAGTCTGGTGAGATTAGGGAAGCCGTGAATGGATTCTTTTTGAGAGTGGTTTTATTTAAGTATGGTTAAGCTTTGTATTATCTGTTAGATTATTTTTTGAGATTTGATGAAAAAGATTGATTGCCCCCGTCAGTATATATTACGTAGTCATTATTAATAACCCACACACCCCTCCCAGATGCATCGAAAATGCATGCTATTGAGTATATAGGACCACAACCTAAGAAGAAATCTCGCAGACCAGCTTTGGGCGGCTGGGTCATTCTATTGATGGCTGGTTTGTTTGTTAGTTACTTCGCTTGGCCAACCTTCGCGGATTACGTGCGCAAGGCTCAAGACACGGCCACAGCAGACAAGGTGGATATCGCTGTGATGCAGTTGAGCCAAAGTGAGAGTTTTGGGAACAAGCTGGCGATCGCGGCTCTGCAGCGTACCAAGGTGGATGTTCGTTATGATGGAGCTTACTATCAGATTGAGTATCCGATGGGTGACGTACCCGCGAACAAGGGGGTGAGTTCAGATGTCATTATCCGCAGCTACCGTGCTATGGGGATAGATCTTCAGCAGCTGGTGCATGAGGATATGAAGAGTCACTTTAGATTGTATCCGCAGCTTTGGGGACAGACCGAGGCGGATACGAACATTGACCACCGCCGCGTTCCAAACCTGCAGCGTTTCTTTAAGCGCAAGGGGCAAGAGATTCCAGTTACTCGAAAAGCTGAGGATTACGAGTTTGGCGATATCGTGGTTTGGAATCTTCACGACGGGGAGTCCCACATCGGTATCGTCGTTCCAGGGCCGGGTTCACATTCTGCAGAGAAGTGGGTTGTCCACAATGCAGGTGAGGGGACCCGCTGGGAGAATTCTTTGTTCATCTATACGGTAAGAGGTCATTACCGCTACGGTCACTAAGTGGCCGCTTTCTCCTTGGGAGATTGTTAATAAATTCTCCGTGCATGTGCTCCAGAGTCCGCCGGGCCCCGGGTGTTATCAATCGGTCACATTCTTCACCATAAATGTCTCAGGGATGGCTTGCTAATTGCTGTATCGCACACTAGTAAGTCCAATATATCGAAGCCTGATTGGCTTCAGAACCTAAGCTAAAAGATTTTATGGAAGGAATTGCAATCATGACCTCGGGCGGTGACGCCGCCGGAATGAACCCAGCCGTGAAATGTGCGGTTGATTATTCACGCAAAAAAGGCCTCAAACCATTCCTTATTCGCAATGGCCTGCGTGGAATGATTGATGGGGATATCTCGGAAGCAACCCGCGAGGATGTATCCGGGATCATGCACCGAGGCGGAACGGTACTTCGTTCATCTCGTTCCCAGCGTTTCTTTGAATACGATTACCGCAAGCAAGCTTATGATAATCTCCAGAAGCTTGGTATCAATAAGCTGATCGTGATCGGTGGTGATGGCTCCTTCAATGCGCTCAACCAGTTCTATTCTGATTTCGGCGTGCCGTTCGCCGGTATCCCTGCGACCATCGATAATGATATCCCTGGCACCGACTACTGTCTTGGTGTGGATACGGCTCTCAACATGATCCGTCAGTCTGTGGATTCCATCCGTGACACCGCGACATCCTTCAGCCGTGCCTTCGTGATTGAGACCATGGGGCGCCACTGCGGCTACCTGGCCATGGTGAGTGCTCTCTCAAGTGGTGCGGAAATTTGCTTGGTTCCTGAGGTCGAATACGACCTTGAGAAGATCGGCGAGCGTCTTCGCTCTGATCTGAATGACGGCCGCGACTACATCATTGCGATGGTGGCTGAAGGTACCAACATGGCTGAGTATTTGACCCGCTGGATCAAGATTAACCTGAACATGGATGCTCGTCTCACCGTTCTGGGGCACGTGCAGCGTGGTGGTTCACCTACAGTGCGTGACCGCATCATGGCATACAAGTTTGCAGTCGAAGCCGTGGACGCCCTGCTTGACGGCGAGACCAACAAGATCATGATCTTCCGCGACGGTGACTTTGGTCGCCTTGCGATCGATAAGGTCACTGATAGCAAGGTCGAGCTGAATCAGCAGATCATCAAGCTTGCTGAGCATCTCAGTCACTAAGGCCATTGCAAATTCTCTTAAGTCTTATACTTGCGATGTAGAGTAGAATCGCTCAGAGTCCCCTCTAGCAATTCATCAACAAATCTATGTTCAAACGTTTAGGTAATCTCATCAAAGGCTTTTTCGGACTCTTCGTCGGAGGATTGGAGAAGCGTAATCCTGAAGCTCTGCTTGAAGTGGAGAAGGAGAACCTGCGCAAGCAGATCGCCAAATTCAACCAAGGCCTGGCTACGCATGCCGGTTTGGTGGAGAAGCTAGTCGCTCAAGTGCGTAAGCTGGACAAGGAGGAGAATGAGCTGCGCGCCAAGACTGCTGCTCACCTCAAAGCTGGCAACCGTAAGTTGGCCGGTGAGTTTGCTCTCAAACTCAAGAAGGTGGATGCTGAGCACGATGATGTGAAGGTCCAGTTGGAAGACGCCGAGAAGCGTTACAAGGAGCTGATCCGTGCTCGCGACGTATCCGTGAAGGAAGCTCGTGACAAGATCGAGAGCCTGAAACGCGGTATCGACGACATGAAGGTGCAGAAGGCTATGGCTGAGCTCAATGAGATGGCCGCTGGTATGGTGACCGACATTGGAGGTTCCGGGGATACCTTGAGCCGTCTTGATGAGATCGTCGAAGAAGAGCGCACCAAGGCAGCAGGTCGTGCCCGTGTCGCCAAGGACAGTCTCGATATGACTGATATCTCCATGAAGGAGAGCGAGCAGGATGCTCTTGCTGAAATGGCTTTGGCTGACTTTGCTGCCGCTGAAGGCATGCAGATCGAGACTACGGACAACCAGGCGCCTCCAAGTTCTACTGAGGAGCAGACCAAGTCCTCCGGTACTATGGGGCCGGGCGTGACTGAGTAAAGCTAGCCTGTTAGTTTATCGTTTTTTATCGAAGGGTCTTGCCGCAGGCGGGCCCTTCATTGTTTAGTGATGTCATGAATAATCTTCCTGCTTGGGCGGATGAAGTGATCGCATCTTACGAGAGTGGTGCGGCAGGATGTTTTGTATTACACGGGAATGTGAACGATCGCCTGATCGTGCCGAGGCCTGATGGTTCGTTGCGCCTGGGTAACTTGAGTGAGTTCCTGATGCGTGCACTCTTGCCTAGATTTGACGTAGTTCTGTCTTACGACCTGGGCTTCGGCATGCGTGTCGAGAGGGGCGGGGAGGTTTTCAGTGAATGGCCAAGTCTGGGGGATACCCCTGAACTTCCGCATCTTCCTTTGCCTGCTATTAGGACGCTCACGCACTACATGCAGTATTGCAGGAATCTTAAAATCATGGGCCAGAAGGCGCCTAAGGTGGCGGTGATTGTGCGTCAGTCCCATCTGGTGTGCCCGGCGATTCCTAATCTGCTGAACTATGAGCTGAGTTCGATGGCCTCGCTACTCAGAGGGTGGGCTGCTGATGGTAGACTGTGCGAGTTTGGCCAGGCTGCGTTCTTGATATCTGAGAATATGAATGGCTTGCATCCTCTGGTGGCAGACTGCCCGAATATGGATCCTGTGGAGATCCCCTTGCCGGCAGCCAAGCAGATTTCGGCTACCTTGGAGCTGTTGAAGCCGGATTGTCCGCAGGCGCTGGGAGATTTTGTGGATCAGCTTGACTTGGTAGCCAGCAGGTTGACGGGGGCTACGGTAAGTTCGGTGGAGGCCTTGCTTAAAAGGCGTGAACATGACAAGAAGCCACTAGATGATGATAGTCTGGCGGATCTGAAAAAGGATCTGGTGGAGAGAGATTGTGATGGCTTGATCGATTTCGTGGAGCCGGACCGCACACTGGACGATGTGGTAGGGCTGGATGGCGTGAAGCAGTGGTTGAGGCAAGATATAGAGCTCTGGAAACAGGGGGAACTGGAGGCCTTGCCGATGGGTTATCTCTTCTGTGGGCCGGTGGGCACTGGCAAAACTTATCTGGCCGAGTGCCTGGCGGGTGAGGCAGGGGTGCCTGTGGTGACAATGCGAAACTTCCGTGACAAGTGGGTAGGATCCACCGAGGCTAACCTGGAGAAAATCTTTGCTCTGCTGCATGCGCTTGGGCGCTGTATTGTCTTTGTGGATGAGGCGGATCAGGCGCTGGGTAAGCGCCAGGGTGGATCCGGTGATTCCGGAGTGTCAAGCCGCGTCTATTCGATGATGGCCAAGGAGATGTCCAATACCCGCAACCGGGGTAAGATCATGTGGGTGCTGGCGTCGAGCCGCCCTGATTTGATCGAGGTGGATCTGAAGCGTCCTGGTAGGGTGGATGTGAAAATCCCTCTATTTCCTACTTTGAATAAGCAGGAGGGCTTTAGTCTGATCCGAGCTTTGTGTAAGCGCAGGGATCTTTCCATCAAGGAGGAGGACTTCCCTGTCGTGGAGGCTTTGGTGCCGGATTTACTCACGCCCGGGGCGGCTGAGACGATTTCAGTACAGACCTTCCGTCTGAGTAAAACCAGTGAGCATGGTGATCTAGATGCGCTATTGACTTGTCTGCGTGATTACCGGCCTCCGATTGCCCATGAAACCTTGAAGTTTCAGATGCGCTTGGCGATGGATGAGGCCACTGATGCTTCTTTGATTCCAAGTGATGTAAACATTTAACTTGTGTAACTCATTGATATACAATGTAGACGATTTTCGGATCCGCGTACGGGTGGGGTCTAAAATTTCTTTCAAATAAATGATTTTTTTTTAATGGAGGTAGGGGCGGCTCTATCCCCCGTGGTTACAGGGATTGTGGCATTTTCGTCAGTCTGCGGGAGCGACTGGTGACAAGCTGCTGAGTAAAAAAGATTTGCGAAAAGGGGCCGACGCCTCTAAAAATTCGTCCCGAAGGGTGGAACCCCATGGGAGTTGTTGATTCTCAACAGTTACTGAACAACCACAATTCAAAACAATGATTATGTCTAGTTTACTAGTGAAGTCCGGTCTTAGCCTAGTTGCAGGATTTGCCATGAGCAGCTGCGGCGTTCAGGATGACTATGCGAGTGGAGGATACGGTAAGGATCCTCAACCCGCGGAGCCATCGCCGGCCCTCATCGCCAAGACCGTCACCTACAAGAAGGACAAGCACGGGATGGCTAGCTACAAAGATTCTGATCGCAAGCGCTACGTGCGTACCACTTCCTTCTCCCACATGGAAAAAGAGCCTGGTGCTCCTGGTCGTAAGAATGCAGCCGGTACTATCCTGAAGTACGGTAAGAATATTCGCAGTGCCGCAGCAGACTGGTCAGTTTATCCGCTGGGAACCAAATTTAAGATCAAGGGTCAGCCTTACACCTATGTGGTGGATGACTACGGTTCAGCTTTGGCTAATACCAACACCATCGATATTTTTAAGCCGACCCTCAAAGGGATGAGAGACTGGGGTACACGTAACGTGGAGATCACAGTCGTCCAGTGGGGTTGCTATGAGCGCAGCCGCAGATTGCTCAAAGGTCGCCGTGGCTACTGGCACTGCAGAGACATGTACAACAAGATCGTGAAGAAGGTGCGTAGTGGTAACTACGCCAAGCTTGAGAACGATAACATGGATGCTCTCTAGGCCTGCTTAGCACAGACACCTTTCATATTACCTAAGACCGTTCACTCTCCGGGTGAGCGGTTTTTTTATGCCTAGATGTTTTTCAGCATGCCGTTGGAGTCTCCCACACGCTTCGCATTCACGTTCATACGTTCCAGCAGGGAGAGGTAGAGATTGGTCATGGGTGTTCCCTCGGGGGCGTGGATATATCTTCCCGGCTGCAAGCTGCCGGCACCACCTCCGGCCAGGATGATGGGCAGGTTGTCGTGGTTGTGCCGGTTGCCGTCGGCTATGCCGCCGCCGTAGACGATCATAGTGTTGTCCAGCAAAGAGCCTTCGCCTTCCCGGATTCCGCGGAGTTTGGAGAGGAAGCGGGCGTATTCTTCGATGTAGAAGCGGTCGATCTTGGCGATCTTTTCTAGGTGGTCCTCCTTCTTGCGGTGGTGGGAAAGGGAGTGATGCCCCTCAGAGATACCGATTTCTTGGAAAGAACGGTTCGATCCATCATGGGCCAGAAGGAAGGTGCTGATGCGGGTGGAATCTGTCTGGAATGCCAGGGCCATGAGGTCATACATGCTTCGGATGTGCTCGCGGTAGCTGTCTGGGATGCCGTTGGGCTTTTGTTCTGCCGGGTAGTTGTTTTGAAATTTTTCATGACGGCTGATGCGTTGCTCGGTTTCGCGGATGGCAGTCATGTACTCCTCGAGTTTGTCCCGGTCGCTGGAGCTGACCTTGTGGTGCAGGCGCTTGGCGTCTTCCATGACGAAATCGAGCACGCTTTGGTTCAGAGCGCGACGTTTGGCGTCTTCCTTGGCATTGCCTGAACCGAAGAGTTTTTCGAATACTAGCCGGGGGTCTCGTTCCGCCGGGGCAGGAGTGGTGGCGCTGCGCCAGGAGAGGTTGAACTGGTAGGCACAGGAATAACCGGAATCACAATGACCAGATTTCCGGGGTGGATCTGTGCTGAGCTCGAGGGAGGGAAGTCGTGTGAGGTGGCCAATCTGCTGGGCGGCGATTTGATCTACCGAGACCCCTAGGTGAATTCCTTCACCTGTGGTTTTGCGGGCTTGGCAGCCTGTGAGGAAGGTGGCATTGGCTCTGGCGTGATCGCCGGGGCCGTCTCCGTTTGGGCGAGCCTTGTCGTGGTCGAGTCCGCCTACGACTTGGAAATGCTGGCGTAGCTGGGCGAGAGGTTGGAGTGATTCGCTGAGTCGATAGTTGCTGCCGCTGCCGGTCGGGCGCCATTTGTCCAAGTTTACTCCATTGGGGGCATAGACGAATGCCATGCGCAGCGGGTGTTCTCCAGCTTGGCTGGTGCTCATGTTTTGTCCCAGTGACTCTAGATTGGGGATGGTCATGGCGGCGCCTAGGCCTTTGAGGAATGTTCTACGGTGCATGGTAAGTATGGGGTTTAGTTGCGCTGATACTGGAAGGTGGGACTGTGAACGATGGCGCGTATCAGCGAGTGGGCGCGGTAATCGTTTTGATGGAGCTGCTTGAGAATGGTTGCGATGTGATTGCGGTCTGCGCGCGTAGTGCCTCTACCAAGTGCGTAGGTGAGCATCTTGGCCGTCAGGCTGTGCAGGAATTCCTCTTTCTTGTTTTGGCTCAGTACTTTGAGTAGCGAGTCGGCGCCGGTGAGCTTTTCTCCGGTGACTAGCTGGCCTGAGGTGTCGATGGCTTGTCCGTCGAGTGAGTCTTGCCAGGCGCCGATGCCGTCAAAGTTTTCTAAGGCGAAGCCAATCGGGTCCATTAGATTGTGGCAGCTGGCGCAGGAGGTCTTTTCCCGGTGGAGCTCAAGTTGCTGGCGGAGGCTCAGCTTGTCGCTGTGTGCGCCAGCGTCTTCCAGTGGAGGGAGGTTGGGTGGAGGAGGTGGTGGTGTAATGTGGAGAATGTTCTCGAGTACGAATTTCCCGCGTAGCACTGGCGAAGTGCGAGTCGGTTGCGAGGTGAGGGTAAGAATGGAGGCGTGGGTGAGAATGCCGCGGCGCGGGGTGCCGGCGAGGCTGACTTTACGGAAGTTCTCTCCTGCTACATCCTGAATGCCGTAATGTCTGGCGAGTCGGCCATTGAGGTAGCTGTAGTTGGCGTCGAGCAGGTTCAGGAGGCTTTTGTCCTGCAGGATGATCTCGTCGACCAGAAGTGTGGTTTCCCTCTGCATGTCTCTCCTGAGCTTAGGGTTAAAATCCGGATAGGTCTTGCGGTCCGGGGAGATAGCGTCGAGGTCGCGTAGTTGGAGCCACTGGCCGGCGAAGTTTTTGGTCAGGGCATGAGCGCGCGGGTCCCTGAGCATGCGTTCGATCTGGGAATCAAGCTGCTGGCGCAGCTGGTTCTTATCAGCAAGATCCAGTAGTGTCTCGTCAGGCATGCTGCTCCAGAGGAAGTAGGAGAGTCTGCTGGCGAGCTGGTGCTCAGACACCAGGTGGAACTCGGTGTCGTTCTT
The DNA here is from genome assembly GCF_900141815.1 of Rubritalea squalenifaciens DSM 18772. NCBI lineage: Bacteria > Pseudomonadati > Verrucomicrobiota > Verrucomicrobiia > Verrucomicrobiales > Rubritaleaceae > Rubritalea > Rubritalea squalenifaciens. The sequence continues at coordinate 743,835 of NZ_FQYR01000002.1, forward strand.
GGATTCTTGTGTCGGTAGGTTGAGGAATAGAAAAGACGGGGAGACCAGCATGGCTTGGATAGCTCCTCTGATCCCCTGATTAATCGAGCTGTCTTGCTGGGAGGCAATTTGCTGGGCTAGCTGGACATAGCGCTGGATTTCCTCGGCATTGGTCGGGCGGCGGAAGGCGCGTTTTGAAAATTGCTGAAGCGTGTCGCGGGCGTAATCCTCATCACTGGTGTTTGGGCTGCGAGGTGGGAAGATGGCGTGGTGGCTGGCTGGTTTGTCCCGCTTCAGGCCTGAAGGTCCCACGAGAGTGGCCTTGTGGATCATCAGATTCCGGTCGCGTAGCTTGGGGTTGGGGTGCTCGGGATCCCAATGGTCGTTGATGAAAGTCAGGCTAATGCGGTTCGTGCCCTGCTTGAGCTTGAGTTTAGTGGTGTATTGCTTAGGGCGGTGCATCGGGTTTTCGATGCTGAAGGTGGTGATCGAGGCGTCTGAATGGCCCACTTCGAGCTTGGCGTATTCGTTTCCTGAGCGGGAGGCGGAGGCGGTGACGTGCAGAACATATTCTCCTTCATGCTCTACTTCTTGCAGGATAATGGCGGAGCCCCGGGTGTGCAGAAAAATGCCTTCGTCTCTGACTCTCCCCTCGGTCTGGGCCTTGCTGAGATTGAGGCGGGTAAGGGGTGTAGGCATGGGGCCGATGACGATGGCTTTGTCCAAGGCGAGATCGCTAGCCTTGAGATAGCGATCGATGTGGGCGGGGGACAGCGTGAGGGCGGCATTGATGTTGTCGAAGCCATGCGCGGAGTCGTCAGGTGGCAACATTTCCAAGATGTCCACGTCGACTCCCAAGAGGTCTCGAAGGGTGTTTTGGTATTCGAGGCGGTTTAGTCTGCGTGTGGTGCTGGGGCCCGGATCGTCAGGGGATTCATAGGTGGGGAAAACGGTGTCATTGATCCAGTCGACCATCTGGGTGATCTCGTGGGCAGCAGGCTGTTCCTCGTCCACTGGAGGCATGAGCTGGTAATCTATTCTAGAGAGGATGTGCTCCCAGGTTTTAGGGTCTGAGCGGATGGAGGCCAGATCATCAAAGTCGTCCAAGCAAAGGCCGCCCTTGTGGCTGCCGTCGCCATGGCAGTCGTAGCAGTAATACTGGAGTAAGGGTTTGATGTTCTTTTCCCACTGGGTAGTGAGTTCAGTGTCGCTGAGACCCGTCGTGGTGAGGGGGCTGTCCGGAAGCGGTTCTGCTGAGGTGAGGTTTTTCTGGTGCCCAAACCAAGGCGCAAGGAGCCAGCCTGTGACAAAACAGGAAATCACTAGTGAGCTTTTCAGCCAGAGAGTAGGCGACACTTGGAGCATGCTAACTTAAGCATTACGCAGAGTAATCGCTAAAGTTTCAATCGCTTGAGATTCTTGTCAAATTCCTGGAGCTGCTTATAGTCTGCGCATGTTAAAAGCGGAGCGAGCAAACTGGGTTTTGAAGCGATTGGAGGAACTGTATCCTGAAACTCCCATCCCTCTGGATCACACGAACCCATTCACGCTGCTGGTAGCGGTGCTCTTGTCTGCGCAATGTACCGATGAGCGGGTCAACAAGGTGACGCCGGCCTTGTTCAAACTGGCTGATCATGCTGCGGCGATGCAGCACATACCGGTGGAGGCTATTCGGGAAATCATCAAGCCTTGTGGTTTGTCGCCTCGTAAGTCGAAGGCGATTGCTGATCTGTCCAAAATTTTGGTGGAGCAGTACGGTGGGGAGGTGCCGGAGGATTTTGCGGCTCTCGAGTCTCTTCCTGGAGTCGGGCATAAAACGGCATCCGTTGTAATGGCTCAGGCATTTGGGGTGCCGGCCTTCCCTGTAGATACCCATATCCACCGTCTGGCTCAGCGCTGGAAGCTCACCAATGGCAAGAATGTCGAACAGACGGAGAGGGATCTCAAAAAGCTTTTCCCCAAGGAAAGCTGGAACAAGCTTCACCTGCAGATCATCTTTTACGGTCGAGAGTATTGTACGGCAAGAGGATGTGATGGCACGGTCTGTGAGATCTGTACGACACTCTATCCAGCGCGGAAAACACCTGTCGTCACGAAGAAATGACCGAGAAACTTAGCATATCTGTAACAATTCAGCAGCTTAGATGCTTAAGATAGAGGGTTTAAAAAAAACTATGATTTTTCCTCTAATAAACTATAAATTCAGGGCGTTGTAGTGCGCGAAAGGGTCAATTTCTCCTACTAGGTGCAAAAATCCTAAAATTGCTTCTTTACGAACAGGGGGCGTTTAGTGGAAATAGATACCTCTTTCTGATACTAATATACAGACCAGAACACACACTTACAAACAGTACCAGTCCAAGTACCATTATGAAAAACCTTGCGATTCGACCGCTCAAGACCGTTGGCGTAACCATGGCGACAGGCCTGATGACAGCCCTTCCGCTTATGGCTCAAGATGATAAGCCAAATACAAATGCCCTTCACTCTTACCTTCTCGATGGTGGTCCGCTGACCATTATCATCGTGGCAGTTGGTTTGCTTTCCCTGATCGGTCTGACTGTATACAATTTCATCAACCTTACCAAAGCGAAGTTCTGCCCAGACGATCTCAAAGCAGCCTTGCTCGACCACATGGTGAACTGCCGCGTGCGTTCCGCCATCGAGCTCTCCGCTTCCCACCCAAGTTACCTCGGCCGCATGCTTGCCTATGCGCTTCCAAACATCGACGCGACTCAGCCAGAAGATCTTGGCCGTGACCACGTGGAAGATGCGATTGCTGATTTCTCCATCAACGAGAACCGCAAGCAAATGACCTGGATCAACCTGATCTCACTCGTAGCTCAGTCCGCTCCGATGATGGGTCTCTTCGGTACAGTTTTCGGTATGATCGCAGCCTTCGGTACGCTGAAGACAAGTGGTTCTGCTGATCCAACCGCACTTGCGGGTGACATCTCCGTAGCTCTCTTGACCACCATGTGGGGTCTGGTTGTGGCTATCTTTGCGGTGATCGCTTACTTCTTCTTCAAGGGTCGTTACAACGCTCTTGTAGCTGAGTGCCACCAGTCTGCTGAAGAGCTTCTCAACGCTTCTGTGCAGACCGTGAATGGCGAAGCACATCTTGCTAAGATTCCTGAGGGTATCGCCGTTTAAGCCCTAAGGGCTGTTATGTAGGTCGGGCGGAGAACCACGGTTCCTGCCCGAATCCGAGAAACGCCAGTGATTAACCCAATCAAGGAATAAATATATGGCATCTAATAGATTACGCGCTCTGAATGCTAAGCCTGATGAGGAGTTGAAAATGGACATGTCTCCAATGATTGACATGGTTTTCCTTCTTCTGATTTTCTTCATCGTGGTATCCAGTCCAATGATTGTTGAGCAGGACAGCGCTGTGAAGCCGCCAGTGGCGTACAATGCCAAGAAGGCTGAGGAGAAACATGGTCGTATCGTTGTCAACGTGCGCGAAGACGGAACTTTTACTCCGGAAAAATTCGTCAAGGCTGACAAGACACCAAATATCTTGGCTGATGATGATGCGATCAAGGAGTACGTGAAAGAGGCGCGCGAGCGTATCGAAGCCCAGGGCCACAAGGCTAGACTTCACCTGCGCGGTGATAACAGGGCGCTCTTCAAGTATTCCCGTCAAGTGATCAAGGCAGCCGCTGAAGCTGGAGTGAATCATGTGATCTTCTCGACCTTCGATTTCGCTCAATAACCGAACAAAAATCTCAAGTAACCATGTCTAGAAGAAAACAGGGACCTGCTTTCGAAGAGGATGAACCAGAGTTGGACATCTCGTCACTGATTGACGTGTGTTTCCTCCTCCTCATCTACTTCTTGGTCACTACAACGATCCAGCCGCGTGAGGCGGATTTGCCGATGACTCTGCCATCAGCGAATCCAAGCGACACTCCGCCAGATATCCAGCCAATGCTGATCCAGGTGGATGACAGCGGTGGGATCATCGTGAACAAGGAAGAGCGTCTCGACCAAGGTGCTGTAGGTAAGCAGCGTGAGCTGCCGAAGCTCTCCAACCGTCTTCAGCTCTACAAGGAGTTGGCGTCTGGTGCGGGTACGGAACCACTCGTTCAGATCTCAGTCAGCGGTGAGGCTCCACAGTCCAGTGTCATTGATGTGATCAACTGCCTCGTCGGTCTCCAGATTGACAAGGTGACCTTCACGGACTTCAGCAACTAGCTTTGTCCTCAGGTCTAAGAAAAATTAGCTGACAATCGTTTGCACCGTAGCGAAGATTAGTTTGGCTCATCCAAGGGCGCTTTCTGTAGATCGCGTCCTTTTTATTCTCAAGAAAACCCTGTATCATTCAGAAAATACATTCCTACACACATGAAAATCCAACGATCAGTCACATTTGCGATCACTCTGGCAGGAGCCTCCATGCTTGGTATGGCTCCGGCAGACGTGCAGGCGCAGGACATCAATGAGGCGGTCCCCATGGCATTCAAAGAAATGAATGGCCGTAACTGGGAGAAAGCCCAAAGCATTCTAGCCAAGGTAGTGGACGTCTATGCAGAGCGTGCCAAGCAGCTTTATGGTGGCAAGTTTGGCGTCATCTACTACAACAAGGGATACTGCGAGCTCAAGATCGGTGGCAAGCTGAAGGCTGCCGGTGGTCCAGAGAACCTGGACAAGGCCAACAAGTATTACGAGATGGCCAAGCAATCCTTTGCGAACTGCTACAAGTTCCCAAGTGACGACAAGGGTAAGAATACTTACCACAAGAAAAGTCTCTACTACTGGGGTCAATCCGCCCAGGCCATGGGGGAATACAAAGAGGCGATCACTCAGTATAAGAAGTTCCTCGATGAGCGTGAAGAAGGCCGTGATGAATATGACAAGGGCATCATGGCTCTCAGTCTGGCCATCTGTCACTTCAAGCTGGAGAAGCCTGACATGAAGCAGGGTATCCAGTACTTCGAGACGGCTCTCAACAACAAGGATCAGTGGAATACTCCGGACGAAGCGATCGTTACCGCGTTTCAGGCCCTGACCGAAGCGGTCATCAAGACCAAGAATGAGCAGGCCCTGATTGATTTCCTTAATCAGAATCGTGCGGCGATCACTCTGAGACCGTTCGAGATGGTGAAGTTCACCCCATTCTTCCAGAAGTTGGCTGTCGAGGCCATGGAAGAAGACATGATGTACGCCGCCTTCAATCTCTTTGCGTTGATTCCAGGCACGAAGGTATCCATCAGCGAGCTGGAGCTGCTTAAGAGTGAATTGGCTCTCTATCCACGTGACGGTATCAAGGATGGACCACACGTCATTGCCAAGGCGGACATTGACAAGAATCTTACCAAGCTTCGTACCGAGGACAGAGCGGGTGACCCTCATGAGGTCTTGGCGCTTTCCGCTCTAGCCTTTACGCATGAGAGCAAGGGTAACGTACGCGGTGCCTTTGCCGCCTACGAGCAGCTTGAGCTCTACTTTAACAAGTCCAAGAAGCGTGAAGAGAACCTTTACAACCTTGTGCGTACTTCTGCTCGCATCGGTGAGGTGATGCTTACCGAGCAATATGGCTCTGAATTTTTGAAGAGCTACCCAGGCAGCAAGCATGAAAGCCAGGTGCGTAGCTTCATGCTTTCCAGTCTCTTTGCTTCCGGCGAGTACGAGAAGTGTGAAGAGGTGGCGGGCGCTATGATCGGCCAACTGGCTAAGCCATCCAAGCAGCATGACCTCTGTCTGCACGTGCTCGGTGGTTCCAAGTTCTACCTCGGTAAGTTCGTGGATTGTCATCAGCTCCTTCTGGATCACGTGAAGATGTATCCAAAGAGTGAGTACAAGATCGCCGCTGAGTTCTTCGTGGCCTCCAACCTGTCACGTCTACAGGACTGGAAGCAGGCAGCCCTCAAGCTGGACGAATTCCTCAAGAAGTACCCGGATCCAGCAAAGAACGTGTACATTCCATTCGCTCTCTATGACCGTGCGAATGTCCACTACTCCGAAGGTGAGAATGAGCAAGCTTTGGTGCTTCTCAACCGTATTGAGAAAGAATTCAAAGGAACCTCAATCGAAGAGATGGCCTACAACCTCAAGGGTAACATCATGCAGAGTGATGGTGATCGCGAAGGTGCTCTTACCTACTACAACAAGGCTCTCACACTCGCAGAGCACAAGGGCAATGGCATAGTTGCCAGTGAGTCGCTCAACTACCTCGTAGGTCTCCTTGGTGTGGAGAAAATCGGCAAGGAGCCGAATCCAAATCTTAAGGATGCCCTTCCATTCTATGACAAGTTCTGGAAAGAATACCCGGATTCTCCATACAAGGCACAGGTTGCTGTGTCCGGTATGCCGGCGATGAAGGAGGCGGGTCGTTCTGACGAAGCTCTTGCCAAGTTGCAGGCAGTGATTGCTGAGATGGCCAAGAAGGAGAATCCAGCAGGTCTGGACGCAGCGATTGGTTCCTACACCAAGGCTTATCTTGAGAGTGGCAAGACAGCAGACCAGCTGAAAGACCACTACTACAAGTTCCCTGGCGTTGATTTCAATGATACCAGAACGCTGGCCATGCTGCGTATCGCGATCATTGGTGTCTTCGAAGATAACTTGAAGAAAGCCGAGGCGGCTAAAGATCAAGCTGCGATCAATCTCAGTCAGTCACGTATCAAGGTTCTCTTCAATGATCTGAAGGCGGATTACCCTGTCGAGAAGCTCTCCAACTTCGTGTTGGTGCGTGTGGGTGACTACCTGCGTAAGAAGACAGACAATCCACGTCAGTCTCTTGCCTACTATGACGAGCGTCTGAAGCGCCCGCAGGTGAATGGACGCATCAATGCTCAGTTCGGTAAGGCAGACATTTTGGGTCAGTCCTCCAATGCTGGTGAGCGTAAGCAGGCTGTCACCATCCTTAATGAGGTGATCGAAGCCGCGAACGAAGAGGGCGGTGCAGACCGCAAGATTCGTGACGAAGCTCTCTACCGTATTATTGAGATCAACAACACAGAGAAGGACTGGAAGGCTCTCGCTGAAAATGCTGAGAAGTATAAGAAGGAGTACTCCTCTGAGAAAGCACGTGTCATGTTCCTCTTGGCCCAGGCTTACGAAAGCATGAGCAATGTGGAGAAGGCGATCAAAGCCTACACCGAGGTGTACATTGCTAACATGGCGAACATCGCCATCTCAGCCCCAGCCATCTCACGCTCTACCGAGCTGATGTGGGAAAAGGGTGACAAGCAGAAGGCTTATGAGGCTGCGGCACGATTCATCAACAGCTCTGAAGAGTCCTTTAACAAGATCAAGGATGATCTGGACGATGAGGTGGCTGAGAAGTGGCTCGAAATCCAGACTCGAGTGAAAACCTGGGAAGCAGGCGGTGAGATCAAGACTCTTGAGGAAATCAAGAAGGAGAGAGAAGGCCGATAATCACGATAAGCGAAACCTATAAACCTAGATTCAAATGAAACTATTTAAGACAATTCTCGCAGCGTTTATGGCTCTTGTGCTTGGTGTTCAGGCTCAGAATGAACGTATCTTGATACCAGGTGTTATCATTAAGCCGAACAGCGAGTTCACCAATGTGTACTTGCTTGGTTCTGACAAAGCTAACGTGTACTACGTGCAGAACCCCAGACAGGTAAACATCCAGGCGGAGCGCCTCGTTGGTGTTGCTAACGTTTACATCATGGAGCCACCAGAGTTCCGTGAAGCTATGGCTCTTTTCGAGGGGCGTAAGTATCAGCAGGCTCTTACCAAGTTTGGTGAAGTGAAGCAGAAGTACGACAAGTTCAAGCTAATGCCGAACAACCACTTTACCTTGTCTGGCTATTACGAGCTGGAGTGTCATCGCAAGCTGATGGATCTCGATGCCTTGGCGAAATCACTGAAGGATTTCATCTGGGATCCTATCAAGCGTGCTGATTACTTGCAGCAGATCGAGGTGTACAAGTTCTGGGATGCTGCACGCAGCAAGAACTGGAGACGTCTGGATCTCATGGCGAAAGAGTGGAAGAAGAAGCGAGTGCCGATCTCCATTCGTGCCCAGATTGCCTACACTCACGGTATGGCTCTGGAGGGTATGAAGCAGGAGCAGGATGCTCTTACTGCCTACGCTACAGCAATGACTGCAGACTTCGGTAAGTCCGAGGTCATTGTGAGACAAGCGGCTCTGAACTCCCTGCGCATGTTTGCTGCTCGTGATGAAGTGAAGACCGCGATGCAGCTCTGGGGTACAGATGATGAAGACAAGACAACTGACGGCTATCTCGCTCTGCTGGAAGCCAATGGTCTTGCTAGACTCTATGAGTCCGCAGGTCTAGGCGCTGGCGTAAAGCTGCCAGCTGAGTATGCCAAGTTCCTGAAATTCACTCCTAAAGAGCAGGAAGCAGCGCCAAAGGAATAAGCTTCTGATCTGAAAAGAATTCAATGATTCAAACCCGCTGGTTGCTGGCCAGCGGGTTTTTTGTGTCCTTGATTCGAGATGCTTGCCTGTTTTTGATCCAAGAAATAGCTGAGCTGATGCGTTGAATACTAAGAGGTGAATCGTTACACTTCATGGGACGTAAGTGCTGAGTATACATGGATAGAATCAATGACATGACTGATGGGCTGTTAAAGAGGGTTGCTGGATCTGTCTTAGCTTGTGTGTGCCTCGCTGGGCCCTTGCAGGCCCAGCAGTTCGATGAGGGGATGACCAGGGCTGTGGAGGCTCTGGATGACTCGAATTGGAACGTGGCAATTGAGCGCTTGCAGGAGATCGGGAAATCTCAGCCGGAGCAGACAGTCTATCAGAAAGGGGCGATCAGCTATCATCATGGATACGCCTTGATGAAGCGGGGGCTTCAGTCTGTGGAGAGTGGTCGTGTGAAGGAGGGTGAGCAGGACTTACAGGCGGCCTATGCGATGCTGGATGCCTGTGCCCGGCTGAAGGGTGAAGGGGAGGATCTGAATGTCTACCGCAAACGGGCGCTACTCTATCAGGGGGCAATTTCGCAGGCTCTGGAAAAGTATGATGAAGCACTGGCGTTTTATGATCGCTTTCTGCTGGAGCGAGATCAGCTTAGGGATACTTACGAGCGGGGGGTGATGTTGGTGAATCTGGCCATCTGCTACAGTCTCAAAGCTGAGCCTGATCTTGAGCAAGCCTCTGGTGCCTTCCAGGACGCGGTGACTAATCGAGAGCGTTGGAAGGTTGACGATGTTCAGCTTGTTAGATCTCTGGGGTCCACGATGGAGGCTTATCTAGAGAAAGGAAAAGAAAAGGAGTATGTGGCTCTGGTGGAGGCTTGCCGAGAATCATTGACTGATGTGGCCCGTTCTGGGGAGTCTGTTAGGAGGCAGGTTTTGCGGGTGGCGATTCGTGCTGCTGAAATGGAGGCTTATGATGCCTCGAATATGGTCCTGAGTTGTTTGCCATATCAAATGGCTCCGTGGAATAAAGGGGCGAATGATTTAAATCTGTTAGGTGAAGAGGGGGTGAAGGGTGGTGATGCTGAAGTACTGACACGGGCATTGGAGCTTGCTGCTTATAACGCTGAAAAGCTGGGTAAGGTAGATGAGGCGGTCTCCTTATGCCATGAAATGCTGAAGGGTTTGGAGCCGTCCCCGGAGCTGGATCGTTGTGTGCTGCAGCTGGTGCGTCTTGCGCATCTTGAAAAAAAGGATGAGGAGGTGGTTAAGCTGGCAGACGCTTACCTTGCAAGGATTCAAGAGGAGGAGATTGCACGAGAGCTTCGTGCTTATCTCGCAGATTCTCTACTGCAGCTCGGGAGCTACGATCAAGTGCAGGAGCTCTACCGTGGGCAGGGGCATTTGGTGGCTGATGAAGCATTTCTATTGATTCGAGCGGCCTACTTGGGTGCCAAGTACGCACAAGTGCTTGAGCTGATGGAACAATACCAGGCGGATATCTCGGATAAGCTTAGGCGGGAGGAGGTGAGCTACTATAAGCTTGCGAGTTTGGTGAGGATGCAGTTGTGGCCAGAGGCCGAGGAGTTTCTTGCAGAGCACTATCAGGATCGAGGGGCTGCGGATTCGGAATTTTACCGATTGGCGCATCTCGAGAAAGCCCAGGTTGAGTTTGCGCGGCTTGACTTGGATGCGGCTCAAGAGTCGTTGGCAAGCTTGCTTGATGATCCGGATAAGACTCTGGCGGCTACGGCACTCAATCTGTTAGGGAATATCCAGCAATCGTTACGTGAAAGAAAAGAGGCTAGGGAATCTTACGAGAAGGCACTGAAGCTGGGGCAGGAATTGGGGGAAGATGAGCTGATTCAGGAGTCGTTGTTTTATCTGGTGGCTCTCTTGGGGCAGGAGCAAGTCAATGGGGCAAAGAATAAAAACCTGAAAGAAGCTCTGCCGTATTTTGATGCGTTCATGGAAAAGTATGCTGATTCCGAGTATGCGGCCCAGGTGTTGGTGGCCGGTATGGCTGCCATGCGTGAAGCTGATCGTTCAGGCGAGTATCTGACGCTCTTCCATAAAGTGATTTCTCAGATGTCAGCGCGTGATCGAACTCCGGGATTGGAGTTGGCTATGGATACCTATCTATGGTTGCTTCAGGAGGAGGGGAAAACCTTCTCGGAAGTATATCAGGAGCTGAGCAGATGGCATCCTCCAGTACGCTTGTCCGCAGTGTATCGCGATGCTTTCGCTCGGGCGTATGATGGTTTTGAAAACAAGGCAGAGGGTAAAAAGGATGCTTCGAGAGCTCTGCTGAATGATGCCAGAAGAAGGATCCTGATGAAGGACCTGATCGCTGACTATCCCCCTGAAGCATTGGCGCCCTATATCATGCTCAATGTGGCAAGCTATCTCGTGGAGGAGACTGATACGCCGGAGCGTGCTTTGCTTTATTACGAAGAAGTGATCAAGCGTGGAACGATCCGTGAGCATATTGAGGCGCAGCTGGGTATGGCCAAGTTGTTGAACAAGCGTGATGAGGACGGTGATAAAGAGCGAGCTGAGCTATTACTGCTGGATGTCATCGCTCGGAGTGCAGGTGATGAAATGGGGGATGAAGCTCTGCTTGTACTCGTCGAGTCCTATGCGGCTCGTGGCCGGTGGCCAGAGGTGACGCAGTGGGCTAAGCGATATCTCGAGCAAAAGGGGCATGATGCTAAGCGGGCGAAAGTTTCTTATATGCTCGCTAAATCCTACGATGAACGAGGGATGTTTGAGGATGCGATTGTCTCATACGGCCAGATCTATGCGAGTTATTTGAATAGTCTGGAGATATCGGCTCCGGCTGTAGAGCGTCTGGCTCGTATCACCTGGGAGCGTAATAAGCCCGGGAATAGCCCTGCAGATGCTGATAGGCAGATCGCCTACCAATTGGCACACAGGTACTTGGGTTTGACCAAGGAGGTCTACGAGGATCAAGAAGATCTGCTGTCCGAAGGGGCTAAAAAGTCCTGGAAGGCGATCGAGGCCCTTGTCGATCAGTGGGAGAAGAGCGGTGAGATCAAGACTGTGGAGCAGCTGCTTGAGGATCGCAGAAAGGGGAAAAAGTCATTCTAGTGATCCAGCCTTCTATCCAGAAAGATGTTATGAGGCACAAAAAAACCTCACCTTGCTAGCAAGGTGAGGTGATCAGATTGTTCTGCAAGTAACTTAGAGAGAGTTCTTGAGAGTGGAGGAAGCTTTGAAACCAACGGTCTTGGAGGCCTTGATCTTCATTGCTTCGCCAGTCTTAGGGTTACGACCCATGCGAGCTGCACGCTTCTTCACTTCAAAAGTACCGAAACCGATAAGTTGGACTTTTTTGTCTTTCTTGATGCCTTTTGAGATGGAATCAAGAACGGCTGCAAGAGCGTCTTCTGCTGCACGCTTAGTTGCGTCTTTCCCGAGGGCTTTTTGTACTGCTTCGACAAGTTCGGCTTTATTCATAGCGATGTCTTTTTCGCCAACTTGCAGTGTTTTGTAAAGATAAAATAATATAAAAAGTTTCCTTGAGCTATAAGGGTTTTAGGCTTGTCAAACGGCGAAAAATAATAGTAATCGCGTAAGCTATTTTACCAACTATAGGGGATTAACAGTTGTTAGAGTCTGTTAGGTTTTCTAAGTGTTGTTCCATGATGTGTGTTGGTGATGCGAAAATGAACCCAAAACGAAATCATGCCGACCACTCATAATACGTTTCTAGACCACGCAGAAATTATCGCGTCGACATGTCGTGCGATGCCGCTTGATGAAAGTCTGTTAGAAGTAAGGGATGATGTGTCCAAGGCTATAGAGCGTGGATATTTTCTGCCGGATGAAGATGAGCGGTTGAGGGAAATGTATCGCCGCTATCTGCGTACACGCACTGTATTGCTTGAGTCTATCGTGGCTCTGGAGCCTTTCGCTATTGGCAGAGAGGAGATGGAGTGGGAGGATCGTATGTGTACCTTTGCAGCGGCCTTTGCTGCGGCAACGGTTCTCGTGCGCAGCGCGAAGTACATTGTGGATATCGCAGCGGATCAGTTTTTGGTTTGGAAAAAGTTGGATGAAGCAGAGCTGCGATATGGTATCGCTAAGAACTCGTTTTCGGCGGTGTTTAAGAATCTCACCTCATCGCGAAGGATGTGGAGATTCTATGAATCGATTCGTTTCTATGAGCTGCATAAAGAGGAGATTTATGCCCTGGCTGAGCAGGGCGGGGTGATTGCTGAGCTTGTAGAAATTTTAAAAGAGGAGGAGGAATTTTTAGAGTTTCGCAAGCGTGACTACCTCAAAAGGCGCCTTCGTTACACGCTGCACTCCTTTGTTCGGAGGCATCACACCGGCTATAAAAAGGCGATGTTTCACATTTTCCGGCTCAGTGGTAGCGCGATTGCGGAGATGAAGCAGCCAATTATTGCGCAGATGAAGGCGGGCAAGCGGGTGACGCCGCGGGTGCTGGCTAAGGCCTGGTCCGTGTTGCAACCGGGTGACATTATTATTACCAGGCACGATGATGCGATGAGTAATCTCTTCTTGCCGGGTTTCTGGCCACATGCCGCCTTCTATATAGGTAGCTATGAGCAAAGGGTGCGAATGGGGCTGGAGGATGAGCTGGGCTTGGAGGCCGATGTGGTGGAGGCCAAGAAGGACGGGGTAAAATACCGGAAGCTGGCAGAAACGCTCACGGTGGATGCTTTTGTGATTTTGCGCCCGAAATTGAATGAGGCTGAGCGGCTGGAGGCGGTGCGCAAGGCGATGAGTCATGCCGGCAAGCGCTATGACTTCCTCTTTGACTTCAGTCGTGCGGATCGCCTGGCCTGCACGGAGGTGGTCTATAGGTCTTACCATGCGGTGGGAGAGGTGAGCTTCCAGTTACAGGATCATGCGGGCAGGAAATGTCTCTCTGCCGAGAATATGCTGGATCAGGCGATAAGCTCTGGAAATTTCGAGCCAGTGGCGATTTATGGGGTGCGTGGAATCAAGGTTCAGATGGGCGAGGATGTCAGACCGATTCTGCAGGGGAGCTACAAATCCTGCTGGGATTGAGGGCCTGATTAAGGATTCCTAACAAACTGTGTCAGAGTAGTCACGGCCGGGATCGGTGGATAAACTCTCTCGAAATCAGGGCTTTAACCGGACTTTGTGAAAAATTTCACAAATAGGCTTGCTCCGTTTTAATTGGGGGGTTATTCAGCGGGCGCCCGCCGTAATGGCGATCCGAAATCATGGCTAAGAAAACAATTTTTTCCGCACTCTTTTTCCTGTTAGCGTCAGTAGGTTACGTAGCTGCTGACACGGTTGCAGATACTGCTCATGCTGGTCATGATGCTGTCGAGCATGCTGAGCATGGTCATGATGATGCTGCTCACGGTGAGCATGGCGAGCACGATGCCCACGAGGGTGGTGTTCACAAGCTTCCGCTGCATCCGGAAGGTGCCCTGCACGATGATAAGTCACATCCGCTTGGTATTCTGACTAACTCCATGATTTCTGTCTGGATCGCGGTATTGATAATCGTGCTTTTCTGCCGCGCAGCAGCAGGTAAGCTCTCCATGATTCCTCAGGGTTTCCAGAACTTTGCTGAGTGGTTGATTGAGTCTCTCTATAATTTCTTCGGTGGTATTCTCGGTGAGCACTTGGTGAAGCGTACCTTCTGGTTCTTCGGTTCCACTTTCCTTCTGATCATCTTGGTGAACTATCTTGGCCTTCTTCCTGGTGTGGGTACTATCGTTCGTTTCCGTGAGGACGGCTCCTTTGCTCCAATGCTTCGTGGTGGTAACGCAGACGTAAACATGACTGCTGCGATGGCCTTCACCTTCGCAATTCTCTGGTTCTACTGGGCGATCACTGAGAATGGTTTCAAAGGGTTTATGGCGCACATCTTCGCTCCTAAGGGTAAATTCGGTGGCCTTATGATGGTGATGATGCTTCTGATCTTTGGCCTCGTTGGTGTACTTGAAGTGGTTTCCATCGGTATTCGTCCGGTTGCTCTCACCTTCCGTCTCTTTGGTAATATCTACGGTGGTGAGCAGACTCTTGAAATTCTAATGGGACTCGGCGGTGACTATCTCGCCTTCCTGCCAGCACTTCCCTTCTACTTCATGGAGCTTCTCGTGGGTGGTGTTCAGGCTCTCGTGTTCACCCTCCTCAGTGCCGTATTCCTCAAGCTGATCTGTGAGCACAGTGACCACGATCACGACGAAGAGCACGCAGAGGCTCACTAATAAAACTTTATCCAATTTCAGGAATCAGACTCATAGCATAGCGACCGTGGGGGGTTCCGGAAGACAACAACAAAAACAACAAACTAACTAATTATTATGTTCACTAAGCCATTCGCAATCGCGCTTGCAGCACTCGGTGCAGCCATCGGTATCGGTCTCGTAGGTTTCAAAGCTACTGAAGCTACTGGCCGCAACCCAGGTGCAGCTGGTCCTATCCTTACTCTTGCGATCATTCTCGCAGCTCTTTGTGAGGGTATCTTCATTCTTACTCTCTTCGTTGCTTAATTGCAGCCAAAGACACCAATTTATCTGCCGCCGCACTGGGCGGTGGCAGATTTTTCCAAACCGCTTTAGAAAGCACCTCACCATTTTTTAAATACATATCACGGTATGATCACGACACTCGCAGCAGATGCTAATAAGTTCACAATGCTCACGGAGCAATTCGGTGTTCATGGGCCATGGTTGATTGCTCAGGTAATCAACTTCATCATTGTGATCATTGTTCTCAAGAAGTTCGCCTTCGGTCCAATCATTGAGATCCTCGAGAAGCGTAAGAATCGCATCGCTGAAGGTGAGGAGAAGCTTAAGCGCATTGAGACTCAGCTTGCTGAGAGCGAAGAGCGCACCGCAGCCGCCCTTGAGAAGGCCAATGCAGATGCCAAGCGCCTCATCGATGAAGCTAAGGAGAGCGCCGCTAACCTGACTGAGCAGAAGTCCCAGGAGGCTATCGCTTCCGCTCAAGCCATCCTTGCCAAGGCAGAGGACGCAGCTAAGGCTGAGCGTGCTCAGATGGTCAACGAGCTTAAGGCCGACTTCGGTAAGCTGGTAGCAGCAACCACAGCCAGCGTAACTGGCAAGGTTCTCACCGAAGAGGATAAGAAGCGTATCAACGATGAAGCCGTTGCCAGCGTGCAGGGCTAATCTCCCCAGAATTTTTTAAGAAGCTAACTAGCCATGAAAGTAAGCAAGGATGCCGCAGCCGCCGCACGCAGACTCTTCAACCTCTGCATGACCGAGCAAGGTCTGGACGAGGACAAGCTGCGTACAGTGATCAAAACGATCGCCGATAAGAAGCCACGCAACTACCGTGGTATCCTCTACACCTTCAAGCGTCTCATTCGCCTGGAGCTGGCTAAGAAGCACGTAACCGTCGAAAGCGCCGAAGAACTCACTGCCGATACCAAGCAGGCAGTGGAATCCAAGCTCACAACAGAGCACGGAAGCGGCCTCACTTTCGAATACAAGGTCAACCCCGCCCTGCTGGGCGGAATTCGCATCCGCAAGGGTGATGACGTATGGGACGGCAGCATCAAGGCTCGTCTCGATCGCCTCGCCTCTGCGTTCTAAACATCAGAAAACGAAATCCGCCTAAACAAACAACCGGGCAAACAACAATCTAACTAATAAAGAAGCCATGAGCAGCATCCTTCAGGAACTCGAACAAGAGATCGCTAACGTAACGACCTCTGTTTCCAAAGCCAACGTCGGTACCGTCCGTGAAATCGGTGATGGTGTAGCCAAAGTAGAAGGTCTTAGCGACGTTCAACTTAATGAGATGATCGAATTCCCAGGTGGAGTGACCGGTCTTGCGATGAACCTTGAAGAAGGTGAAGTAGGTGTCGTTCTTCTTGGTGAGTACCTTCACCTCAAGTCTGGCGACGAGTGCAAGACTACAGGTAAGCTTCTTTCTGTACCAGTAGGTGAAGCTCTCCTCGGTCGTGTGGTAGACACCCTTGGTGCACCAGTGGACGGCAAGGGCGAGATCGAAGCAGCTGCTCAGTACCCGATTGAGAAGATTGCTCCTGGTATCATTAAGCGTAAGTCCGTTTCTGTTCCTGTTCAGACCGGTATCATGGCGATCGATGCAATGGTGCCAATCGGCCGTGGCCAGCGTGAGCTTATCATTGGTGACCGTGCGACAGGTAAGACTACCATCGCGATCGATACCATCATTTCCCAGGCTAACCAGAACCGTGCTGCAGAGCAGGGTAAGCTGAAGAACCACAAGCCACTTTACTGTATCTACGTAGCGATCGGCCAGAAGGCTTCCAACGTGGCCCGCACCATGGCGACTCTCGAAGAAGCAGGTGCCATGGAGTACACCACTATCGTTGCTGCTTCCGCATCTGACTCCGCTGCTAACCAGTACCTCGCGCCATACACAGGTTGTGCGATTGCTGAGTACCTCATGGATCAGGGCAAGGACTGCTTGATCGTATTCGATGACCTTTCCAAGCACGCTGTAGCTTACCGTCAGGTATCCCTCGTTCTTCGTCGTCCTTCCGGTCGTGAGGCGTATCCTGGTGACGTTTTCTACCTCCACAGCCGCCTTCTCGAGCGTTCCGCACGTCTCTCCGAGAACGCAGGTGGTGGTTCCCTCACAGCTCTTCCAATCATTGAGACACAGGCTGGTGACGTATCCGCATACATCCCGACTAACGTGATCTCCATCACAGACGGTCAGATCTTCCTTGAGACTGACCTCTTCTACCAGGGTATCCGCCCAGCGATCTCCGTTGGTCTCTCCGTTTCCCGTGTGGGTTCCGCAGCGCAGACCAAGGCGATCAAGAAGGTGTCCGGTACAACCAAGCTTGACCTTGCTCAGTTCCGTGAACTTCAGGCCTTCGCTCAGTTCGGTTCCGATCTGGACGCAGCTACCCAGAAGAAGATCGAGCGTGGTCAGCGCATCGTTGAACTCTTCAAGCAGAACCAATACTCCCCACTCGCTATGGAGATGGAAGTTGCGATTCTCTTCTCCATGCAGAACGGCTACTTCGATGATGTAGCAGTGGACCGCATCAAGGACTGCCAGGCAGCTCTCGAAGAGTTCCTCACCACACGTAAGGCTGACGTCCTTCAGCTCATTGCTGACGAGAAGGCAGTTACTGACGGTGTCAAAGACGCCCTCACACAAGCCCTCGACGACTTCAAGGGTTCTTGGAAGTAATTCCAAATGCTGACGGAGGGCGGTGTAGTGCCGCCCGATGTTGAAGTTTCCTTACTTTCTATCGCTACATTCTACTGAACAATGGCCAACCTCAGAGACATCCGCCGACGCATCAAGTCGGTTAAAAACACAGCACAGATCACCCGTGCGATGCAGCTTGTTGCTGCGGCGAAAATGAAGAAAGCCCAGGACCAGGCGCTGGCTGGCCGTGAATACGCGGACAAGCTCAACCAGGTATTGGTCAATCTCAAGGAGAACACCACGGAAGAGGCTCACCCTCTTTTAGAAAAGCGTGAAGGCAAGAAGACCCTCACTCTGGTGATTTCCACAGACAAAGGTCTTTGCGGTGGTCTGAACACCAACCTCCTGAAGGCGGTTAAGAAGGCAGAAGCTGAAGGTGAAGAAGTGCACTACCTCACAGTAGGTCGTAAGCTACGCCTGCAGCTCGCCAAAGCGAAGAAAGAGCTCAAGGCTGACTTCGTCGTGGTTGACCCGGTTCCATTCAGCGAAGCCCGCCCGATCGCCAAGTACCTGACTGAGCAATTCCTCAGTGGTGAGTATGACGTGGTCAAGGTGGCATTCACCAACTTCGTTTCCACCCTCACCCAGACACCACACGTCTCCCAGCTTCTTCCTATCGAGGCTGACAAGCTTGCTGAGAAGCGTGACTACGAAGGTGTGGGCAAGGATGAGATCAAGGAGACAGACCACGCTAAGGCGATGGAGAAGGACTACCTTTTCGAGCCAAGCGCAGAGGCTGTGTTGGACAACATCCTTCCTCTTTACATCAACTTCCAGATCTACCAGATGCTGCTTGAGGCACGCGCATCTGAGCACTCCGCACGTATGGTGGCCATGAAGGCTGCTACCGACAACGCGAAGGGCATGATCGATGACCTCACTCTCGAGTACAACAAGCTCCGTCAGGCTGCAATTACTGCCGAGCTCCTCGAGATCACAACAGCCATGAAGGCTATGGAATAATTTCAGCAACAGCAGCCATTGCACACTGAAAACTACTAACTGATAACTGATAAACAATACTATGAGCAATACAGGAACAATCGTTCAAGTCATCGGCGCTGTTGTCGACGCTGACTTCTCAAAAGCAGCTAAGCTTCCGGACATCTACTCCGCTCTGGAAGTTTCCTACAATCTTTATGGTGAAGAATCCACACTCGTACTTGAGGTGCAGCAGCACCTTGGTGACGGCTGGGTTCGCGCCGTTGCGATGAGCACCTCTGACGGTCTCAAGCGTGGCATGACCATCACCGACACCGGCGCACCAATCACTGTACCAGTGGGTGAGCAGGTTCTCGGACGTATCTTCAACGTAACAGGCGCTCTCGTAGACGAGAACAAGCCACTTCCTAACCCAGAGAAGCGTGGTTCCATCCACAAGCCAGCTCCTGCGCTTGTAGACCAGACTTCCTCCGCTGAGATCCTGGAGACAGGTATCAAGGTGATCGACCTTATCTGCCCGTTCGTTAAGGGTGGTAAAGTGGGTGCCTTCGGTGGTGCTGGTGTAGGTAAGACCGTTGTGATCATGGAGCTCATCAACAACATCGCTAAGGGCCACGGTGGTTACTCCGTGTTCGCCGGTGTGGGTGAGCGTACTCGTGAAGGTAACGACCTTTACTGGGAAATGATCGAATCCAACGTTATCGCTACCGAGAAGGATGAAAATGGTCATCCTAAGCTCGACGAAAACGGCAACCCAGTTCTCGCTGACGGTTCCAAGGTAGCGCTCGTATACGGCCAGATGAACGAGCCTCCAGGTGCACGTCTCCGTGTTGCTCTTTCCGCTCTCGCCATGGCTGAGTACTTCCGTGACGAAGAAGGTCAGGACGTTCTTCTCTTCGTTGACAACATCTTCCGTTTCTCCCAGGCAGGTTCTGAGGTGTCCGCGCTTCTTGGCCGTACGCCATCTGCTGTGGGTTACCAGCCAACACTCGCTGAGGAAATGGCCGGTCTCCAGGAGCGAATCACTTCTACCAAGAAGGGTTCCATTACCTCCCTCCAGGCGGTTTACGTTCCTGCGGATGACTTGACTGACCCAGCTCCAGCTAACACCTTCGCTCACCTTGACGCGACAGTGGTTCTTGAGCGTTCCCTCGCTGAGCAGGCTCTCTTCCCAGCGGTTGACCCACTTGCTTCCACATCCAAGGCGCTTGCTCCTGACGTAGTCGGTGAAGAGCACTACCGTGTGGCACGTGGCGTTCAGAACGTTCTTCAGCGCTACAAAGAGCTTCAGGACATCATCGCGATCCTCGGTATGGACGAGCTTTCCGACGACGACAAGATGACCGTGTTCCGTGCACGTAAGATCCAGCGTTTCCTCACTCAGCCGTTCCACGTTGCTGAGGTATTCACCAACGTTCCTGGTGTTTACGCTTCCATCGACGAGACCGTAAAAGGCTTCTCCGAGATTCTCGAAGGTAAGTGGGATGACGTGCCAGAAGGTAACTTCTACATGAAGGCTGGTATCGACAGCGTTCCTCGCGACTAATTCTAGATCATGGCGGTCGACTAGACCGCCATGCTCTCTGCCAACTAATCACTGGCAAATTCAACTTTTCACTTAAATCATGCTTCATCTCGAAATCGTAACACCTGAGAAGACCATCTTCTCCGACACAGTGCAGGACGTTTACCTTCCTGGTGCAGATGGTGAGCTCGGTGTGCTGGAACTCCACGCCGCTCTCGTTACCGCTCTGGCCCCTGGTGAACTCCGCTATAAGAAGGATGGCCAGGATCACGAACTTGCTATTGGTTCCGGTTTTGCCGAAGTCACGCAAGAGAAGGTGAGCGTTCTTACCGACTCCGCCTTTGGCGAGTCTGAAATCGATGAAGAGAAGGCCGAAGCCGCCATCCAGCGTGCTGAGGAAGCTCTTCAGAATGTTGATCACAGCAAGGATCTCGAGGAGGTTGCCCATCTTCAGGCATCCATCGCCCTCAACCTAGCCAAGCTCAACCTCAAGCGTCGCAAGCGTCAGCACTAAGCGCCGCTTAATCAAGAAATCAATTATCAGTTATCGCAACCCGGTGTGGATCCTCACACCGGGTTGTTTTTTTGTGGCGGGCTGATTATGGTCAGCAAAGATGGATGCACGCGAATATTTGATTGGGGATGAACATAGACCCGTATGGTTGGACTATCCTGCGGCCTATAGAAGGCTTGTAGAGCAATCTCTGGTGGATTTGAGGCCTTGGCATTTGATGACCACTGAGGAGGCGCTGAAGAAGTACAAAGGTCTTCAGGATCGGTATCCCTGCCGGCAATTGTTTCCGTTCGCGTGTAGACAGGATTGTGATGATGTTGCCTGCTGGGAGAGAGAGGCGGATGAAGCGGTGAAAATCATCCATGACTTCGCCTCTCCAGGATGGGAAGATAGCGGTGAGTACCCGGATCTATGGGCATGGTTTCGTGACGCTATAGATGAAACTATCCAATGGGAGTGAATAGAGGGAGATCTAAACCCGGTCGTAGCTGAGGCGGCGGCCTTGGGGGAGGTGCTCGATGTGGATGCAGTGGGTGCCCTCAGGGATGAGCTCTGGAAAGCGATCGGCCCATTCGACGATGAGGATGGCGTCTCGCTCCAAATAGTCCTCCCAGCCGATATCGAGCAGCTCCTGGGCGTTTTCCATGCGGTAGAGGTCAAAATGCATGATGGGCGGGGTGCTGTCCGTGTATTCGTTGACGAGGGCGAAAGTGGGGCTGGTGACTTCACCCTGGTGGCCTAAAGCAGCGCAGATGCCTTGGGTGATATGGGTTTTTCCCGCGCCAAGATCGCCCACAAGGGCGACAATGTCGCCAGGACGTAAATGATTGGCAATCTGGGCTCCAAAGCGCTTCATGGCCTCTGGATCGAGTATTTCTGTGGGGAATAGACCTTGCACGGGTAAATTTTTGAACTTTATTAGGGAGAAGTTCAAAAAAAATCTTGCCGATCAGGCGATCTTGTGTTGAATTTCGCGCCCGCCCGGCACGGTTCCGTGCAGGACTATCGATTTTAACCATTTAACTTGTCAGACCATGGCATACGCAGTTTTCAAAACAGGCGGTAAGCAGTACCGCGTTCAAGCAGGTGACACAATCGACGTTGAGAAGCTCAGCGCTGATGTGGACTCCGAAGTCTCTTTCGACGAAGTACTCCTCGTTAACGACGGTAGCAGCACTAAAGTGGGTGCTCCTGTAGTTGATGGCGCTACCGTTAAGGCCAAGGTCGTTGACCAGTTCCGCGGTAAGAAGGTGATTGCTTTCAAATTCAAGCGTCGCCAGGGTTACCACAAGACCAAAGGCTCACGCCGCCACATGACCAAGCTTGAAATCACAAGCATTGGTTAATCCGTAAACCACTAACTAATCAGACACCATGGCTCATAAGAAAGGACAAGGTTCCGTTAAGAACGGACGCGACTCACGCAGCAAGCGTCTCGGCGTTAAGAAATTCGGCGGCGAAGTTGTGATCCCAGGAAACATCATCATCCGTCAGCGTGGCACCAAGTGGAAGCCAGGCAAGAACGTCGGTCTTGGTAAAGACCACACTATCTTCTCACTCGCTGAAGGTAACGTTTACTTCGACCAGAGCGGTCGCCGCGTAAACGTAGCGCCAGTCGAAGCCTAAGCTTCCAGCCGGCAACAAGGTTTTTTTCATTAGCCGCAGGTTAACACCTGCGGCTTTTTTTGTGCCAAAAATCTGGCACTGAGGTGTGTAGGCTTTTAACCTCGCGCAATGAGATTGCTGATCTTACAGAGTGTGTTGTGCTGCTGTCTTCTGGCGAGTGCGGCGGAAGCGACGGTCCAATTGGAATTGAAGTCAGGGCAGCGCTACGATTGCGCATTCAGGCAAGTGAGGGATTCTCAACTGATATTCAAGACGAATGGAGGGGCTAGCTATACGGTCTCACTTGATGCCCTTACAGATCGAAGTAAGAAGCAGGTGAGTAGCTGGGTAAGAGCGCAAGGGGGCACGCTGAAGTATGCTTCGTGGATCAAGTCTCCGGACTCCGCTTTTTCAAAGTCCTGGCCGAAGACGGTCTATGGGCCGGCAAATCCTCCGCTGAAGGTAAGGCACGATCTCTCCAAGAACGGCAAATACGTCTTTGAGACAGAAAACTACCAGTTCATCTGTGATGCCAAACTCGACTCCAAGGTGGTGCAGCGCTTCTCGGTGCTTTTTGAGACGACGCACCGCTACAACATGGCTCTACCCATTAACGTGGCCGCCCGCTACGAGGTGAAAGGCCATAAATTCCCAATCTACCTGTTTGAGTCCATGCAGCTCTACGTGAGAGCCGGTGGGCACCCTAGGGCTGCAGGTGTTTTTATACCTTCCAAAGGGATTTGTCTGATTCCGCTGCAGAGTCTGGGGGTCAGGAAGCAGGGTACCAGATGGATCTATGAGAAGGGGAAGGATAACAGCACGATCAGTCATGAGCTGACACACCAGCTGATGGCAGGGACATCTTTTGCTCCCTGGTTCTTGGAAGGAAGTGCGGAGTATGTTTCCTCGACTCCCTATAATCATGCTGTCTTCCATGTCTACAACAGCAAGCCGAAGGTCATTGATCTGGTGACAGATGACAAGCTGAAGCCCGGGGAGTATGGAAGGATGCTGGGGCGCCGCTTTAGCATGCCGAAACTGAGCCGCTTCATGACCATGCCATACGGCCAGTTTGCAGGACCAAATGCGAATCTGAACTACGGGGCAGCACTTCTACTGACCTATTACTTCTATCACGAGGACGGCAATGGAGATGCGGCCAGGATCAAGAGCTATATCAAGACGCTCCAGCGTGGTGGGTCTGAGCAAGAGGCGCTGAAGGCGCTGCTGAACGGTCGCAGCTTTGAGGAGCTAGAGAAGTCCTTCGCCAAGTACTACGCCCAGAGTGGTGTGACGATTGACTTCAAATAGACCGTGCCGCCTGAGCGGCACGGGTCACGAAAAGAATCCAGAATTAGAAGAACTCTACAATGTAGCGCTCACGCACGCCTCCGCCTTTGACGGTGACGCAGTAGATGCCGCGGTCGCCAGCGGAGAAGTCGGCAGGTTCGAAGTTGATGGTGTTATTGTAGGTGTAGATGTAGCGAACCCCGATGTCTTTACCATCCGGTTCCTGGCTGAAGGAGATTGGCTTCTCCGGGCGCTTCCTGAGTTTGTGAATGGTGATGGTTAGGCGGTCTTTCTCAGGAGCAGCTTCATCGAGGTAGAGTGACCAGCCTGTGCCGTGCATGTACTCACGCGGGTAGAAGCCCTCGCCTGGATAGCTCCAGCGCTTATGTCGGGTTTTACGGAATGCTCCGTCCATGGACCACATGGCGGAGTAGGCGCTGCCTCCAGTGCCGAAGCCGGTCTTCTCCATGCCCGGGTTCAGACACCAGCGGCGGTGGCCTCGGCGCTCACGGTTGTTGTCACCGGAATCATCAATGTAGGCCTCCACAGAGTGCACCATATCTCCTCCTGAGAAGAGGTTGCACTTGTCGGTGTAGTGACCGAAGTCGTGGGAAAGTTGTCCTTTCTCCTTACAGATTTTCGCTGCGGCCTCGGAATGGCTGTTGAGCTGGCTGTCTTGAGTCACGTTGTAGGGGACTCCGCAGAGGTAGCGGTAGACATTGAGGAGGTTGACAGCATCCTGCTCCTTTCTGGCTCCATTCGTGGCTTTTCTGCCGAGAATTTCACGGACGGTGGAGCGGATCTCTTCTTTGGATTTAGGGTAAAGTCTGCTTGATGGGGCGACTTCAGCTTCTTCTTTTGGTGTTTCTACGGCTGCAGCCTCAGGTTCCCAATCCTGTAGGAAGTCCTGATCAGACTGACTGAGTGAAGCGCGATCCACGGTGTAGGTTTTGGAGCTGCCCGGGAGTTTGAAGGTGACGGTGAGATCTGTCTTGGTGATGAGTTCGACCTTGATGGTTTTGCCGAATTCGTTGGTAATATCGCGAACTGTACCGGCATGAGCCATGCCGCCAAGCAGCACGAATGCGATAAGGTGAAGATATTTCATGAGTGCAATGTGATTGAGCTTAGGTTGCGGATACAACGCAACAGGCCCGCCATTTCTTAGGCGGTTTCTCTATCTTCGCTCAAAGTGGATCCGAGGTTACAAACCTCTCGGATGTCTCACATAATAGCCGCTGAGACCGCGACGCTCGGGCTTCCAGCGTGGGCCTGTGGAATTCCAGGTGCCTCCTGTGTCAAAACGGAGGCCGCAGATTTCCAGAAAGACGTGGCCGTCACGGATGTAGGTGGTGACATAGTCTCCGTATCCTTTGTTCCCGTAGTCGAAAAACTGCTGAGAAACGAGAGGGGAGTCTAGTTTGCCTCCTTTGTAGAGGACGTAGGAAACGGCTCCTGAGCAATCGTAGCCATTATCATAAAAGCTGCGGTGTCCTCCGCCATATTTGTAGGGTTTATCGATCAGATCATTCGCTGCGGCCACCATTTTGTGGACTGACTTTGGAGCACTTGGGGGAGCCTGGGCTTTGCCATCGGGGCCAATGTAGGCTGTCTTGCCGTAGATGAAGCTGTGTTTGAGATGCTTGCCCTCTGCCTTCATCTGGGAAGAGCAGGAGCTGAGGCTGAGCAATGACGCCAATGCGGCCATGGCAACGGAGATTCGGACCCAAAGCATGCATTTCATGCATATTATTTAATCATACTTGATTGTTTAGGTAAAGGGATAAGATGACCGTAGGAAGCGGGGGATCCCTACGAGTTGTAGGGATTTCAGGGGGAGCTTGGAAACGCAGAGGTAGAGGAGGAGTGTCTGAGAGGTGGAAATATGCTAATAGATTTATTGCTAGATACCACTGTGTCGTGGATCTGGTTTTTAACCCCCCGTAAGAACAATGGTAACGTTGCAGAAAAAATTGTTGGCCGAAGTTTTCGGAACCTTTTGGTTGGTGCTTGGCGGTTGTGGAAGTGCAGTGATCGCTTCGGCCTTTCCGGATGTTGGGATAGGTCTACTTGGAGTGGCTCTGGCCTTTGGTCTGACCGTGCTGACGATGGCCTTTGCGATCGGGCATATATCCGGTTGTCATTTGAACCCGGCGGTATCGTTGGGACTGTGTGTGGGTGGGCGGATGCCCTCGAAAGACTTGATCCCTTATATCCTGGCGCAGGTGGTTGGGGGTATCGCGGGGGCCGGGGTTTTGTATGTGATTGCCTCAGGGACTGCCGGGTTTGATGTGAGTGCTGGATTTGCTTCGAATGGCTACGGGGATTTGTCACCCGGGAAATATAGCATGACCGCTGTGCTGGTGACCGAGGTGGTGCTGACCGCTGGCTTCATCTATGTGATCATGGGGGCTACGGATGAGAGAGCACCGGCTGGACTGGCTCCCATCGCGATTGGCTTGTGCCTTACCTTGATTCATTTGATCAGTATCCCCGTCTCCAATACATCGGTAAATCCTGCCCGTAGTCTGGCGGTAGCGGTGTTTGCAGGTGGAGGATACTTGGCTCAGGTCTGGCTGTTTTGGGTAGCTCCACTTGTAGGTGGTGCGCTTGGCGCGGTTCTCTATAAAGTGGTAGGCGATGACAATTGCTGAGGCTGACTTCTGTGCGCTAGTTAGTGCGGGCTCGGCAAGCATGTTTCTAAAAATCAGAGCATAACGATAACGTAATCTCTGACTTGGTATTGGTCTTTTAATCACCGCGAGAAGTGGTGTGTGAAAAGCAACAATCCGACAAAATGAAAAAACTACTGTTATTAGCCATCGCCAGTCTTGGAGTGTGCAGTGCGCTGCATGCCGATGACGACAAGAACGAGAAGGAGATCGCCGTTAAAGATCTGCCCAAGGCCGTAGTGGATGCGATCAAGGCCAAGTATCCGAAAGCGGAGATTGAAGAAGCGGAAGAGATCACAACTAAAGAGGGTAAGATCTATGAAGTGGAACTCGAAATCGAGGAAGAGGGAAAAGAGGTGGAGCTGGAGATTGAAGTTTCAGCAGCAGGAAAGATCCTGAAAATCGAGAAAGAGCATGAAGATGACGACGATGATGAGGACGATGAGGAAGAAGGAGATGATGATTAATTGATCATCATTGAGTGTGTAAAAACATGAGTTCAGCTGCCGGACGCGCATAGGATGTTTCCCTATGGTGTCCGGTAGTGTAGTTTGGTGAGAAATGAGAATACTGCTGGTAGAGGACTCAAAGCATTTGAGGAATTACTTGTCTATGGCGCTGAAGAATCAGGGCTACGCAGTGGATTGTGCGGCTGATGGTGAAGACGGTTTATGGTACATTGAGTCACATCGCTATGATGTGATCCTGCTTGATATCATGATGCCCAAAATAGATGGGCTTGAGGTGCTCAGAAGGATTCGGAAGGCGGACGATGATACTCATGTTCTTCTTCTGACGGCCAAGGATGCAGTGTCAGACAAAGTGGCAGGCTTACGTGCTGGAGCGGATGACTACTTGATCAAGCCTTTCGACCTGGAGGAACTCATGGCCAGGGTGGAGGCTCTGGCCAGAAGAGCCTGTGGAAAGAAATCTCCAGTCATTCGGATTGGTGAACTGGAGATGGATTTGACGGCCAAAAAAGTGTCAGTACATGGGCAAGAGCTTCACTTGACCGGCAGGGAGTATCTCGTGCTGGAATATTTGCTGCGCCGCCGGGGTGAGGTGGTGACACGAAGCGAAATCGAGGAGAATGTTTATGATGAGAATGCTGACCTGATGAGTAATGTCGTGAATTCGACCATCAGCTTGTTGCGTAAAAAGTTGCAAGAAGGCGGCGCGGGACAGATGATTCAGACCCGCAGGGGATTAGGATACTGCATTGAATGAAGATAAGGTCCATCAGTAAGCACTTGCTCGTGACTCAGGCTCTCTTGTTGACTCTCTTGGTCTTCATGTTTGCTGGTGGCCTGTATTCCTATGTGCGTGGGGTACTTTACAACAAGCTGGAGAGGCAGCTAGCCGAGGATGCACAGGCTCTCTCGCTCTTGATCGAGATAGAACGATGGACAGATAAGAATGGCGTCCAGCATAGGGAGATCGATATCGAGACGGATGATTTCCAGCTGCCAGCCTACGAGCAGGATGACCAAGGCAATGGCTATATTTTCCTCAATGCCAAGGGTGAAGTCGTCACCCAATCGCCTTATGCTGACAGCAGATTCATTGATTTGGCGGAAAAACGCCGGGCACTGCAAGGGGAGGTTCGAATCCTGAAGATCCAGTTTTTACCACGTAAAGCTGGTGTAGATGAGCCGAAGTGGTCCCTTGTCGTCTACCGGAGCACGCAGGAGATTCAGGAGATCCTAAGTTCTATCATGCTGGGTAGTATCCTGTGTGGAAGTGTGCTGGTCGTGCTTGCCGTGGCGGCCTGTTGGTGGAGTGTGCGGAGCGGGGTTTCTCCCGTGAATGATCTGGCTCATGAGGTCAGTGAGGTGGATGTGACCGACCTAAGCTATCGGGTAGAGCTTGCTCAGCTTCCGGAAGAACTTAGGCCAGTGGGAGAAAAGTTAAATGACTTGTTAGAAAGGATCGAAACTGCGTTTGCCCGTGAACGGCGGTTTTCTGCCAGTGCCGCGCATGAGTTGAGAACTCCTCTGGCTGAGCTCAAGGCTATCCTCCAAGTCGGGGACAGTATGGCCGAAGGCAACCTGAAGCAGATGTTCCAGGATGGAGATGAAGTCGTTCAGAAAATGGAAAGCCTGCTAGTGACCTTGCTCACACTGATGGGAGGAAGGTCTGAAGAGCTGAGTCTGAAGGAAAAGTCAATCCATCTGGTAGAATTCCTGCAGAAGCGCATAGAGGAAAATGCGGAGGGTTATCCTGACACGCAAATAGCATTGGAACTGGATGGAGCGAATGCACAAATTCTCGCTGATGAGGGGCTTCTCTCCCGTGTGATGGATAACTTGATCAATAATGCCTTGAGCTATGCAGACGAAGGGACGGCTGTACGGGTATGGTCTCAGCTAGATAATGATGGAGCCTCTATCGTGGTGAGCAACCAATGTTCACTGTTAGAAGAAGGTGATAGAGAGTTTCTTACAGAACCGTTCTGGCGAAAAGATGCAGCGAGGTCAGGTGGTGAGCACCTAGGCTTGGGCTTGAACCTCGTGAAGAAGTACTGCGAGGTAATGGGGTGGCAGCTCACCATTGGAGGCAAGCTGCCAGAAGTAGAGATCACCGTGAGCGGGATTCAGCTTCAGTGAGGGGATTATCGGCGGCGGCGCAGAATGAGTGCCAGGCCAGCGAGTCCGAACATGGCGGATGAAGTAGGCTCCGGTACAGCCACTACAGAGATGTTATCGATTGTGGCTGTTTGCTGGAAAGTGGTGCCTGTGTTTTCGTTGAGGAAGACCAGACCAATGTCATTAGTGGAGGCACTCGCGATGGTCAGGTTGGCCACTTCAGCAGACATGTCCATTGGAGTTCCGTCGCCGGAGCGAGTGAAGGTGGCACTGTCTAGGATAGAATCAGAGGATTGGTAGATGCCATCGGCGCCCAGGTCGACCAAGGCTACACGCATGTTGACTGTACCTGTCTGACCTAGGTCATCGCGGAAACCTGCATCAAAACTGATTGTGTAGTTGGTGTAAGTGCTGGCATTGAGACCGCCATTGAAGGTGCTGAGGTTCTGAATGATCGCCTTAAAATCCGGATCTGATGATGAGCCGGAAGACATGATGTAGGCACGGAAGTCCGGAGCGCTTGCTTCCGAAGGATCATAGTAGATGGAACCGCCTCCTGCTTCGACCTCTGCCCAGGATGTCGCGGTTCCTGCGTCTACGAGTGAGGAAAAATCGGCGTTATCGACGACTATCGTGGCAGCATAGGTACTGAGGTTGATACTTGAGAGTACAGCGAGTGTTGTAAAAACAGTTTTATTCATTGTTTAAGGGTTGTTGAGTAGAGAGCCCATACCTCCATGGTAAGTGCTTACTCTCTAATTTCCCTCGAGATGAAATGCTGACCGATTTTTTTAAGATTTTGTGGCTTAAGGAATTTTCTTGGCGTTTTCGTAGGGCTGGTTCACGAAAATAAGCGTCTCTTTGTCACGCAGAACATGATCCTCATAGGCATTGTCGTGAGGCATGTTGACGCGCAGAATGCCATTGGATACAGACCAAGTACTGTCACGGAAGCTCCCTTTCAGGTGTACTCCGTTTGAGTAGAGCATGATGGTGCCGTCTGGCTTGAAATGCCTTATATAGTTCCGTCCTAGGTGACGGTAAGACCATTTGCCGGTGAAGTCTTCAGCAAGGGCTTCGCTGACGAGTCCTTCTTCAAACTGGAGGATGCCACTGCTGAAGTATGGGCCTGTAGCGCCACCTGGTTTGCGTGGTAGGGCTTCTATCCAGGCATGCAGGGTCCATTTGCCGTTCTGAAATCGATCTTCATCGATATCGAGAGCGAAGATGCTGTCTCTGGCTGTCCTGAGGGCGCCACAATGTCCCAAGTGGTTGTCGCTGGCGATGAGTTTGCCATCAAGGCGTAGCTCTACATTGCGCACGGAAACCCCATCATGGCCATTGATCCATTTGAAGATGGCTCGATAGGAGGCCGCTTTCCAAACCAGGTGGGAGACATCAAATACCTTTTCTTTAGCATTCGGGGAGTGCATCTCCCAAGCGAAATCCCTTGAGGGGAGTTTACGCACATAAGCGTCCCGGTTGAAGGGGATGGCAGTGAACTCCTCTTGCTCTGAACCTGGTTCTTGGCGGACAGCCTGATTCTCGTAGAGTGAGACTGGCTTGGTGTTATTTTTGGTGTGCACTTCAATTTCACCGTCAAAGACTCCGATCTCCGGAGCCTTATTGGGCTGGAGGTTCAGGGCGAACTCCGTGCCTAAATCGACGATTTTGCCCTTGGCGTAGTCGATCTGAAATCCCTCAGCGCCTTTGGGCACGGAGGCTACTAGTTTGCCCTGGGTGAGGTGGCCTGAGGTGGCGGAGGTGACGGCATACTTGGCAGGGCCCTCGATGGTGAGTTTGACGCCGCTGGCATAAGTGATTTCCATCAGGCCTGACTTGATGGTCAGCTGCTCGGCTTCTCCCTGTGTGGCTAGCAGGTTGTTACTGGTCTCATTATCCCATCGCACTCCCACGAGTCCGG
The DNA here is from genome assembly GCF_900141815.1 of Rubritalea squalenifaciens DSM 18772. Classification (NCBI taxonomy): domain Bacteria; kingdom Pseudomonadati; phylum Verrucomicrobiota; class Verrucomicrobiia; order Verrucomicrobiales; family Rubritaleaceae; genus Rubritalea; species Rubritalea squalenifaciens. Next base: position 774,448 of record NZ_FQYR01000002.1, read on the forward strand.
TAATGCGGGCCATGGCGGGCTTCGCTAGATCCTCAGGCTGATATGTGGGGGCTGGCGCGCTTGTCTGACTGATGTCAGGAGAGCCGTCTTGCTGTAAACCGATGTAAAGTCCGATGAAGAAAGTCAGGCAGGCAGCCAGAGCGGCGATGGCGGAAATGCGGAGATGCTTGCTTGGCTTGACTGCTTGAGGTGCGGCAGTGGTCATGCTGAGGCCCTCGGGAAGCATGGCTTCCTGCTGCATGGTCTCTACGTAGTAGGCCAAGTTCTGGTCATCTTCCAGGAGGTCTTCCAAATGAGCCATTTGCTCACGGGTAAGCGGCTCTTCTATGAGTAGAAGATCGATGAGATTTCTTAATTCTGGTGAAGGTGCACTCATGGTGTTTGAGAAAGTTTGCGTTGGATACAGCTACGAAGGGCCATGCGTGTCCTGGAGACAGCTTTTTGCAGGCGGTTGGGCGGGACATCCAGCTGCCGGGCCTGATCTGTCAGTGATTGCTTGTCCACGTAGGTGGCCTTGAGAAGTTGTTGGTCCTTGGGGGCTAGGGAATCCAGGCAATCTTGGAGTGCCAGGAATCGACCGTCATACTCCTCAGTCTGCTCCTCAGCGGCACCGGCAATCCGGTGAAGCAAATCTTCTGAGAGAGTGACTACCTTGTTGCGCTGGAGATCCCTGCGGTAGCTGAGAGTTTTGAAATAGGCGACTTTGAAGGCCCAGGCTTTGAAATTTGTGCCTTGAGTGTAATCCGCACGTTTTTCCCAGAGAAGAATCATGGTTTCCTGCATGATGTCATCGATGGCGCTGGGGTGGGGTAAGATGGATAGGATGTAGCCCCTGAGCTTTGGGCGTAGAGACTCGAACTCTTGGACCAGTGTCCGGGAGTCGATGATTTCTCTTTCAGGGTGTTTTGGGTTCAGAGGGCTCATGCCTGTAACTGCTATATTCCCAACTCGGGGCAATGCTGACCAACCGATTGTCGTAAGCTTAACATAGCCTTGGCTTGGTAGGTACCAAGAAGAAAGCTCACTCCAGATAAGGAGTGAGCTTTTTGTGAGGGTGATGCAATAATGCTGAAATCTACCTATTTCTGCTGACGTGTGTAGCGCAGTGAATCGAAGAGCTTGCCTTGTTCATCGTAGGCCTGGAACTCGAAGACATCGCCATTGATGCGCACCATGGCGTAATGGTGCCCTTTTTTGACGGTGTTCTGGAACTTCGGGCGGCTAGGGCCAGCCTCTTCCAGTGGACCGCCGCCACCACCGGTGACGAAGTACTGGATGCCGCCTCTCTGGACGACTTTGCCTTCCTTGACCTGCCAGGTGCGCTCGTAGCTGTGGATGTGGCCGTTAAAGACAACGTCGACTCCGTATTGGTCGTAGAGTTTGCTCATGGCCCTGACGTTCATGTCGCCGCGGCTGGATTTATTGGTCTTCCAGAGATCTCCGTAGTCATTGGCATCCGAGCTGTAGACGGGATGATGGTGGACGATCATTTTCCACTTGGCCTGAGATTTTTTGAGCTCTTTTTCCAGCCATTCGTACTGCTCGGAGCCAGGGGTGCATTTCTTGTTGGAATCAATCATGAAGAACTGGGCGGGGCCGTAGTGGAAGGTGTAGTAGTACTCAGGATCCGGCAGATTCATGTAGTCGTAGTACCAGTGAGCATTACGCTCGTGGTTGCCGAGCACGGGGTACATGGGAACACGCTTGATCAAGACATCCATGGAGGGGAAAAAGTGCTCGGTCCAGTGTGTGTGGTCGGTACCTGTGCTGGTCAAGTCTCCCGGAATCACCAAGAAGTCCGGGCGCTGGGCCCAGGCGTATGTCGCCATTTTATGGGCTACTTTGGGATTTCCCTGGGTATCTGAGATGATGGCAAAGGCGATCGGAGAGTCAGCTTCCGGCGCGGTTTCGAAGGTGCTGACATTAGTCTTGAGGACATTGCCTGACTGGCTGATGGATTCTGTCCGGTAGAAGTACTGGGTATCTGGCTGTAGGCCGGTGATGGTCATGTGGTGGAATTTATCCAACTCAGTCACCGGGATGGTGTTTTTGCATTCCGCCGTTTCTCCCCAGAACAGAGTGCCGGTGGAGGGTAGGGTGGTCGCCCAGTTGACCCCGATGGAGTTCTGGGTGGCCATTTGCAGGAAGGGAGGAGCTTCGTGCTCGAAGGCTAGAGTTGGTTTGAGGCTTTCCTTTGTCATGCTCTTGCCGTGATCGAACTCGTGGGCAATGCCTTCATCCGTGGCGCAGAGGTCGTAGATGTAGACTTCTCTGATTGTGCCAGTGTGAGGGAAGTTCTCATTGCTATCCACGTAGCCGGCTAGGGCCAGACGGGCTTGGTCAGGGTAGCGGATGGCCCCGGTCTGATCCTTGCTGGATGCATCCAGTTTGCCGTTCACGTAAAGGCGTAGTTCGCTACCGTCATAGGTGGCTGCGACGTGGTAGAGTTTGCCTGTCTGGTATTTGGTTTTCCCCTGCAGGTAGGTCATGCGCTGATTGCCGGCGGATGCGAGACCGATGGAGAAATGTTCCTTGTCATAGCCAAGCACCCAGCCGGACTCACTGTTCCCGTTGTCTTGGAAATAACCAACGATACCGCCAGTAGGGATCGCTTTGTCCACGGAGATCCAGGAGGAGACGGTGAGCGCCAGCTCTGGCATCTGTAGCTTGGAGACTTTCTGGCTGGCGATCCAGGCTTCTTTACCAGGATTGCCAAGTGAGGGAATGCCGGCGACCTTCTGCTCAGGAAGCGGGGAATTGATTTTCAGATTGAAGCCTTTCTGGGCTACCAGTTCCCCGTCCTTGAGGAACTTCTTCTGGCAGTCCCAGTGCATCAAAGGCGAGGGGGCATTGTGAGCCCAAGCGGTGAGTACGCTGGTGAGATAGATGAAGCAGAGTCGTTTCATAGTGAGGTCTACTACGTACTACTCTCTGCACTTCCTATCTAAATGATCATAATGCTATGGGGTTATGGAATGTGCCAGATGCGCAATTTGTATGAATCCTGAGCGAAATTCCGTACAGTAAGGCATGATGAAGTCTGACTTAGTGGATCGGTACAAGATGGTCACGGTGTTGATGACTGCCATGTTCTTTCTGCAACCCATATCGGCGGAAGCTGAAGAGGGGAAAAGAATGGATCAAGGGGGGGAGTTGGCGGCCGTACTAGAGGGGGATTATAGCCTGAAGGAGATCCAAGGGTGGAATGTGTGGGTAGATCACGATCTGGTGAAAGATGCCCGCTGGGCTGATTGCCGACGTGTGCTGGATGGCCAGTTATTCGAGATCAAGAGGCGCTTGCCGAAAGAGGTGGTGAAGGAGATGCAGAAGGTGAAAATTTTCTTTGATCTCAAGCAGGAGGTGGCGAGCTGTGCATGCTACCATCCGAACAAACAATGGCTGATCAAGAATGGCTACCGACCCGAGAAGGAGAAGTCTGTGGAGCTGAATGACCCTGGGAAGTTTCTCAAGTGGACGATCAATCAACCGTGTATGCTTCTCCATGAGCTGGCCCATGCTTACCATGATCAGGTGTTAGGGTTCGATCATCCGAAAATCATCGCGCTCTATGAGAGTGCGTTGAAAAGTGGCAAATACCAGGAGGCCCGCAAGATTGGCGGAGGAAAGGTGAAAGCGCATTACGCTGCGAGTAATCACAAGGAGTACTTTGCAGAGGCGGTGGAAGCCTATTATGGCTACAATGATTTCTACCCATACGTGTACCAGGAATTGTTAGACTATGATCCGGAAATCTGCGCCTATCTCAAAGAGGCTTGGGGTAAGAGGTCAAACTAGGGGGTGACGTGGCGCACGCGGTAAAAGCGCTTGGGCTTATCCTCTCTGATGATGAAAGAGCTCATAACCGACTGTTGGTTACCGAAGAGATTTACGGGCTGTTCGCGCAGTGGGGAGAGGGTGGTCCAGCTATTTGAAGCAAGTGTGTCTGAGAATTCGTAGACGTAGCTGCCGCTCTGATTTCTATGGTAGTGAAGCATCAGTTGATCACCAGAAATCTGGGGGGTGATATGGGTGAGCTCAAAGGCGGGCAAGGGTAGGGAGATCGTGGCGGAATTGAAACTACTGCTTCCTCCGTTGACCGAGTAGGCGATGTAGTCGATCAAGGCTGGTGGAGTGGAGAGGACGAGCTGAAGCTGGGTGCCATTGAAGTCGGCAGTGACCGTGCTGGTCTCAGGGTTCCAAGTAAGCTTGATGCTCACCGTGCTTGGGTCTCCGGAAGGGTAGGCGGCAGAGGTGCTCTGGCCATTGTAGGTCAGCGTGAACAGGTTGCTGGTAGTAGAAACTTGAACCATGTTGGCGAAGTTGTCTCCAGATCCGAAGGCGAATCCTCCGCCTCTACTGGTAGTGAGGTCAAAGGATGCAGGGCCGCTGATGTCTTCAGTTAACGGGGTGATGACTTGGCCTGTGCCACTGAGGCTAAAGCCAAGCGTGTCGAAACTGACCGTGACCCCGGAGTGTGTCTGGAATTCATCCGTAGGGCGGAAGAAGGTGCTGATAGGTGCTGGGGAGTGCTCTGCATCCATCAGCCGTTCTAGTTCATCTTTGATGCTGGGGTTGGTATTAACTACGTTGTTAGACTCGGTGATGTCAGTGGAAAGGTCATAGAGTTCATAGGATCTTGCCCCGGTACTTTTGTTTGTAACCCGATGAAGTTTCCAGTCGCCTTTGCGGAGAGTACGTGTCCAGTTAGAGCTGTTACTGAATTCCCAGTAGAAGGTTTCACGTGGGCTTTGCTCGGCGCTGTTGCCGAGCAGGGTGGGAAGAATCGAGCGGCCTGTGGTGTCTGGGGCATGAGTGGTGCCAGTGGCTTCCGCGAAGGTGGCCATGAGGTCGTCATGATGGCCGACGAGTTCACTGACTTGGCCGGCAGGGATTTTTCCTGGCCACCAGGCGATGAAAGGTTCACGAACGCCCCCCTCATAAAGATTGCCTTTGGCACCACGCAGTCCCCCCATGGAGTCGAAGTAGGTGCGGTCTACTTCGCCTAGGAAGGTGGCTCCGTTGTCAGAAGTGAAGATGATCAGCGTATTGTCATCGAGGTTGAGTGATTCCAGTAGGTCGACAATGCGGCCAATGTCACGGTCCATGGCGGAGATCATGGCTGCGTATTCATGGCGCTTGTCGTCCGTGTAGGTGTAATGGCCGCTGCCGTTGTGATAGATCGGGGCGCCAAAGGGGCGGAGGCCTGTATTGGTGTCGACAGGATAGAATTCATCGACACAGGTGCGGCCACCTTTCCCATTGCGGTCATTGGTGAAGACGATGCCGTCAGCATCCGTGAGATCATCAATATGGGCAGGAGCCTGAACGGAGACGTGCGGAATAGGGTAGGCGAGGTACATGAAGAAGGGTTCGCTCTGGTGGGCTGTGATCCAGTCCATGGCTTCCTTGGTCTGTAAGTCGTGCGAGTGCACGTTACCATCGTTGTTCTTGTTAGCGAGACTCAGGGACAGGTTATCAAAGCCTGTGCTGTTGTTGGCTCCGGTGACATCGACAGTGGTTCCTAGCTGGCTAGCCAAGGTTTGACTGAGGATGACCTTTTCATCATTTCTCCACTGGTAAGAAGGGTAGTAATGATGGGCCTGAACTTGGCCGAGATAACCAAAGAAGTGGTCGAAGCCTTGCTGCTTCGGTTCACCTGTCGTGCCGGGGCCACCGAGTCCCCATTTGCCAATGCAGGAAGTGGCGTAGCCTGCTTGTTTCAGCATAGTGGCGATGGTGGTGCTGCCGGCTGGGAGAGGAGTCTGGTAGCCGTTTCCTACTTCCCCGTTGTTTCTGATCGGAGCTTGGCCGGAGTGTTTTCCCGTCAGCAGCATGGCGCGTGTGGGAGCGCAAACGGCACTGCCGCAGTAGAACTGGGTAAAGCGCATTCCCTGCGCGGCCATCTGGTCCAAGCGTGGCGTGAGAATCTTTTGCTGCCCATAGCTGCCGAGCTCACCATAGCCAAGATCGTCTGCCAGGATGAGAATGATATTCGGCATTTGAGGGTAGTTGCTGGAATCCAGAGGGTTGAATCCCCGAGCATACTCTACTCCGTCGGGAATGCGGTCACCGTCGGTATCTTTGTTTAAAGGGTCAGTTCCTGTATTGGATGCAGAGAGGAAAAATCCGGTATCCGTCTCTACGTTGTCATCGAAGAGGTCGCCATCGGTGTCCTTCTTGTTGGGGTCCAAACCTGCAAGATGCTCGTCTCCGTCTTCCAGAGTGTCACCATCAGTATCTGTTAAGTCTGGTCGAGTTCCGAGATTGTATTCTTCTGAGTCTGTTAGGTTATCGTTATCGAAGTCTCCCGTGCCATCGCGACTCAAATCTCCGAAGTATTGAATCTCCCAGGAATCGGGGAGGTTGTCGTTATCGGTGTCCGTATTCAGCAAGCGAACCGTGGTGACTCCGGAGAGGTCTATGATTTCTACGTCGACCCCCTCCGTGACTGACTGACCGTCCAAGGTGATCTTTGAAAGGTGCTCTGAGCGTACATTGCTAATGGATTCACCCGTAAAGCGCAGGGTGGCATCTGTGGGGGTAAGGAAGTTGATGGTGGAGCTATTCACCGGATTACCCGGGCCATCGAGAGTGAGTGTGGAGTAGCCGGTAATCTGCAAGTTGATGCGGGCGAGGAACATCGCGTGCATGGTACTTCCATCCAGAGTGACTGGAGAGCTTGCTGTGGTGGTGCTGCCGATGCCAGTTCCATTGCTCATGGTGAGGCTGGCACCATTGAGTAGATCTAGGCTGGAGCCATCCAGGATGGGAGCGGAGCTGACACCTGTGATGCTGCTAGCTGAGATGATGAGATTCTCCGTGATTGAGCTTCCTGCATCGATCGAGCCATTGGCGGGAGCTTGGGTGCCTGCGGTGTTTGGATCGCTGTCCCAGTTCGCCTCGGTATAAAAATCCCCATTTCCTCCGGCATTGGTCCAGGTGGAGGCTGCGAATGACTCCGTGGTCGCGAATACGATCAAGCTGAGCATGCTCGTGGAGAATGCGAGTGAGGAAGGTTTCATGTTGAGTGTGGTATGGGCTGTGTGAAGAGGAGTTTGTGAGTGTGTCTTTTATTCTATAGGAGTGTAATTCGCCTAGGTAAAATGAATTAACTCATGGAATCCCGCAGTTTTTTGCGAAAAAAAGACGGCAGAACGAGCTGCCGTCTAAGAGTAAGGATCCTCTGTTCGACTAGAGTCTTGCAAACGGTGGCTCTAGTAGTCTGAGGATGAGAAGTGCTGAAATGTGAACAGAGCTTTTCAGTATTTCTGTGAATTAGTTGGCCCGGATTCGGTAGAATCCTTGCGGGGTGTTGCCTTGTGGAATCTCCAGGCTGCTGAGTACTGAGTTGGATCTGATGTTTTCCATGCCGGGTACGGGGAGCCAGGATCCCTGCTGCAGGCTAGATGAATACTCGAGGGTGTAGATCTTGTTTGGTACAGACTTCCATTGGAGCTGAAGGCCTGAATCGGTCTTGTTGAGCTGCTTCATCGCGAGCTGTGAGCTGGCATCCTGGGCATTGGTGGAGGCGAGGTATTCCGCGTGGTTGTTCTGGCCATCCTGGTCAGCGTCTTCAGTGGCATCTGCGGCGTTGTTTTTATCCAGGACGTTTGTGTCTTCGTAGAAATCAGGTATCCCGTCTTCGTCTGAATCCGTGTCGCCGACCAGCCATGAGAGTGGGAAGCGCATGAAGGTGAGTGTGGCGATGGAAGATGAATCCCCAGTTTCATAGAGGATGCCGATGTCCCCATTAGGGAGTGTGGTCATGCAGGAATAAGCTGCCGGGCGGTCATCGATCTTGCGTGAGTAGTCCCAGCTCTGGCCTTCGTTGATTGAGGCGCGGATGGTCATCTTGCTGCGTGCCGAGGGATTGTCCGGGTTGGAGAACAAAATAACGGAGTAGGGGTGGCCATCCAGGGTAGAGCTGTGGCGCTGTACGCTTGCCATGACTGTGGGGCAGTTCTGGTCGAACCAGGGAGTTCCCCATGAGCCGTCGGCAATAGTCTCGGTCTCATGATCCCAGGAATAGGTGCACCAGAGGCGCTCTTTGCGTCCGTCGTGGTTACGCATGGAGATGAGGAGGTCGCCACTGTCCAGTTCGACGATCTGAGCTTCGGTCGTCCAGGGAGAGCCGGAAGGGATGGTGGGAGCCGCTGTGTGCCAGGTAGTCCCCTGGTCCGTGGAGTAGATGAAGTTGGAGCGCGGTACGCCGCTTGAGTCACGATACTGTGAGGGGAAAACCAGTACTCCATCGCGTGTGCAGATGCCTTTACCTGGACCTTGGAAGTAGAGATTCCAGGATGAGTCCTTGATGGAGGCCGTGATCGACTGTGGAGTGGACCAGGTGAGGCCGTCGTCATCAGAATAGTTGAGCATGTACTGTCCGGTGTCTTCGGCGGAGAGGCCAGGGCCTGAGCCTGCCCAGCCGTTGTTGCCGAATGACCAGAGCGCGGCACACCAGATGCGGCCGGTCACTCTGTCTACCAGTAAAGCTGGGTCGCCGACACCATTGCCTGAGCTGCCGGGTTCGTTGGCATCGAAGTCCATGATGATTTGCATGGGGCCCCAGGTGATTCCTCCATCGGTGGAGCGCATGATGGCGGTGTCCACATTGGCGGGAAGGTCGCCAGAGTGATTCCAGCGCACGTCGAAGCCTGCAATCAGGGTGCCGGCATTGGTGGTGACCAAGGCGGGGATGCGGTAGCTGCTGGAGCCATCATCCCCACCTTTGCGGAGAACATGGGCATAGACTCCTGAGCCTACAGTGAGGGCTCCATCGGGATCTGTGTTTACTGGGCTGTAGCTGCCCGCTTGAGGGCCTGTGATGGTGTAGCCGAGGATGCGGCCGTCGATGAGATTACCCGTGCTGAGTGGAGTCTGGGTTTGTACGGCTACCCAGATGGCATTGGTGCCTTCACTCAGGGTGTGGCTCAGATCCACAGACAGGGTGGAATCCAAACCGCTGGTGATCACCGCATCCGCAGTTCCGCTGAAGTCTGGGTTTGATCCTGTGAAAATTTTGACTGCGGAGATGTTTTGCAGATCGGTTGTTCCAGCCAGGTCAAACTGGATGGATGTGAGGTTAAAGGGGGAGAGGGTGCCCGTAGTATTGAGCTCCAAAGCAACGAGTGGATAGGTGGCTGCCTGGGTGGTGAGGACCATCTGGCTGTTCTGGATGGTATCCGCACTGGCGAGTGACATTGGCACGTCCGAGGGTTGTCCCCACTTGGTGGACAGGTAGGAGTGAGCGTCGGACGCTTGAGTGCTTGTCAACGCGCTATCGTAGACGATGACTTCAGCGATGTCTGTGTTGAGGTTTCGTTGACCCGCTACATTGCCAGCAAGAATGAGTCCGGCCAGGCCTGTGTTTGTTTCCGTGTCGTACTGATGCTCTAGTGTTCCATTGATGTAGTGGTAGACAGTGTGGTCATTGCTTGTGTTTCCCGAGTTCCACCATTGGTTGAAGACAAAGGTGTGAGTCTGCCATTGGCCAGTCGTCACGGAGCCTGTGACGGTGTCTGCGCTGTCACCGTTCCCGCTGGGCTGGATGCCAGCCTGCCACTGGTTGCTGCGGATCTGGGCGCGGCTCAGGCCGGCATTACTGGAACCGTCAAAAAGGAAACCGTCATTGGTGTCATTGATGCGGGCATAGACGACAATGGTGCGGTCGCCAGTGTAGCTGAGGGAGCTGCTGGCAATCCATAGAGAGTCGTTGCCATCAAATCTGAGCACGGGAGCTTCTGAGCTGGCCGTGGATTGGGTGAGGAAGGTCGGTGTGCCGATGACGCGATCCAGGTGCTTGCTGCCGATCTGGTCTTCCCAGCTGGTGACATTCGTGCCGTCGGTAACCAGGCCTTGGTCGGACTTGTACCAGGCTACCGGGGTTCCGGGAGGGCTGCTTTGGGCCGTAGCGAACTCGGCTGACAGCAGGATGAGTCCAGTGAATGTAGTGATGTTGTGTATGAGAGACATGCGTGTGTAAAGTGATCCTATTTTACACATAAACGCAGGAATGCCCAAAATGCATGGTGGTATCTACTGGTCTGGTTTTACTGCCAGACCATAAAAAAGGCGGCAGAATGATCTGCCGCCTTTGAGGGAAAGTGTTGGTTCTGATGCTTAGATCAAGCCGTGGTACTTCTGGATAGGAGTCACGGTGAATTCCTTCTCCTTGAGTGAGCGGATGGCCTGAACGGAGGCCTTGGCCGCTGCGAGGTTGGTGCAGTGGGAGACCTTGTTGGTAACCGCGCCGGAGCGGATAGTGACTTCGTCCTCGCGTGCCTCGTGGCCGGATGGGGTATTGATGACGAAGGAGATGTTTCCGTTCTTCATCATGTCCATGACGTTCGGGCGCTTCTGCTCGGCGAGCTTGTAGAGGCGCTCTACTGGTACTCCCTCAGCCTTGAGGAACTTGTAGGTGCCGCCAGTGGAGTAGACGGTGAAGCCGAGGTCGACGAGCTCGCGGGCGATCTCGAGAGACTCAGGCTTGTCACGGTCATTGACGGAGAAGAAGACGTTTCCTTCGGTTGGCAGTGGGTTGAAGGCGGAGATCTGAGCCTTGGCGTAGGCGAGACCGAGATCAGCGTCGATACCCATCACTTCACCAGTGGACTTCATCTCAGGGCCTAGCACGATATCGATACCTGGGAACTTAGGCCATGGGAAGACGGCTTCTTTCACGCAGTAGTGCTCAGGAAGAACTTCCTCGGTGAAGCCGAGCTCCTTGAGGGTCTTGCCGGCCATGACTTTGGCGGCGAGCTTGGCGAGTGGGATGCCGATGGACTTGGAAACGAACGGCACGGTACGGGAGGCACGTGGGTTCACTTCGATCACGTAGAGTTCTTCGTCCTTCACCGCGAACTGGATGTTCATGAGGCCTTTGACGTCTAGCTCGCGAGCGAGGTCCTTGGCACCCTTGATGATCTGGGCGGTGATGTCCTCGGAGAGGGATGGAGCCGGGATCACACAGGCGGAGTCACCGGAGTGGATACCAGCCGCCTCGATGTGCTGCATGATGGCACCTACCACGGATGTTTCGCCGTCTGAGATACAGTCAACGTCCACCTCAACTGCTCCCTCGAGGAAGCGGTCAACGAGGATCGGGCGGTTTGGTGTCACGTCTGCGGCTTCGCGGATGTAGCGGCGGAGTTCTTCGTCATTGTAGACGATCATCATGCCGCGACCACCGAGAACGAAGGATGGACGGACGAGTACCGGGAAGCCGATGCGGTCCGCGATGGCAGATGCTTCATCTTCGGAGACCGCTGTGCCAGCTTCCGCCTGCTTGAGGCCGATGCGGTCGAGCAGTGCGGAGAAGTACTTGCGGTCTTCTGCGAGTTCGATGGACTTTGGTGAAGTACCGATAACAGGTACGCCGTGGCGCTCGAGGTCTGCTGCGAGGTTGAGCGGAGTCTGGCCACCGAACTGGACGATGACGCCGTCTGGCTTCTCCTGGTCGCAGATGTTGAGAACGTCCTCAAGGGTGAGAGGCTCGAAGTAGAGCTTGTCTGAGGTGTCGTAGTCTGTGGACACGGTCTCAGGGTTGGAGTTCACCATGATGGTCTCGTAACCCAGCTCTTTGAGTGCGAAGGAAGCGTGCACACAGCAGTAGTCGAACTCGATGCCTTGGCCGATACGGTTCGGGCCACCGCCGAGGATCATGATGCGCTTCTTGTCTCCGCCACGCGCTTCGTTTTCGTCGCCGTAGGTGGAGTAGTAGTAAGGTGTGTAGGCCTCGAACTCAGCCGCACAGGTGTCTACCAAGCGGTAAGTTGGGATGATGCCGTGCTGCTTGCGGGCGGCACGGACGTCGTCCGGATCCTTGTCGAGGAGGTGGCCGAGCTGAACGTCAGAGAAACCGAGTTTCTTGGCGCGGCGCAGGCTGTAGGCGTCCTCGAGAAGGTTTGGAGTCTCAGCGACTTTCTTGGCTTCATCGACGATGATATTGAGATGCTCCAGGAACCAGCGGTCGATGGCTGTCGCCTCGAAGACTTCTTCCACAGTCCAGCCGTTCTTGAAGGCGACTTGCAGCCAGAAGATACGCTCGGCGTTAGGAACGATAAGCTTACGTTCGATTTCCTCGCGGGTTGGCTCTTTAGGTCCTTTGCCGTCGAAGCCGAAGCCGAAGCGGCCGGTCTCGAGGGAGCGGAGTGCCTTCTGCATGGACTCCTTGAAGGTGCGGCCGATAGACATGGCCTCGCCGACTGCCTTCATCTGAGTGGTGAGGACTGGGTCAGCTGTGGTGAACTTTTCGAAAGTGAAGCGTGGGAGCTTGGTCACCACGTAGTCGATGGTCGGCTCGAAGGAGGCCGGGGTCTCACGGGTGATGTCGTTGGAAAGTTCGTCCAGGGTGTAGCCGACTGCGAGCTTGGCTGCGATCTTGGCGATCGGGAAGCCTGTCGCTTTGGAAGCGAGAGCAGAAGAACGGGATACACGTGGGTTCATCTCGATCACGATGCAGCGGCCGTCTTCCGGGTTCACAGAGAACTGGATGTTGGAACCACCGGTCTCAACGCCGATCTCACGGATACAGGCGAAGGAGGCGTCACGCATGATCTGGTACTCACGGTCAGTGAGAGTCTGCGCAGGTGCTACGGTGATGGAGTCACCTGTGTGCACGCCCATCGGGTCAAAGTTTTCAATGGAGCAGATCACTACGCAGTTGTCGGCGCAGTCACGCATGACTTCCATTTCGTATTCCTTCCAGCCGAGGAGGGATTCTTCTACGAGAATCTCGTTCACTGGGGAGAGGTCGATACCGCGGTTACAGATGGTTTCGAATTCCTCGATGTTGTAGGCGATACCACCGCCAGTACCACCGAGGGTGAAGGCTGGGCGGATGATCAGTGGGAAGGAGCCGATTTCCTCGCGGATGACGTGAGCTTCTTCCATGGTGTGGGCGACGCCTGACTGAGGGAGATCGAGGCCGATCTTCAGCATGGCTTCCTTGAAGCGGAGGCGGTCTTCACCTTTGTCGATCGCGTCAGCATTGGCGCCGATCATGCGCACGTTGTGCTTGTCCAAGGTGCCGGACTTGAAGAGCTCCATGGCTGTGTTAAGCGCTGTCTGGCCGCCGAGAGTCGGGAGCAGGGCATCTGGAGCCTCGTTGATGATGATCTTTTCGACGACTTCAGGAGTGATCGGCTCGATGTAGGTGCGGAAGGCGAACTCCGGGTCGGTCATGATGGTGGCCGGGTTGGAGTTGACGAGAACGACTTTGTAACCCTCTTCAGCCAGGGCCTTACAGGCCTGAACACCTGAGTAATCGAATTCACAACCTTGACCGATAACAATTGGGCCGGAGCCAATCACGAGAATTTTCTTAATCGAAGTGTCCTTAGGCATGGAGTGTCTGCAGTAAATTTGTCGGTGTATGCCTACTAGGTGCGCGTTTGTAAAGGATTGCTTGTGTGTTTCTTTACGAAAAAAATTACAGGAATGTGAATAACATGTGAGTAGTGCCCGTAGGGCACTGGAATCTAAGGAAAAGCAAGAGGTTCCGCGTGGTGCGGGAGAAAGCTGTTTGGGAACGGTTAGAGGTTTTCGTTCAGCTCGGCGAAGACCATGACCCCGGCAGAGGTATTCAGGGTGGAGATGACGGTCACGTCCTGGGTGGTTCCCATCTTGGAAATGGCGTTGTTCACCACGATCATGGTGCCATCAGGCAGGTAGCCTACGCCCTGGTGCTCTTCCTTGCCCGTACGGACGATGGCGAGGCGTAGCTGGGCACCGACACTGACCTTCGGTTTGAGTGCTTCATTCAAATCATTGATGTTAAGCACATCGATGTTTTGAAGTCGGGCGACCTTGGTGAGATTTTCATCTGTGGTGAGCAGCTTGGCATTCAACAGGCGGCTAATCTGCATAAGCAAGGAGTCGTGAGTCTCTTCGCTGTTTTTGGACTCCGAATCGTGGATGGTGATGCGGATGTGCTTGTCACTCTGCAGTTCTTCCAAGCAATCCAAGCCCCGCTGGCCACGCTGACGGCGGCCAGGTGATGGGGAGTTGGACATGACCTGCAGTTCGTCCAAGACAAAGCGAGGGACGATGAGGTTGTTCTCCAGGAAGCCTGATTCCATGAGGGCTGGCAGGCGGCCATCGGTGATGACATCGCCATCGATCAAGAGTGGGCGTCCGGCGCGATCTTCCTGGCGGAAGCGTACGTAGGGAATAATGAAGGCGAAATCGTCTTGGTTACTGCGTAGGGCGAGTACCGTTCCGATGAAGCCAAGAGTCGCGTAGAGGGTGACGTTAAAGGTCAGGATGAAGTCATCCGGGCGTTTGACCAACTCGTCGAAAGTGGAGGCAAAGAGGTTGGCGATTTTGACCGTGGTCAGCAACCACGCGCAAAAGAGACCAATGACGAGGCCGAAGGTCGCGGTGGAGAAGCCACGAAGGGTGAATTGCTTCATCAGGCTCTCTACCATGATGAAGAAGGCACCCACGGAGAGACCGATGATGATGCCGATCCACATGAGCTCCGGGCCGAAGCTTTGCAGGGCAATGGCCGTACCCGCCAGCTCGCATACCAAAAGGTAGAGCATGCGGGTGACGTTGACTGATGTCTTGTTAGGTAGTCTAGCCATTGTGCCTGTAGAACGAACGTACTAACATTGTATTAGTAGAATGAGAAGGCAAGTATGAACAGATGTTTATGGTTAAAATTGCTGCCGTCCTATCGTCAGCGAGTTAGGGGGCGAACTGCCAAATAAAAATATTTTGTTATTTTCGCTTTTGTCTGGATGTGGGCAAATTGGCGGCATGTCTGCGAACAAACTGATTGGCATGGTTGCCATGACTTCAAACCGGGTGATTGGTAAAGGGAATGATCTCCCTTGGCATCTCCCAGAGGATTTGAAGCTCTTTAAGAAGACCACCAGCGGTCATCCCATTGTGATGGGGCGCAAGACTTATGATTCTATCGGCAGACCCCTGCCGAACAGGCAGAACATCGTGATTACCCGGGACAAGGGTTGGAGTGCCGAGGGAGTCGAGGTGATTCATGCGCCGGAGGATATTCACCAGCTCGAGCTGATGGCTTCAGAGGTGTACATCATCGGTGGCGCTCAGATCTATGAGGCCTTTTTGCCGCACTTGTCCGAGCTCTTGGTCTCCCGTGTCTTTGAAGACTATGAGGGAGATACCTATTTCCCGGAGTTCGAAGGCTACTTTGTGGGCTACGACATCGAGCAGGTCTTTGAGGCGTTTGAACTGCGCCGCTATTATAAAGAGTAAGAAATAAGTACGACCATGGAGTCTTTGGATAGTCAACTGATCGATGCATATCGCGAGCACACGAGGGGTGGCCCAGCACGCAGCTGTGCTGATCGAGTCATGGCGGAGATAGAGGCTAGTACAGATATGCCCTTGTCTATAACCAAGGGGCTTATGGTGGTAGCCTTAGTGACGGTAGGTCTCTCATTCATGGTTGTTTCTCGTTATGCAGAAAAGTCGCCCGGAGGCCAGATGCCCTCTTTTCAGGCAGGAGGTGAGCCCATGATTTTTAGTCAGCCGGCAGAATGATGAGAAAGCCGAGATTTATCATTCTCGTGGCACTGGTTGCTTTTATAGCTGGTGCCTTAGGTTGTTGGTTTGCGCTTCATTGGCATGCGAGAAGTGAGCATGGACATGGTGCAGGTGGTGAGAACTTCCATGCTTGGATCCACGAGAACCTTGAACTCAGTGAGCAGCAGGAGAAGGAGATGCATGCGTCTGAGGCTGCTTTTCATAAGAAGGAGGCCCAGCTGCTGAAGGAGCAGGGAGAGGCTAAGGCCGCTTTGGCCCATGCTGTGTGGGAGCATGGCAAAGGGAGTCCGGAGCTAGAAACGGCGATCCAGAGGGTGAATCATATCCAGGGGGAGATGCAGCGGGCTTCATTGGATCATTTCTTTGAGATGAAAGAGTACCTGGAGCCCGAGCAAGCGGAGAAGATGCTCCAGTGGTTACACGATGGAATACAGCATGAGCATGAACAGCCACATCATTGATTTTCCCGGTGGAGTGTACTCACCTGGCCTGAGAAGGGAAGATGAGGAGGGGGCACTACTCAGTAAGGCACGGGAACAACAGTGTATTCAGTATGCACAACAAGGGCATGAACCGTCATTCCGGCTGCTGATGGAAATGCATGAGGAGCGGGTCTATCAACTTTGTCGGCGGCTGCTTGGTTGTCCCGATGATGCGATGGAGGCCTGCCAAGACGTCTTTGTAAAAGCCTATCGTGCTCTGCCGGACTTTGATGGGAAGTCGAGCTTGTCGACCTGGCTCTATCGTATCGCCGTGAACCATTGCCGGGATGACTGGAAGAGTGCCGGGAGGCGGTTCCGGCAGAAGTGTTTGGCGTTTCTGATATCTCATGGGGGAAAGGAAGAGACCCAAGGGGCACGGCTGGACAGCAGAGATGATTTGAGGCTGCTGGAGGAGGGGATGCAAAGCTTGCCTTCAAAGTATCGGGCTGTCCTAATATTAACCAGTGTGGAAGGGATGAGTCACGAAGAGTGCGCTGAGTGCCTGGGGTGCTCGGTCAAGGCGGTTGAGGGGAGGCTCTATCGTGCACGCAAGCGCCTAGAGGTATGGTGGCAAAGTCAGCCATGAGGCGGGTTTCGGAAATTGAGCAGTTTTTTCGTGGGGCGTTTGCTGCAATGTCGTCTAAGGCAGTATGCAGGAAACTAAAAACTTATCACATCTGGCAACAGGCGCTTTTGCCGCAGCGGGGATTTTGGGTTGCGGGATGGGCTATGCAGATGAACAGGTGGAGACTCTGGCTCCATCAGTGGTCTACAGTAAGTCGGACTACCTAATAGGAGAAGTTGATGCAGCAAGCTCTGGTGTGGCAGGGCGTGATGAACTGAGTCGTCGCCCCATATTGAGGCGGGGAGAGCTCTTGGAGGTGGTGCCAGGTATGATTGTTACCCAGCACGCAGGCGGGGGGAAGGCGAACCAGTATTTCGTGAGAGGTTTTAATTTGGACCATGGTACGGACTTTCACGTCGGGCTTGATGGAATGCCTGCCAACTACCGGACTCACGGTCATGGACAAGGCTACGCGGATATCAATTTCATCGTTCCAGAATTTGTCGAAAGACTGGACTACGGCAAAGGCCCGTTTGATACGAGGTTTGGTGATCTCTCTACGGCTGGTCATGCTGAGTATCAGCTCTACGATGTACTGCCAGAGGGGATGCTCTCACTAAGCTACGGCTCCTATGACTACTATCGCTTCCTCTATGGTGATAGTTGGGCCTTGGGTCGAGGGCATCTTTCGTTTGGTATGGAGTACAGCCATGAGAACGGACCATGGAAGAAAGGTGATGATTTTGACCGTTACAATATTTTTGCCCGCTACCATGTAGGGGATGCAGACAATTATTGGAACAGCACCTTTCTGGCGTATCAGGGACAGTGGGATTCTTCGGACCAAATTCCACTCCGGGCCGTTGAGGGTGGCTTGCTTGATCGCTATGACGCAGTGGATCCCACAACAGGAGGGGAAAGCTCACGCTACAGTTTGTCCTCTCAGTGGCAAATGAGCGAGGGGGGGACGAAGACTCACCTGGACACTTGGGTGGGATACTATGACATGGAGCTTTTCTCTAACTTCACTTATAACCTGAATGACCCGGTTAGAGGGGATCAGTTCGAGCAGAGTGATTCACGCATCTTTGCAGGCTTCGACTTATGGCACGAATGGGAGCACGAAGTGTTTGGGCGTGAGGCGAGAACGCGTGTAGGGCTGCAATCTCGAAATGATTGGATCAATGATATCGGCTTACATCTGACCGAAGCACGAGACCGCTATGAGACGATCCGTAAGGATGATGTCTATGTAGGGAGCTTGGGAGTCTATGTGGACCACGAGACGAGAATCAATGATTGGCTGAAGGTCGGAGGAGGTCTCCGGGGAGATGGGTTCCGTTTCAAGGTGGATAGTGATTTGGAGGCTAACTCCGGAAGTGAAACGGATGGTATTGTCAGTCCCAAATTCAGAGTGGTCATGGGACCATGGAATGAAACTGAATTTTATTTTAATGCAGGACTCGGGTTCCACAGTAACGATGCCCGTGGCGTTACTATTGAAGTCGATCCAACCGACGGGGTGACACCTCTGGACCAAGTGGATCCTTTGGTTAGGACTAAGGGGCTGGAATGGGGTGTTCGCAGTAATGCTGTGGAAAATCTCACCACAACATTGGCCCTGTGGTATTTGGAAAGCGACAGTGAACTGGTGTATGTGGGCGACGCTGGCACGAGTGAAGCTGGTGATGGCTCAGAACGCTGGGGTGTTGAACTGGCTGCATACTGGCATGCGAATGATTGGATCCATCTGGATGGGGAATATTCCTGGAGTCATGCCCAGTTCGTGGGCGTGCCTTCGGGAATGAAGGATATTCCAAATGCAGTCGAGCATGCGGTGTCTGCGGGCATCACGCTAGGTAGAGAAGAAGGCTATTTCGGTAGTCTGCGCGCCCGTTATTTCACGCCACGCCCACTGGAGGAGTCAGGCTCTGTGAAGTCGGATGAAAGTTTTATCGTCAATGCCAGGGTAGGCTATAGGAAGGAAAATTGGGAGGTTTCCTTGGATGTTCTTAACGTTCTCGACCGGAATGATAACGACATCGAGTATTATTATGAGAGCAGGTTGCCGAGCGAAATGAATGGTGTGGAAGGAAAGCACATTCATCCAGCAGAGCCTCGTCAGGTTAGGCTCAATGTGGTGTACCGTTTCTAGCAAACGATTCAGCTTTTCCCCTCGAATATAAATCAGCAGGGTTCACGTGTTAGGGGTATTGTGAATCCTGCTGAATGTTTTCGTTTTTCTGGGTATTCACCCCTTTGGTCCCTTTGAAGAGGTGGACCCGTCTGCGGATGCCGGCGCGGCCGATCATCTGGGCTGCAACGGGGGCGGTGAGATAAAAGAAGATGATGATCAGTGAGGACTGAATCAGACTACGCGGGTTGGGGTTCGCGATGATGAAGGCCAGTAGCATGGTTCCCAGCCCAAAGGCTCCCGCTTTGGTCGCGGCGTGCATACGGCAGAAGAGGTCCGGCATGCGCATGACGCCTATCGAAGCCAAGAGCCCGAACAGAGAGCCGAGGATGAGAATGGTGCTGACGATGATGGTAGTCATAGCGGGGCGTTTTTGTTTTCCAGATAGCGGGCGAAAGCCACGGTGGCCAAAAAGCTGATGATGGCAATGGCCGTGGCGATATCAAGATAAGACATGAAGCCAGTCTCCATGGTGTGGATCACGCATTGGCCCATGATGAGGGCAGCGAGCAGGTCCAGGGCGACGACCCTGTCCATGACGGTGGGGCCCAGCCACATGCGCCAGGCTGTGAATAGCATGGCGAGGGTGAGCATGGATTTGGAGAGTATGTAGACCCAGGAGGGTAATTCTATGGGATCAAAATACATGGCAAACCTTGGTGAAGTATTTTTCTTGGAGTTCTTTGGCAGTCGCTTTGGGGTTCTCGACGTACATGCTGTGGATCTGCAAGTAGTGTTGGTCATCGGTCACGTTGAGGCTGAGCGTGCCCGGTGTCATGGAGATCATGTTTGCGGCGACGAGAAGTTGGCGCTCGGTGAGCTTGGAGACATCCACGCTGATGATGGCCGGTTTCATGTGGTGGGTCGGAGTCAGGATCTCGTAGGCGATGTTTAGATTACTCTTGAGCACTTCCCATAGATAGAAAGTGAACAGCCTGATAAAGTGTCCTGACCAGATAATGATGGAGAGAGGGGATTTCATAGTGACTGTTTGAGGACATGTTGAATGTAGAGATCTGGAGACAGCAGCTGCTTGCTGGCCAGCTCGGCGAGCTCGAAGAGCGGTTCACTATAGAGCCCGATGGCGAGGGTCATTAGGGAAAGTACCACACATGGTGCCACAAGCGAGGGCTCCAGGGGGAGGTTCGGCTGTTGCTCCATGGTGTGGGGTTTATCGGCATCGGGATGATTTTTCCAGAAGGCCTCCGCCCAGATCTTCGTCATAGAGAAGAGCGTGAAGATACCCACGAGCAGAGAGGTGATGACGAGGGCGTAGTAGCCTGAGTCCACGCCAGCCTGGATGACACCCAGTTTGGCCCAGAAGCCGGATAGCGGTGGGATGCCTCCGAGTGAGAAGGCGGGAATGAGGAAGATCAGCGAAATCCACGGAGCCATGCGGTAGAGTCCTCCTATCAGGTAGAGGTGAGAGCTGCCTGATTTTCTCATGATCAGACCGCTTATCAGGAAGAGGTTCGTTTTCACAATGATGTGGTGAAGGATGTAGAAGATAGCAGCGGTGACGGCTAGAGAGGTGCCGATGGCCAAGCCCATCACCATGTAGCCAATCTGACTGATGATGTGGAAGGAGAGGATTTTGCGGATATCGAAATGCGAGGCCGCACCCAATACGCCCGTGACCATGGTGGCGGCTGCTAGCCAGAGAAGCAGGTCTTGGACGACGTGAAACTGGCTGTGATAAAAAAGTGTGTAGGCACGGATTAGGGCGTAGACTCCTACCTTGGTGAGAAGTCCGGCAAAGACTGCGGATACGGAGACTCGGGGGGTGTGGTAGGATGCTGGTAGCCAGAAGAAGAAGGGGAACAGGCCAGCTTTGATACCGAAGGCGACGAGCAGAAGCATGGCACTACTGTTCACAAAGAAGGCATCATCGGTGACGGCCAGTTTCTGAGCGATGTGAGCCATGTTCAGCGTTCCTAACTTGCCGTACTGAAGTCCCAGTCCTGCGAGGAAGAGTACGGAGGAAATGATGTTGATGACGAGGTATTTGACGCCCCCCTCCAGCTGGTCTTTGGAGCCACCCAGAGTGACGAGCACGAAAGATGCCAGGAGCATGACTTCAAACCACACGTAGAGATTAAAAAGGTCTCCAGTGATGAAGGCTCCGCTCACTCCCATGATGAGGAAATGAAAGAGGGCGAAGAAATGTTTTTTTACCAGTGGGTCGTTGATGTCTTTGATCGAGTAAACGGCGACCGCCAAAGTCACCACTCCCGTGATGCAGACCATGGAGGCACTGAAGACATCCGCGATCAGTGTGATTCCTATCGGTGCGTCCCAACTCCCTCCTTGGAAACTGATATAGCCTTCCCGGATGGTGGCGTTCAGCAGTAGGATCGAGTTAAGGAAGGTCAGTGAAGCCCCTACTACCGACGCAATTCTGGCGAGTCGAGGGCGTTGTCCTAGAATCAGGCAGAGAAGAGCTGATAGAAAAGGGAGCAGGATCGTATTGAGGAGCCAGATCATTAGAGTCTATCCGTGTGGTTGAAGTCATTCAGGTCTTCGCTACCTACAGCACGGTGGGCTTTCAGGAGGAGAGAGATGGTGAAGATGACCAGGCCAAAGCTGATCACGATGGCGGTGAGAACCAGTGCTTGGGAGAGTGGGTCCGCATGGATAGCGGGTGGCTCTTTTGTCTCAGGGTCCACAAAGGCTGGGGTGCTTGAGTTCAGTCCGGCAGATGAGAAGACAAGCAGGTTGACGGCCTGGCTGAGAAGCATGGTGCCGACGATGAGCTTCATGATACTTCGCCGCAGCAGGCAATAAAGGCCGGCCGCAAACAAGGCTCCGATAAGTATGGCGATAAAAATATTCATGAGTCAGATTCTGTAGCGAGTGCGATGGCGCATTTGAGTGTAAAGCCGATTACCGTGAAGTAGACACCGACATCAAACAGCAGTGGGGTGCCGAGTTTGACATCGCCTAACAGTGGTACGGTGAAAGTTGGTAGCCAGCGTGAGGTGAGGAATGAGTCACCATCGATCAAGGCGGGAAGGCCGCTAGCCATGGCCAACATGAGTCCCACACTCATCAGCACGGTGGGAGGTAGAGGGATGGTTTTCTTGGCGGCATCCCACTTGATAGCTAGTGAGCGTAGTAAGACGGCAGAAGCTGCGATGAGGCCGCCAATGAAGCCACCGCCTGGCATGTTGTGACCGCGGTAGAGCACGATCAGGGAGAGGCCGATCAGAAGAGGGGCCAGGTAGCGGGTGGATAGGCTGAGAATGGTAGAGTGCATGGCTTATTTTTCCCGTTTTCTAATGCCTGTATTGAGGATGGATGCCGCGCCTAATGAAGCGATGGCGAGAACGCAGATTTCTCCCCAGGTATCTAGGGCCCGGAAGTCTACCAGAATGACGTTGACGATGTTGCTGCCCTTGCCTTCCGGATAGGAAAGTCTGGAAATGGCGTCCGAGATGCCATGGCCCAGATTCAGAGAGTTGGACTTGAGCACTAAGAGTGTGATCATGGTGCCGAAGGCGATGGAGAGCGTGAGATCGTAGATCTTGCTGCGTGTGCTCGAGAGTGGTTTGTGGTCGGGCAGTTTGCGTACCACGGAGGCGAAGAGAACCACTGTCAGGGTCTCCACGAGAATCTGCGTAATGGCTAGGTCTGGAGCACTGTACTCCATGAAGAGGAAGGCTACGCCATAGCCGATCAGGCCAAGAGCTACCAAGGTGGTGAGTCGTGATCTAGAGTTCACGGCTACCAGAATGGCTCCTAACATCAGAATCGTGATGACAACTACTGGGATGTTCCAGGGTAGTGCTGAATTAAAAATGTTAGAGACCCCAAAGGTGATGAGCTTCTGGTAGATCAGGACAAAGGTGGAGAGAATGATGATAATGATGTAATGGCGGAGGAAGCCGGATTGCAGGCCAGTGGTAAGCTTGCTGGCAAACTTCAGGATCGCGTTGAGCGTGCCTTCATAGAGGCTGTCGAAGGACTGCGGCTTGATGATGGCCAAGGCGGGGGTGACCTTATCTCTAAAGGCGTATAGCGTGATGCCTAGTCCTATCGAAATAGTGCTCAAGAGGAGGGGAAGGTTGAAGCCGCTCCAGAGGTGGATGCCGTCCTTATAGGCACTCGTGCTGAGCTGATCCGTGCTGGAAATGACCAGTTGGGAAACTGTGAATGGCAGGAGACCGGTGAGGATACCCAGGCAGGAGAGGATGAGTGGTCCCAGCAGCATGCTCGTGGAGCTTTCATGAATGTCTTCCTTGGGGGCTTGTGGTGTGCCCCAGAATGGTTTGTAGGCGGCTTTGAGTGCTAGCCCTACAATAAGCATACTGCTCACGATGATGGTGCTCAGCAGGATGATTTTATCCGGACTGTAGAGGGCTGCCTTGAGTGCATATTCCTTGCCGATGAACCCCAAGAAGGGAGGGAGTCCTGACATGGAGAGACCTGCCAACGCGGCGGCTAGGGCTGTGAGTGGCATGGCTTTTTTGAGCCCGCCCAGCACCTGGATGTCACGGGTGCCGGTGGAGTGGTCTACACAGCCAGCGATCATAAACAGGCTGGCTTTGTAGAATGCGTGGGCTAGGAGAACGAGGACGGCTGCCAGGATGGCTTTTGAGCCGCCGATGCCGATCAAGAAGGTGATCATGCCGAGGATGGCGAGGGTGCTGCCTGCCAGGATCTTTTTCAGGTCGTTTTGAACAAAGCCAAAGGCGCCGCCGAGGAAGAAGGTAATGCCACCTGAGATGAGTAGTGCGGTGGACCAGGCGGTGGTCATGCCGAGAATGGGAGTCATCAAGAAGAGCAGGAAGACGCCGGCTTTCACCATGGTGGCAGAATGCAGGTAGGCGCTGACGGGAGTGGGGGCCGCCATGGCATTCGGAAGCCAGAAGTGGAAGGGGAACTGGGCTGACTTGGTGAATGCCCCCAAGAGGACCAAGGTTAATATCGCCGGATAAAATGAGGAGCTCACCAGCTGCGGCTGGAACGCGGAGATCTCACTGAGATGCCAGACTCCTGTGACCGAGGCCATCATGATAAAGCCCAGTAGGAGACTGACGCCGCCCAGGCCTGTGACCAAGAGAGCCTGTAGTGCATTTCTCCGGGAGATCTTGTCGGCGTGATTGAAGCCAATCAGCAGATAGGAGCTCACGCTGGTGATTTCCCAGAAAATGAAGAAGACAATCATGTGGTCTGCCAGGCATACGCCCGCCATGGCGAACATGAACAGGTAGAGCAGGATCGCCATGCGTTTGGTGGGCGAGGGGCCATGCATGTAGCCATAGGCATAGAGCTGGATGAAGCCTCCTATGCCTGTGACCAAGAGAGCGAGGACCAAGCGTATGCCCGAGAGATGCAGGGAAAAGTCTACATTGAGTAGAGGAACCCAAGGGACACGGTACTCCACTGGCTGGCCATCCAGTATGCCGGGAGCGGCCTTGAGGAGCAGAAAGAACGCAGCAAAGGCTGGCAGGCACATGAGCCAGCCAAATCGACTACTGCTAAAACTCCCCAACGCCGGAATGATGAAGCAGGGGAGTAATAGGAGAAGCAGTATGCAGGGGAGTAGTTCTGGCATGCTTGTCAGCGTCTTGTCATCTAGTCACCTAGGAGGACGTTGAGGAAGTTCTGTCCGGTGCCTCTCATCTTTGCAGCGAGAACAGGGACATTGGCTTCCTTAAGAAGGTTTTCTGCCACACTGCCAAGCAGCCAGGATGTGAGTGCGTTTTTGCCGCGGCAGCTGACGATGATCATGTCTGCGCCCAGTTCAGTGGTGGCAGCCTGAAGAGCATCGTAGACATAGCGGTTGTTGTAATTGTGCATATTCACCTTCACGCCTTGCAGGTCTACGTCGTTGATGAATTCCTCGTGGCGCTCACGGGCAAAGTCCGCGGCGATCTCCAGTTGGGTGGATTCCGGGATCGTGAGCTTGTGGGATTGCCGGCCCAGATTGTAGACGTGCACGCTCTCGATCTCCTTCAGGCCACGGCTTTGTGCTACTTGCACGGCGATCTCCAGCGCCTCTTTAGCGTACTTGGAAAAATCGGTCGTCACCATGAGCTTGGTAAGCTTCGGCGGGCATTCCACTGGCACAGACATGACTGAGCAGGGAGCCTGACGGGCGAGCCTCACTGGCATGGAAGAACCAAAAGAGTCTTTTCCGATAACAATTAGATCAGAGTCTTGTTCAGAGATGGCTTCCAGCAGGGAGGTGAGTTCACCTTTTCCTGTAACGACATCAAAGCGGAAATTAATCTCTTCACTGGAGCCGCAGTTCTCTGCGACGAGTTTTTTGATTTCTTCTAACAGTTCGTTGGTGAATGAATCATCACCTCGCAGAGATTCCGGCATGTCATGGTTATCATACGGGTGGATGAAGAGGATGTCGTCGGCATCAGTGTATCGGGCAATGCGGCATGCCCAAGCGATGGCTCCTGCGTCTTTATCCTGAAGGCCGATGGGAACGATGATTTTTTTGTAGTCTTGCATCTGTGAGTAATCTCTGAGGTTGAAACGACACGCATGACACGCAGACTGATACGTCCTGAATGCGCGCACACATAATCAGGGTATTTATAGCCGATAAAAGCGGTTAGGTACAAATGATAATTGCAATTTTTATGCAAAATAAGCCGAGTTTTTGAGGCTCGGCTAACTTTTTGCTAGGAAACAAAAAAGCGGGGAATATTCCCCGCTTTTGTGAATCTAATGGTGTTTTACTGGGCTTCCAGAAGTTTTCTTTGGTCCTCTTTGGCCATGTCTGAGGCAATCTTGTCAGATTGCTGCAATCCGTGGGCAGATCCACTGCCAGTCATCTTGCGTTTCAACCAGTCAAAGAAGAGGTAGAACACAGGGATGACGAACAGGGTAAGCATAGCGGAGACGCCGACACCAATCACCACCACGAAGCCCAGTGGGTTCCGTGTTTCCGCGCCCGCGCCAGTAGCGAAGGCAATCGGAGCCACGCCGCAGACCGTAGAGATGGCGGTCATCAGGATCGGACGAAGGCGCATAACAGCTGCTTCGTAGGCTGCCTCGCGGGCAGTTTTTCCTTCCAGCTGAAGCTGGTTGGCGAATTCCACAATGAGAATTCCGTTCTTGGCAACCATGCCGATGAGCATGATGAAGCCAAACTTGGTAAAGAGGTTGTCGGTGAGTTGGCCAAAGCCGAAGAGGCCAGAGAACCATGGGAACTGGGTCGCCCAGATGGCGGTTACCCCTGCAGCGATCGCGATGATTACCCCGGTATAGATGGTGATCGGGTGGATCCAGCTTTCGAACTGGGCCGCCAGAATCAAGTAAGTGAACAGCAGAGCCAGTAAGAAGAGCATCATGGTGTCACTAGAGCTTTCCACGTACTCACGGGCTTCTCCGTCGAAGGTGTAGGAGTAGCCCTGTGGCAGGAGCTCGTCAGACTTTGCCTGCAGCCATTCAACACCGTCGCCCAAGCTGTTGCCTGGTAGGAGCTCTGCACTGATGATGTAAGCATTGAGGCGGTTGTAGCGCGGGAATTTTTCCGGAGCTACGCCTTCCTTTACGTCGACAAGGCTGGCAAGTGGAACCATGGAACCGCCTCTGGAGCGGACATAAACACGGGTCAGGTCTTTTGGGGTAGCACGCTCTTTATCGTCCAGCTGGACAATGACGTCGTACTGGCGGGCGTTCTTCTTGAAGCGGGTAGCTTCGGTGGAGCCAAACATTGTCTGCAGTGTCTCCGCGACCTCGGCTACCTCGACTCCGAGGTCGGCGCACTTGAGTCGGTTCGGGGTGACTTTCAGCTCGGGTTTGTTGGTCTTTGGTTCAGGACGGACGCTGGTGAAGATGCCGCTCTGGCGCATTTCCCCCATCATCTGGCCGCCGAGTTGCTCGAGTTTGTCGAAGTTGGACCCTTGCAGGACAAACTGAAGGTTGGAGCCTAGGGATGAACCACCTAGTGGCTTGCGGGGAATGGCAAGAGCCATGCCGCCGGTCACTTGGTCGGCATAGTCAGCTGTGATCTCGCCCATGACCTCCTGAGTCTTGCGGTCGCGTTCCTCCCACGGTTTGAGCCTGGTGAACATCAGGCCCTGATCACCTGAGCCGGGGGTACCACGGCCTAAGGCTGTGACGGAGAAGTTAGAGGCGGTCTCTTCCTTGTCACGGACGATGCCATCCATGGTGCCTACATAGCGCTGTGTATAGTCTGAGGTGGAGCCTAAAGGAGCGAAGAACAGGGAGATGAATAGACCCCGGTCTTCTAGGGGCACGAGTTCGCGCTTGAGCTTGGGGTACAGAGTGGAGACTGCAAAGAAGGCTGCGATGACTAGAATGAAGGCTACAAAGCCTACTTTCATGGCGCCACGCAGAACCTTGGCAAAGCCTTTGGTCATGCCTTCAAAAATGAACTCTGTTTTTTCGTAGAACCAGTTGTGCTTAGCGTGTCCATCCACCTGCTTGATGTTCAGAATACGGGAGCTGAGCATCGGCGCGAGTGTCAGGGCCACGAAGGAGGAGATCACCACCGAGATTGCCATGGTGATACCAAACTCATAGAACAAGCGTCCCGTGGTGCCGGACTGGAAAGCCACGGGCAGGAATACGGCTACCAAGGTGAGAGTGGTTGCAATCACGGCGAAGGCCACTTGACGGGATCCGCGTACGGCACCACGGATCGGGTTTTCACCTTCCTCGATTCGGCGGTAGATGTTCTCAAGAACCACGATGGAGTCATCGACTACTAGACCAACTGCCAGTACGAGAGCAAGCAGGGTAAGGACGTTGATGGTGAAGCCAAGTGCGGCCATTATCGCGAAGGTACCGATCAAGGATACCGGAATGGTGACCAGTGGGATGATGGTGGCGCGCCAGTCACGTAGGAAAAGGAAGATGACCAGTACCACTAGGCCAACAGCCTGTGCCAAGGTCACGTACACTTCGTCTACGGAGCGCTGTACGAAGATGGAGGAATCGTAGGCTAGCTCCAGATTGACGTCTGGTGGTAGCAAGCCCGCCTGGGTGATTGTCTCCGCCTCCTTTTTTACACCCTCGGCTACCTCAAGTAGGTTTGCCTGTGATTGACGGACGATGCCGATACCGACGGTGGGGCTGCCATTGAAGAAGGTGCGGGTGCGGTAGTCCTCGGAGCCGAGTTCGGCGCGGCCGATATCTTCCAGGAAGACAGGCTGGCCGTTGCGGTGGGCTACGATGAGTTTGTTGAACTCGCTCGCGCTTTTCATGTCTCCTTCGATACGGACAGTGAATTCACGGGTCAAAGCCTCGGTGCGGCCACCTGGGATGTCGACGTTCTGGTTGCGTAGTGCAGCTGTAATGTCATTGGAGGTCAGGTCATAGGCGGCAAGCTTTTCGGCTGAGAGCCAGACGCGCATGGCGAAGCGCTTCTCACCACCGATGATGATGTTACCTACTCCGGGCACCGTTTGCATGCGCTGCTTGATGATGCGGTCGGCAAGATCGGAAAGCTCCAAGAGAGAGCGTTGGTCGGAGTTCACTGAGAACCAGATGATCGGGGAAGCATCCGCTTCCTGCTTGGAAACTTGAGGCTCGTCAATCTCATCGGGTAGGCGGCCGCGAGCACGGGAGACCTTGTCTCTAACATCATTGGCTGCTTCATCTACATCGCGGTCCAGGTTGAACTCGATGGTGATCTGTGAGACCTGTTCGCGGGATTCAGACTTGAGTAGCTTGATACCGTCGATAGTGGAAATCTGCTCTTCCAGAGGCTCGGTAATGGTGGACTCCACGGTGGCGGCGTCCGCACCCTGGAGTACCGTGGTCACAGAGACTACAGGAGCATCCGTGTTCGGGTATTCCCTGACTGGAAGTGATTTGAATGAAAGTACGCCAAGCAGGATGATTACGATGGATATCACCAGCGCAACCACCGGACGGCGGATGGAAATGTCAGATAAAACCATTTTGTTAGATTGTGTGAATTAGGTGAACAGGCTGTTCGGTCGCGGTGTCTTATTGTTTGGACTCAGGTTGGGCCTGTTCAGCTTTCTTGCCCTTCTTGTCGGGGGTGAGAATTTCATCATAGGAGCCCGTTTGTAGAGTAGAGCCAGTGCGGATCGGGTCGGGGCGCATCGGTACGGGGATGACCCGCATGCCAGGGAATAAAGGAAGGCCACCTACGCCCGCAGCGACGATTTCGGTGCCCTCCTTGATGGAACCAGGTTTGACTGGCTCGATCTCGACTGTGCCGATTTCCCTGAGACCTGTCTTTACGGGTACGATAGAGATAGGATTGGAACCACCTTCGCTCGGACCGAGAACGATGACGGAGTCGCCGCGAGCGGAGGCAAGTAGAGCCTGCTCAGGTACGGTGAGTGTTTTCTCACGCACTTCGAGGATGAGGTCCACATTGGTGAACATGCCCGGGTAGAGAGTCTTTGGCGGGTTCTCGATCCAGGCTTTGACTTGAGCTGAGCGAGTGGCGCGTTCGACGACGGAGGAAATGAAGTAGACGGAACCTTTGGTTTTGGAACCGTTGGTGGTGGAGGTGCGGATATCGATGTCACCACCTACTCTCAGCTGGCCGTAGTATCTCTCCGGCACCTGGAAGCTGATCTTAAGCTTTGAAGTGTCCACCACTGTGGTGATGGATTTTGACGGGTCTATGTAATCACCTGGGGATACATTACGCGCGCCTACTGTTCCATCAAAAGGGGCTTTGATGGATGTTTTAGAGAGGCGGACACGGAGGCGCTGCGCGGTGGCTTGCAGGGTAGAGAGTTGGGACTCGGCCTCATCCAAATCCGCTTGGGGGATGGACTTGGTGGCGATGAGTCGCTGGTAACGGTCTCTGGTCTGCTTGGCGAGTTTGAGCTGGGCTTCTGTCTCCTCAAGCTGGGCGACGATCTCTCGGTCATCGACCTTGGCGAGTACTTGGCCGGCTTTCACCTGATCGCCCTCCTTGAAGTTGATGCTTTCAAGATTGCCGGAGATTTCAGCTCGGATGTCAGCGATCTCGTTGGCTTCAATCGAGCCTACGAGAGAAAGGATGCTGCGCATGTCTGTGCGCGAGACCGTGGTGGTTTCTACCTTCCGTGGGGCATTGGTCATAGCCTCGGCAGCTGGATCTTTCTCTTTGTCCGAGCATGAGGTCAGCACAATGGCCGATGCCAAGGCGAGTGTGGAGATGGACTTGGTAAACATGATGTTCTGTTAGTTAGGAACGGGGTAGAATTATTTGCTTGGGCTGTGGTAGCTGCCGCCAAGAGCTTTCATCAGCTGGATGGTGGCGGTGTAGCGTTCGTTGCGCACTTGAATCTGGGCACGTGAGGCCTGGAGCCGGGTACGTTCGGCATCAATCACCTCAAGGAGGGAGGTGAGACCTTCGAGGAATCTGGTGTTCGAGAGGTCGGCTGCTTTCTTGGAGGCTGCTGCCTGGCGGTCTACAGCGCTCTGCTGTCTGCCTAGCCACTTGATAGAGTTCAGGGAAACGTCGACTTCACGCAGGGCCGTGAGGACGGTCTGGCGGTATTCTTCGAGCAGTTCGTTGTACTTCTCTTCTGCCTGTTTGACGTCGGCCTTGAGGATGGTGCGGCGAAGGATGGGAACGGAGGCATCCAGCCCGTAGGACCAGGTCTTGCTAGAGGTTTCCAGAAGATCAGCGGCCCTGCGGCTGGCGAGCCCCAGTGAGGCATCGATGCCGATCTTCGGGAAGAGAGCGGCTTGGGTGGAACCGATGCGAGCCGATGCTGCTGCGAGATTACGTTCGGCCTGGGAGATATCCGGACGGCGCTCCAGCACTTCGGAAGGAAGATTGATAGGTACGCGCGGTGGCTCAGAGTCCAGCGGGTAGTGGGCAATCTGGAAGCCTTGGGCAGGTTTGCCTAAAATGAGAGCGATACCGCTGACGAGTTCAGCACGGCGGCGGCGAAGGCTGGCGATGTCCGCCTCGGTGGAGGCGAGTTCTGCCTCACTGCGTGCGAGATCCAGGTCGCTTCCGGCGCCTTCCTTGACTCGGTTGGCGAGTAGATCTCGGGCGTTCTTGCGCAGTTTAAGTGTCTCGTTAAGTACTTCGATCTCACTGTCGGTGGCGCGTAGAGAGAACCAGGACTGGGCTAAGTCGGCCTGGAGACTGAGGATGACTCCTTTATAGGAGGCGATCACGCTTTGTTCACTGGCGAGGACCGCTTCTTGCTCTCTGCGAACACGTCCCCAGAGATCGATCTCCCAGGTCAGGTCGAATGGAAGTCTGAAGGAATCATTGGTGAGGCCTTGCTGATTGATCGCTTGAGGGGAGCGGAAGGTGTTTTCAGAACTGCGCGTGGAACCTGCACGACCATTAAGATTGAGAGCGGGTTGGAGGGCTACCCGAGAGGCTGCAGTTACGGCGCGGGACTGTCTCAGGCGGGCGAGTGCGGCCTGGGCATTCGGGTTGGCACTCTCTACCTGGCTCATGTAGCGGTTTAGCTTGGAGTCACCTAGGCGCTTCCACCAATCTCCTCTGTCCAGGTGGTCAGCTGGGGAGGCGGCTTTCCAGCCGCTCGGGATCTTGTCAAACTTAGCCGGTAGGTCAGCTGTCTCAGGGGTCTTGTAGTCAGGTCCAAGGACGCAGCTGCTGAGGACGAGAGAGGAAGCTAGGGTGAGTGATGCGTATTTCATTGGGTGATGCCTTTCCAAAAAAGTTCGAGAATGGGTTCGACCTCCGAGTCGAGGTCTTGGGTCTTGCGGCGGTTCACGGCCTCCGTGGCCATACCCCAGCAGAGGCTGCGGAGCGCACGTGCGAGGAATTTAGGAGAGAGAGTATTCGATATTTCTCCGCTTTTTTGCGCTCGTTCGAAGGCTCTGGTCTGACGAGTCAGGTAGCCCTCGCAGAGTTCTACGAGGCCGGTGAAGGGACCCGGGGCGGTAAAGTCGGGCTGACCCAGGGTCATGAGGAACTCGTAGAAGCCTTTGTGTGAGTGGATGAAACTCATGTGCAGGTTCACTACCAGGCGCAGCTTTTCCTTGAAGGGGGCGTCTGATTCCCACTCGGCTAGTGCTTCGTCAAACAGAGGGGTGAGCTTGTTCACGAAAACTTCAAGGAAGAGGGCTTCCTTGCCCGGGAAGTAGTTGTAAAGCGTGCCTGCGGCCACATCGGCTTCTCGGGCAATCTCTTCCATCGAGATGTGGGAGAGATCTTTCTCGTGGAATATCCGCTCGGCTGCAGCTATGATTGTCTGACGCTTTTCCTCTCGCTTGCGGGAGCGGCGGTCAGTGGCCTCTAGAGAAATTTCTGAATCGCGATTCATTTTTTGAACCGTAATTCACTTTTTTGCTCCCGCAAGTGATATTTCCGCCATTGGCGGGGGCTAAATGGTCGGGGTCGAAATGCGTTTGGCGGGAAAAATCTCAGGTTTTTTGTAGGAGTATTAGCAAGGGAGCAGAGAATTTGCCTTGAGCTAGAGCGGGCAGTGAAATATTACAATATTTTCATGAAGCGTATTATTCTGCCAGCAGCCCTGCTTAGCCTGCTTGTTTCCTGCGAACGGAAGGTTATTGAAAGTGTGACTCCGGCGGGCGGTAAGGACAGTGCAGAGGCTATCGAAGCGGCATCCAAAGAGTATGTGCTAGCCAAAGAGGGAATGGAGCACCTAGTGGGGAACTCGGTGGATATGATCAAGAAGCAGCACATGTATGATGTGCAGATGGAGTTTATCTCTCAGGGCATCTCGAACTCAGGGGAGATGGAGATAGCGACTTCCAAACGGGAATGGCGCCAGTGTCTGGGCCCGGACAAATTCCGGGACACCATCTTGGTGGATAAAAAGAGGCAGTCGGTAGGTTTTGGTGGGAAAATGGTCCCCGGGAAAGAAGCTGATCCATCGCCTCTGCTGAATGTTCCCGTTCTTTACGAAAGAGTGGATGGTGCATGGGTTGCCAAGCTAGAGGATGAGAGCAAGCTGACTGATGAAATCAGTGGTATGCTTGGGAAAATGGGCGAGTCCATCGGTGAAGATCTCAAAATCTATGGAGCGGACCCGAGGAGGCTGGGGGATGAGTGGGAAGTGGATGTGAAGAAGGTTAAACTGCAGGACGCGAAGAGTGGCTTTGTAAAATTGATGTTCATGGGGGTGGAGGAATTCCAGGGGCAGGAATGCGCCGTGTTTTCCGTCCACTACAAAGTTGATGGTCAGCCTGATGGGGAAAATTTTACGATGAGCATGGAAATGAAGGGGACGATCAAGCGCTCCTTGAAGTATTATGTAGATCTGGAGTCCAAGCTCTCAGGGACTGTCGTGCTGTCCGGCTCGCCTAACAAGAACCTCAGGGTGAAGGGGCAGGGTAAAGTGTCTATCGAAGAGACGGCCAAGGTGGTAGTGCCTGAATCCTAGCGTGGACCGCCTACTGAGTGGAGGCTTGGAAAGACCCACCTTGCAGGATGGATTTGGCCTCGCCGATCAGGAAGAGTGAACCCGAGATGAGGATGGGTGTGCCGGATTCTACAGCCGCCGGGATGACAACATCAAGAGCTGACTGAAGGGAATCGTGCTCTGTGTGTGGCGGGCAGTCTTCAGGCAGAGCTTCTAGCAATGTTTCTGTGGGGAGGCCTCTGGCCGTGTTGATTTTGACCAGGTGTAGTTCGCTCGGGAGCTGGCAGAGGAGTTTGAGAGCGCCGGAGACGTCCTTGGATTCCACGGCGCCAAAAAGCATGATAGGCTTCTTGCTGCCGAATTGATGTTCCCAGGTCTGGAGGAGTGCTGCTGCAGCATGCGGGTTGTGCGCACCATCGATGATGATGGTGGGGGAGTCTGAGACGGTCTCGAATCTGCCCGGCCAGTTCGTATGGGACATTGCGTACTGGACGCTGTCGAAGTTGAGTGGAATGCCTATGGCGTTGGCAGCTTCCAGCGCGAGATGGGCATTGTAAGCCTGATGTGGTCCGGCCAGTGAGAGGCTGTAGCCGGTGAGTGGCGCTTCGATCACGGTGAGCGGGGAACGCATTTCATTAGCCTGCTCGGCGATGACGATGGCGGCCTCTCGCTCTTGCTTGGCGGAGATGGTGGGTTTGTCCTCCAGAATGATGCCTGCTTTTTCAAAGGCGACCTTCTCTAAGGTGTCGCCCAGCCACTGGGAGTGGTCGAGGGCGATCGGGGTGATGACGGCGACGTCTGCGGGTACGGCGGTAGTCGCATCCAGTCTTCCACCCATGCCTGTTTCCAGGACAATGACTTCGCACTCAGTCTCTCGGAAGTGACGCATGGCGACGGCGAGGGTCAGCTCGAAAAAGGTGGGATGGTGTTCCCACTCGGCGACGAGTTCGCGGAGTTCTGTGAGGTATTCCGCAACGGTTTCCTCAGGAATCATTTCACCGTTCACGCGGATGCGCTCACGATAGTCGACGAGATGGGGAGAAGTGAAAAGACCAGTACGGTGGGCAGAACTACGGCAAAGCGAGTCAATGAAGGCGCAGGTAGAGCCTTTACCATTGGTGCCAGCCACATGGATGACTTTGACTCCTGACTTGGGGAAGGCTAGAAACTGGCGCAGCAGCTTGCGTGGACCATCGAGGCCAAGCTTGATGCCAAAGGTCTGAGTGGAGTAGAGCCAGTCGAGAGCTTCCTGATAGGTCATGCGGAGAACGTGTGTACGTTGTTAAGTTATACCAGAGTCGCTATTCTTTCAGATCACCACGTGTCAAAAAGTGAGCCGCTCTTCTTCAGCATGTAGACAGTGAGAACTGCAATGATGACGTAGTGAATGTAGGCGATGCCTATGTATGGTAGAATAAACGGGCGGCCCACATAGGCAGCGACGGCAATGATCAAGCATAGGATAGCTGTGCCTTTTGCCTGCTCAGCGAAGCAGCTGATGAAGGCATAAAGGAAAAGGATGTGAAGTATCCAGATGCAAGCGGTGATCATTCCTTCGGCTAAGCTGGCAGCATGTAGCGCAGGAGTTGGGCGATCTTCTTGCGAAGGTCCTTGCGCTTGACGATGGAGTCCACCAGGCCGTGCTCGAGCATGAATTCAGCAGTCTGGAAACCAGGAGGCAGGTCTTGGTGAGTGGTTTCCTTGACCACGCGAGGGCCGGCGAAACCGATCATGCACTTTGGTTCAGCCAGGTTGATATCGCCCACTGTGGCGAATGAGGCTGTCACACCACCAGTAGTCGGGTGGGTGAGAAGAGAGATGTAGGGAAGTCCTGCATCAGAAAGTTTAGCCAGTGCGCCACAGGTCTTGGCCATTTGCATGAGGGAGAGCATGCCTTCCTGCATGCGTGCACCGGAGGAGGCGGAGACGATGATCATACCGCGCTTTTCAGCGATGGCTGTCTCGACGGCGCGGGTAATTTTCTCACCGACGACGGAGCCCATGGAACCAGCGAAGAATTTGAAGTCCATCACAGCGATCATGGCAGGGGAGCCTTCGACTGTGATGCGGCCAGTAACCACAGCATCGTTGAGCTCTGTCTTGGCGCGCAGCATTTCGATCTTGGATTCGTACTTATCGAAGCCAAGTGGGTTCTTAGAGAAAAGACCGGCATTTGTTTCCTCGAAGCTGTTGGCATCTGCGATCATGGCGATGCGCTCACGGGAGCCGAGCAGGAAGTGGTGCTCGCAGTGGGTGCAGACTTGATCGTTCTGCTTGAGATCGAGGGTGTGGATCATGTTTCCGCACTCGGGACATTTGGTCCAAAGGTCATTTGGCATGTCCTTGCGCTTGTTGTTGCGGAGTCTTGGTCTTTCGAAAATACCCATGGGACTAGATAGTGAATGTCTGATAGTCAGTGGTTCATGCATTTGGGAGCGTTTCCCGAAATGCGTCCATGGAGGGAGCCTAGCTGTCTTAAGCGCTAACGACAACCATTGTTTTTAGCAAAGCGTTACAATTACAGGTCGATCACGAAGCCTCCTCCTCCGGAGACGGCGGTGGCAATATCCAAGTGAATCCAGCGCAGGGCGAAGCGGGGGCCCCAGGAGTCACTGACGGCGATTTCATTCGTTTTGGCGTTATAGCCAATGATCATGCAAGTGTGGTGGTTGCTGTTGTCTCTCAGCAAGGGGAGGGCTTTTTCGGCCTCTTCCTGAATGGCGGTTGCCCAGACGTCGAAGTCTTTGACTGACTCGCGCTCCTTGGTGCGTGAGTTGGCAATCTCGTTGTATTTGCTGAGGGAGCGCATGTTCCAGAGGATGGGGACGCCTTTGTCGATGTACTTCTGGACGAGTTTCATATCGAGCTCAGATCTGAGATCGAGGTCTTTGATGCGGCGGGCCTTGGAGCGGATGATGCGTTTGGCTTCATCTGCCAGGCGGGCGGGGTTGGTTCCACCGCCTTGCGCGGTGGCGATGGTGGCGAGCAGGTACATGTCTGCTGGCACTTGCATGTAGCGCATGGCACGCTCGAAAGTAGCCGGGGTGCAGTAGCCTTTGGGGCCCTGATTCACCATGGGGATGTTATCCAGATAGGTGTCGCCATTCTCTTTTCTGGCGATATTCTTACTGAGCATTTCGCGCAGGTCCTGATCCTTGATGAAGTCCTGTTTGCCCTCGTTGTCGGCTATGTCTGAGGGGACGATCAGGAGGTGGGTGTATTCATGGGAGCGTTCGGAAAGAATGAAGGCGTGGTCTAGGAAATCCCATCGGAGGGCATTTCTCCTGTCTTCTTTTTCTCCGTAACGTTGTTCGGTCGGCTCCCCGAGGATGGCTGTGAGCTGGGTGCTGATGCTTTTGGCATCCCTGGCAATGGCTTCGTTCAGGTTTGATGGGGATGGTAGGTCGCCCTGAGGCTGGAAGTGATCTTGGCCGAATCCAACGGTGCTGCCGTAATCTCCTTTGTTCGCAAAGACGAGGGAGAGGTGGCTGACTTTGTTGTTTTCGTCGGCGTAGAGAGTGCAGCAATAGGGGTGCGCGTTCAGGAATCCGTATTTTGGAGACGGGTAGGAGCGGAAGCTGAGGACGCCTGTGTATGACTCTGGACGCCAGTTCAAGCGTTTGGCGACAGTCTCGGCCTTTTCGTTCCAAAGGCTGCTGCGGGAGTTGAACAGCTCGTGCCCGATGGCTTGCTGGATGGCGCTGTATTTCTCCGCGTTGCGTTCGCGCTCATAGATGAACCAGCTGGCGATTTTCTGTCTGCTCTCAGGAGTCAGGGAGGAGGCCGGCAGGGAGAAGGTTTTGCCGCCTTGTTTGAAAGTGATGTTTTTGCCTCTGAAGGAGACTGGAGTGACTTCGAGAGTTTTGCCGGTGCCTGATTGAGTGATCTCAAGCGCGTGGAGCGTGGAGAATGGGAGCAGGCAGGAAGCTAGGAGTAGGAGTCTGGATGTCATGATCGCAATGAAGGCTCTGGAGTGGTGATAGAATAGCTTATATGCGAAAGAGGGCAAAAGCTTCTATCCCCGTAGTGCCGTGACCACAATGATCTTTTTGAGGTGGGGTGAATTCTTCCTCAGGATTTGAGCGCAGGCGTTGGCGGTGGATCCTGTAGTGAAGACGTCATCCAGCAGGATGGCGGTCTGGAACTTGGTGGGCAGGCGGCCGCCGGCGAAGGCGTTCTTGAGATTTGCCATGCGCTGGCTTCGGGTAAGTCTGGTCTGGGTGCGTGTGTGGTGCTTTCTCCTGAGCGCTCTGGAGCAGGGGATTCCTGTTTCCTTGGAGAGGTGAATGGCGATTTCTTCCGACTGGTTGAAGCCGCGGCGGATACGTTTGGTCCAGTGCAGGGGGACTGGGAGAATGACTGGAGAGGTGAGTGAGCTTATCTCCGGGGTCTGGAGAATGACCCGTGCGCAATAGCTGGCCAGTATGGGGGCCAAGTGTCTCTGCTTGTTGTATTTGAAGTCGATCACCAGCTGGTGGGAGCTCGTGGTGCGAGCCAGGGCGGAACGTGCAAAGTCGAATTGGAAGTGAAGGTCGTGGCAATTCGGGCAGGAGAACTCCGCGTCGATGGCTCCCTCAAAGGCTTCCGAGCAGATGCTGCAGAATGGGGCGGTGATTTCCTTGAGGTCTTGCCTGCATGCTGTGCAGAGGTATCTGCCTAGCTCCAGAGGCTCCTCGCAAAAGTGGCAGCTGGGAGGGTAGATGATATCTAGCAGTCTGGAGCCTAGCCGTTTCACAGCATGGGTTTCTTTTGTCTGAGATAGAGGTAAACCGCGCTACCAGTTAGAACCAGTGTGGCAAGCGGCAGGAGGCCGTCGGTGATATTTTCATTGAAGAGGATCTCCGGAGCTTCTCCAGTGGGGTCAGTGAGTTTGTTGAATGTCTTCAGGGAGAAGATCCAACCTGCGTGCAGGCCAATGGAGAGCCATAGGTAGCCCGTCTTGTGGCGTGTGTAGGCCAGGATTAGTCCTACGGTGAACAAAGTCAGAAAGACTCCAAAGAAGCTGGCGGGGTTGAGGAATTTGTGACCGATCAGGCCGAGCATTTCAAAACCGGCCAGAGCATTTCGCGGATCCACGACATCTACACCTTCAGGTGGTTTGAGGAAGTGCAGGGCGGCGAAAATCAGAGAGAGGGAGATGATAGTCTTTGCTGTGCTGAGTTTCCGCATCAGGATATCAAAGATCACGCCGCGGAAGAGCCACTCTTCCAGGATGGATACGATGATCGCCGGGGCAATGGCTTTGCGGATGGCTTTCCCCAGATTCCATTTTTCTTCCGGAGTGACCCAGCCGAGGTTCTGCAGGATGAAGCCGAGAAGGATCAGAAAGCCCATGGAGAGGCAGAGGCCCACGGCGATATCTTTCCAGCCTTGGGCCCGTGGATTGATCCTGTTCTTCAGAGGTGGCTTTACTTCTGTGGTGCCACTGCTGCGCAGAGAGCGGATCAAAGGATAGAGGAGCAGCAAGGCTGAGGCCATAAGTGCTCGGTTGAAGTAGCGAGAGAATTCGGCCGAGTCACATTTTTCGGCCAACCAGACGGTTGGGGAGGCGGAAAAGGGAGGGTCTTTCGGGAGGGGAGCATGGGCAGCTGCGAGGTCTTTACCAGCAGTGTAGAGGTGGGGAGCGATGATGGCTGCCGCGGTGAAGCTGAGTACGACAAAAAGGATCAGTTTGGTGAGTTCGTGGCTGAGAAGGCGTTTCACGGTGAGCTGTGTTAGGCAGTTGCGTCTGTGCAGGCAGAGTAGTCGAGCTCCGGGGTGCATGCGAGGATTAACTGAGTGGGCGGGATGAATCTTGTCGCGGAAATGGCTTTGATTTTTTACCAGCTTACTCTCACACTCACGGCATGCAGCGACAGAAACACGAATGGAAGGTGGAGACGGATGAAGGTACACGTTTGTACCGTGCGGTCCATCATGCCAAAGAATGGGTGTTCTTCACCGGAATGAAGGGGAGTCGCCGCGAGAAGACGGAACTGGAAAAAATGGAAGAAGTGGATGAAGATGTCTGGGTGATGCTCAGAAACGTCCTGTTCCGTAAGTACCAGCGCCGCCGTTGTTCCTGGAAATTGATCGAGCAGATCGACAAGCGTTTGGGGCGCGAGCCTGAAGATTATGAGGAATAAGCCTGATGGGCACAGCTAACCGGCTGGTTGGCCAGTCATGGTTGTGTGCTATCGGCAGGGAAGTATGTACTTTCCAGTTCCGCAGTATCCCAGGGCCAGCGGGCATCCTTTTCCCAGGCTGTCGTGTCTCCCTTGATTCGGGTAATGAGAGGGTCCAGGAAACGGGAGATTTTTTGAGGCATGGATTCACCCTCTTTGCCTGTCGCTGATCGGCCAGATGAACGCTGGATCTTCACGTCTGCTCCGTCTTTGGTGAGTTTCCACATGAAGGGTGGGACCTTGACGGCTTTGGAGCCTATCTGGGCATGCATTTCCGTGAAGCGCATGTCTGCCAGGTAGACTGAATTCGGCTTGTCGGGATAAAAGTAGGCCTTCCAGTATCCGCTGGAAAACCAGTCGATTGTCTCAAATGCCTGGGATCCGCGGAATTCACTCACGGTTTCAGGTGCTCGCTGGATGTGGTCGATGCGGGGAACTGCGTCCTTGGGGTCGAAGATGGACCAGTAACAGACGTAGTAGCTGTCATCCGTGCGGGCGAGCATGCGCCAGAGGAAGATATTGGTGAGCGTGGGCGAGACGGTGAAGTCGTCTGGCGCTAGGTCGTTGGCCTCGAGGACTTGGCTGAAGTGCTGGCGTGCCTTCTGCTGGATGGCAAAGCTACAGGCGGTGTAGGTGCAGATCCAGGCTGTAATCAGGGTCACAAGGATGGTGCGCCCCCTGCTATCCTTCTTCCTGAAAAGGCAGATGATCAGACCGAAGAGCGTGGGCAAGGTGAAGAAGAGGTCGATGATGGCAATGTTGTTAAACGCGATCGGGCGATCCGAGAAAGGGGCGAAGAGCTGGGTGCCGTAGCTGTTGAAGCAATCTATCAGGACGTGCGTGAGCCAAGTGAGCCAGAGGAAAAGATAGGCGCGCCTGTAGGAAACTTGCTTGTGGATTTTGGTGAATGGCCAGGCTAAGAGCAATGGCCCCAGAAAGACCGCTAACAAACCATGGGAGATTCCACGGTGAAAACGTAGCCACTCCAGACCATCTAGAAACGGGGCGGCGAGAATATCCAGATCAGGAAGAGTGCCGAAGAAAAGTCCCCAAGCCGCGCCTTTCCAGCCGAGCTGCTTGCGGAGAACGAGTTCGCCGCAAAGGGCGCCCAGAGTAGCTTGTGTGATAGAGTCCACGTGCGAGTATTGATTTTCTCAGTTGCCACGTAAGGTGGATTACTTGCTGAGTATCGCAAGTGGACTTTTCAGGTCCTAGGGTTTTGGGATGGCTACGGCGGAGAGCATGATGGCTGGATTGGAGCCCGAATGGAACTCGTCTACCAGCAGCTCGATGGAGAAGTCATCACCTGGCTTGAGGTCATGGATGGTAGCCGTTACTTCCGAACTTACGTTCTGGCCGTGACACTTGAAGAGGTAGTCATCTTCCAGATATTTGCC
Source organism: Rubritalea squalenifaciens DSM 18772 (assembly GCF_900141815.1). Taxonomy (NCBI): domain Bacteria; kingdom Pseudomonadati; phylum Verrucomicrobiota; class Verrucomicrobiia; order Verrucomicrobiales; family Rubritaleaceae; genus Rubritalea; species Rubritalea squalenifaciens. Next base: position 815,054 of record NZ_FQYR01000002.1, read on the forward strand.
GCTGGCAGTCTTGATCCTGAAGCGTACATCACACTTCCAGGCTACAAAATAGGTAGAAACTTTGAGAGGTCCGTCCAGCTTGGCTGGAGCTTTGAGCTTGATTATCCAGCCTTCCTTGGTGCTGAGACCGCTTTTGTTCGTATCCAGTCTAACGGCCGGATGGAGAGTCTTGCCATTGGAGATGGTGAACTTTTCTTGGGGCTGTGGATACGAGACGGGCTGCAGCTTGTTCGTGGGAGTGGTTTCCTTGATGATGCCTCCAGAGTAGCGGAGGATCATATTGTCCTTGATTGGCAGGCCTGTGAGGATGAGCCAGTCCAAGGTGTCCGCGTCTGCCATGTTCACCTGGTTCTCCGGTGTCTGACCAATGCTCGGCTTGGCGTACATGGATGAGAAAGAGGCAAAGGGGAGTGATTCCTCTACTTGTTCCTGATCTTTCTTAAGCTTGTCAGCAGTCGTGGTGGTGTTGCCGCCGCGCATCACCATAAAGATGCCGCCAATGATGATGGCGAGTACTGCCGCAATGATGAGGAAGACGATGTTGACAGACTTGTTACTGGCTTCAGCGGCAGGAAGTGCAGCGCTCTGAACGCTGGAGGAAACCGTGACCCGGTCACTAATGGCTTGAGGTATGGTTACCTGAGGGCCGGTAATCGGTGTGACTGCCGTTGTTTTTCTGCTAGGGACGGAGCTAGTGACTAGCTTGACCCTTTGCTGTCTGGTCGTAGTGGTCTGTGGAGTGGTTTTTTCCACCTCCGGGAGTTCTTCCGCAGCGGCTTGGGCGGATTCCGGTCTCTGGTTAGGATCCGGGGAAATGAGTTTGTGGAGCCAATCCGCAAAGGCGGGGTCGAGCTCAGGCCTGTAATCGGTGATTCGTGGTAGATCACCAGCCTTATGTTTCGCAGCTGCCTCAGGGATGGAGAGGCCAGCAAGTGGGTGACCACCGGCCAGGGTGGTGTAGACGACCTGCCCTAGCATGTAGAGGTCAGATTGTTCCGTGGCGGATTCCCCATCAAAAAGCTCGGGTGCCATGAGGGCAGGATCAGCCATCATGGAGTTTTGTGAGTCAGATCCCTGAATGAGGGGGGCTAGCCTGCAGAGACCTAGGTCGAGAATCACGTAGAGGTGGCCTCCTCGTGCACGGTCTAGCATCATGATAGAGCCAGGAGTTAGAGCGCCATGGATAAAGCCAGCAGAGTGTGCTGCTTGAAGCGCGTCCAACATTTGGCTGGCTAGATCACAGGCATCCCATGCATCAAGACAGGACTTGGCAACCTGATCTGCTAGGCTGGTGCCGTCGAGTAGTTGGGATACCATGTAGGCCCCGTCCTCATCAGTACCTGCATCAAAAATGGTGAGCAAGTTGGGATTCTGGAGATTGCAGAGGTTTTGCGCGATGTTGGCAAAGTCCTCGTTGAGCTTGGAATTGTCGTGTCCTCCTGTCTCCGAAAAGAATCGACGCAGTGCGACTTTACGGTTCAATACGGTATCTTCGGCTTCATAGACGCCGCCAGTCCTCCCTTTGCCAAGGAGTTTGAGTATTTCGTATCGTTCTTTGTCCGCCATAGTGCTTAGCGTCCGTTTGAGTGTGAGAATTGGTGTGTTGAGAGATGGTAGTTGCAGTCTCAGTGGAGAGAGATAGGCTTTTCCTGCTTAGTGATGAGGAATTGCCCGGGAGGGATTCAAGTGCTCTACCATGCTCTTGGGATGGGCTTAGTCATAGCGATTGATCGGCACATGGCAACCACTCATTTGGAACCTTGTACTTTTAAGAGTATTGATGAAATAGCGCAAACCAGCATGCAAAGTCAGGCAGTTTGTGAGAGCCAGTCAACAACCTGTGTGAGGGCTCTGGACCGGTGACTCAGGCTGTTCTTTATCTGTCCGTCTAGCTCAGCAAAGGTCTTTTCGTGCCCATCCGGGATGAAGAGGGGGTCGTAGCCAAAGCCGTGATCGCCGCGCTTTTCGTCAATGATTCGGCCCTCCACGCTGCCAGAGAAATGGGCGAGACGCTGCCCGTTCCTGGCGATAACCATGACACAACGGAAGCGCGCACTGCGCTTCACGTCAGGTCTCAGCAGGGAGAGTTTCTCCATCAGTTTGGCGTTGTTCAGCTGGTCATTGCCGTCTTCACCTCCATAGCGGGAGGAATAGACTCCAGGTTCGCCATCCAGAGCATCCACTTCCAGACCGGAGTCGTCAGAGATGACGAGTTCATCGGTTTGCTTGCTGATTTCGACAGCCTTCAGAGTGGCATTTTCTAGGAAAGTGGTTCCAGTTTCTTCTACGGGAGGGAATTCCAGTCCATTGAGGTCGCTGACCTGGAACTGGTCTCCAAGCATCTCGCGGATTTCCTCTGTTTTGTGGGCGTTTCGGGTAGCGATGAGGATGGATTTCATGATGTCTCTGAGTGAATTGATGGCATTGTCCGACGAAAAGATAGATAGGAAAAGCCATTTGTGACGATATAATGGGGAGATGAAGAGAATGAATGCACTACTTGTTTTTATGCTGAGCTTGTTTGCTAGTGTCCAATTAATGGCTGGTGAAGGCTGGATGACTGATATCGACGAGGCTGTGAAGAAGGCCAAGGAGCTTGATAAAGCGGTGATGGTGGAATTCACGGGCTCGGACTGGTGTCCACCGTGTAAGATGATGGAGAAGGAAGTGTTTTCCAAGCCGGAGTTTGTCGAGGAAGCCTCCAAGAAATATGTCTTGGTGAAGATAGATATTCCCAACTCAAATCCGGAGTTGAAGGCGCAGAATTCAAAGGTGATGAAAAAGTATAAAGTGAAGGGTGTGCCGACGGTTATTCTGTTTGACCAGGAGGGTGAAGAATTCAATCGCTTCACTGCCTCCCAATTCAAAACGGTAGAAACATTTTTAGAAAACCTTGAGCACCAACTGAAACGCAAAGACATGTTTTAAGCGATGGCCGCCTTGCGCGGTAAAGATTGCCGGGTGAAAAGCATTTTGCATTGTCATCTCTTGTTGGCGCCTTATAACTTCTGCTAGATGTCAGCGGTTATTCAACAGGAGCACCCGGCAAAGTCAGTGTGGTACTATCGTCGTGTCGGAAGAGAGTATGGACCAGTCAATCTGGTGCATCTTAAGCAATTGGCAGAATCCGGGCGTTTAGATCCCAGATTGGATTTTATTCGGCACGATGGGAGCCAGGCTTGGCTCACGGTAGCGGAGCTGGATGCTATTTATGAGCATGTTCACCGTGCCAAGACCCAGGTGCGTCCTGAGGTGATTGCCAGAGAGGCCTGGAAAACTCAGGCTCCTATCATTGTGGTGGATGTGAAGAAGGCGCGTTTGGGGCAGTGGCTCAAGCCGACTCTCGCCGCCTTGGGGCTGATGATTCCAGTGCTTTGCATTCTCTACTGGTTTATTCCCTTTGGTGGACTGGCGCCAGAAGGTGGTGCTGTTACGGCGCAGGCGATTGCTTGGGTGGCATTGATGCTCAGTGTTCTGGCCTACGGGCGCTTTACCCGTTGGATTTACGATGGATGGCGAGTGACCAATCAATATGGTTCCAAAGTGCCTGCGTGGGTGGTTGCCCTGCTGATGTGGGTCCCTGGTGTGAATTATCTTTGGAATTTCATCAGCGTCTGGTGGTGGGCGAGGGACTTTAATGTGATTATCTCCTCACATCCTCAGTACCGCTATATTGAAAGCCCGAGTGAGAAGTGGTTGATGGCATTTTGTATCTATCCCTTCCTGGCACCCATCATTCATGGAATTCTCTTAATGTTGGCTGGAGATCTGGTGACTCAGTTCCCGCAGTTGGATCATTTCAAGACTCTGATGGCTGTGTCAGTCAATGCCCTGATCTACCTTTCCATTCTCTACAGAACAGCCAAAGATGTCTCTCTGGCTGTTGACGGGATCCACGATCTGAACCTCAGGCAGTAGAATGTAAAACAGCCACCCATCAGGGTGGCTGTGCGTATCTATGAAATGGTTTGGTGAGCCAGCTTTAGGCTGGGCTTACCTCGGGAAGATCCCCGTCTAGCGCTTGAGCTTCAGGAGCCGGAGAGGTGACTTTCTCATGGACTTTCTGAGCAGCCTCTTTACCTGCTGCGGCCCCTTTGGCGAGTCCCTCTTTGAGGTTCTTCGGGATGAACTCATTGATGAAGGCTCCGGCAAATACGGTCCCGTAGGCAGCTCCGTAGGCTACGTCAAAGGCGGCATTGGCAAGGGCATCCTTGATTTTAGGAGCAGCCTCTTGAGCTTTGGCTTTGGCGTCCTCGCTAGCGGATTTCATGGCGTCAGAGAAGGAGTCGTAATGCTTCTTCTCGGAGCATGATTCTTCGTGATTGGTTTCTTCGTTCATGGGATGATTCTTGATTGGTTGAGATTTATGTCCGTCGACTTACTATATTAGAGCATAAATCTCAGAAATCATTCATTATAAACGCAAGTCGTGTTTGTAATCAGTCCAGAAGTTGTTTGATGGTCTCTCTACGGAGTTCCCTGGCCTCTTCCATGAGCTTCTCTCTCTCTTTGTCGCTGACGTTTTTGTCTGATTTGGCTTTTTTCTCGTCACGGGAGAGGTTGTTCATTTTACGGCGGATGCTGCTGGCTTCACCAGAGCTGAGAATGTCCTCGTCTTGTCCGAATTTCACGAGCTCCTCCAGATTGATCTGGATGCGGTTAAGCTGAGGGGTGAGGATCTCAGGTTTCACGGTGTCTTCACGCTCGCTCTTGAGGTCATCACGGAGTTTGGTGAGTTTGGCTTTGATTTTCTTGGCCTGGTATTCTGGCAGGACATCTTTGTTGCCGCGCATTTTCTTGGCGTCCTCGGCGATGAGGAAAAGTTGCTCATTGTAGAAGAAGCCAGCGTCCTCACGAATGCGGTCCTCAATGAGTGAGTCACAGATGAGCAGATAGAGGCCGCGGTGGGCTGCGCGCAGGTCAATATCCTTATCTGTATAGTAGTCGTTGCCTTCATAGACAGCGGTGCGGAAGGCGAGGAACTTGTCTTTGAGGGCTCCAAGTTCCGCATGGTCAGCGGCAGCAGCTTTGGCGACTGCTTTGCCTCGGTGATGGGGGCCGCGTTTACGTTGTGCGTCAGCCTGAGTGGAGATCGTGACGGCAGCGATGAGGCAGAGGTAGAATGGAGTTTTCATAATCATATCAAGTATAGGTAATTCATAGGGATATAACAAGAAGTCTGAGGAGGAGTTGCGCAGCAATGTGAATTTAATGTTAGGAGCTTGGTGGATTTAGGGGGAATTTCGTTGTCAGTGTAGGAGTGAGAGGTAAGTTCTGACTTTACAGTTTCTGGGTATGGAAAAAGCAAACGCCGTTGAAATCAGCCATTTGGTGAAGTGTTATCGCTCATCGTTCAAGCGACGGCTGTTTCGTGCCGTGGATGATGTGTCACTACAAATCGGGGAAGGGGAAGTTTACGGACTAATTGGCCCCAATGGCTCCGGTAAATCCACCACGATGAAGGCTTTGATCGGCCTGGTGACTCCCACTGAGGGGAGTTGCAAGGTTTTTGGAGCCGAGTCCATCAAGGTAGATTCGCGCCGTGAGATCGGTTTTCTTCCTGAGAATCCCTACTTCTACAAGCACCAGACGGTGGCCGAGACCTTGAAGTTTTATGGCAAGCTGTGCGGGATGCACGGCAAGGAATTGACGAGCCGGGTTGATGAATTGATCGAGCTGGTGTCTCTGGAGAATGCGCGGAATCGTAGAATCGGCGGCTATTCCAAAGGGATGCTGCAGCGGGTAGGTTTGGCTCAGGCCTTGATCCAAAAGCCGCGCCTGCTGGTACTGGATGAACCTACTGCCGGGGTGGATCCGCTGGGGTCTCGTGAGATCCGGGATCTGATCCTCAAGCTGAAACATGAGGGTGTCACGATCTTCCTATGTTCCCATTTGCTGGAGCAGGTGCAGGAGGTCTGTGACCAAGTAGGTATCATTTTCGAGGGGAAGATTGTCCAGCAAGGCACCTTGAAGGAGCTGACGACCGTGGATGATCACGATGAAATCATCCTCAAGGGAGCCAGTGAGGAACTCTTGACCAAGATCAAGCAGCTGGTGCAGCAGGATGCAGCGGCCGAGTGGGTGAGCCATGGCAAGCCGAAGACTACCCTGGAGAGGCTGTTCATTGAGACGGCGAGGAAACGAGGCAAATCATCGAAGTAAAGGGAATCAGGAACATGGCTGGAAAGACCACATCATTTATATCGCTTCGCAGGATCACCACGATCTCAAGCCATACCTTCACGCAGTTGGTGCGGATGAAGGTATTCTATCTGCTTTCTGTGTTTGCCGTCTTGCTGATCGGTGTACAGATGGTGGAGATGCCCTACTCGGTAAGTGGCGTCTCCAATATGAACCAGGATCTGCGCTTGCTGAAGAGCGCGGGATTTTTTGCGATGAATACCTTTGCCTTTATCCTGGCGCTCTCGGCGACAGCTTTGCTGCTGCCAAAGGATATCGAGGACCGGACTCTTTACACCATTCTCTGTAAGCCGGTGCCCCGGCTTGATTACCTGCTGGGCAAGCTGGGCGGCGTGTTGTGTCTGATCCTGGTCTCCCTTCTGGTGATGGATGGGCTATTCAGTGCCATCCTGCATTTCAAGGTAGAGGGTATTGTGGCTGAGACTCAGTCCATGCTGGGCGCCAGAGGCTTGTCGGCGGCCGTGATCGAGCGCCAGTCCGAAGAGATCTACAGCCAGGGAGTTACTTGGAATCTCCAGATCGGTGTGCTGGCGGTGTTTCTCAAGGCTGCCGTGATTGCCTCCATCGCCATGCTGGTCTCCACCTTCTCTACGTCGACGATTTTCACCATCATCATTACCGTGATCGTGGCGCTGATCGGTACTATCCAGGCGGATGCCCGTGAGTATTTCATGCGCCAGGAAGACCTGGGGATCATCACGCCGATGTCTGAGGTGACCCGCTGGGTTGCCCTATTGTTCCCTGATTTCCAGCTGCTGGGAGTCGAGGATGGAGTTATTGATGGCAAGCAAGTTCCGGGCTCTATCCTAGGGCGCGTGTGCTGGGTGGCCTTTCTCTATTGTGCGGTGTATACCGTGCTCTCTTGGTTCGTATTTCGTAGAAAAGAAGTCTGATGGCAAACAAGTGGCTCAATGCGGTGATCGTAATCTGCGTCCTGCTGGCCTTTGGCTGGTGGAGGATGGGCTATGAGAGTGCATTGTCCTCAGAGATGCGGGAGAGAGAGCTGCTGCCAGCGCCGATGAGTCTGGATACACGGGCCTCTCTGAAGCAGAAGGGGCTGGCCTCCACTTTCGGGAGTCTAAGGCCCACGCTGGCGGCGATCATGAGCCTGACTGCCACGCAGTATCATGTGGATAGTGACTGGGAAAATTTGGAGCGTGAGTACAAGGATATTGTGCTGCTGGATCCCGGTAACGTGAATTACTGGGACCTGGGATCCTGGCACATCGGGACCAATGCCGCTGTCTCCAGTAAGGAGAACACGGATTACCCGCCCTTGAAGCGCCAGGCCATGTTCGAAGATTACGTTCACAAAGGCTCAGATTTTTTGGATCAAGGGATTTTGATGAGCCCGAAAGAGTGGCGCCTACCGTTCCTGAAGGCCCGCATGTGGGCTAATGTTCATCTCATACCTGACCATGAGCTGGTGCTGAAGACTCTGCGCCAGGCGCTGGAGTACGACAATGTGCCACAAATGGAGCGTAAGATGATGGAGCGTATGGTGCTCTATACACTGGCCCGGATCCCCGGAAAATCCCAGGAAGCCTATGATCAGGCATACCAGCTTTGGAGTGAGGGGGACAGCCAGCACTACCCAAGTGTGCTAAGCCGGCTATTCATTCTGCAGAATAATCCTTCAGTAAAAATCAAGCGGCGCCTGAGTCTGGAAGAGCTTTATGGTGACAAGATGAACGCATACCGGAATTTGCGGAATTATTGGAAGGGAAAGGGCTCAGACGACGTTCCTTATGGTGTAGAGGAAGCTTTGAAGAAGCTAGAGAGCGAATTAGGGGTTAGAAATGAGCAGCGCCTGTTCCCTTATGGACCGCTAAAATAATAGAAGTCACCGTGATCAAGGGCATTTTTTTCTTTTCCTTTTGTGGCCTAGCGTTCATTGCTTCTTTCCGTCTGCAAAACCACCTCATTATATGAAAATAGCTTTATTTGGAGATATTCACGCTAACTGGGAAGCGCTAGAGACCGTCCTTGCTGATGCAGAGGTCCAGGGCTGCGACAGCTACGTGTGTCTTGGTGACGTGGTGGGCTACAATGCGGATCCCGTCAAATGTTTGGAGAAAATTCGTGAAATGGGCTGCCCGGTTGTTAAGGGTAACCATGACGAAGATGCTGGAGGTGAACACTCCCTGGAAATGATGAACCCTACAGCGGCGGAAGCCCTGCAGTGGACTCGTGACCAACTCACCGCCGAACAACGTGAATGGCTGGCTCGCATGCGTATGGTCCGCCAAGTCGAGGATTTCACCATCGTCCACTCTACACTCGATCAACCTAACGTATGGAACTATGTGACCAACAAGTTCGATGCGATGTCCAATTTCTCATACCAGTTCACTCAGGTGTGTTTCCATGGTCACACGCACGTGCCTCGCGTATTCGTGAGAGGTGCCCGTGTCCAGGAAGTCCAGCCAGAGGCAGTGGCTATCGAGGCCGGCATGAAGTACTTCATCAACGCCGGTTCCGTAGGCCAGCCTCGTGACGGCGAGTGGAAGGCCTCCTACTGCATCTATGACATGGATGCCAAGGTCGTTACCTTCCGCCGCCTCGAGTACGATATCGAGACCACCCAGAAGAAGATCATCGAAGCTGGCCTGCCAAAGGTGCTCGCGGATCGTCTGGCCAATGGCCGATAAGCGAACCATTTCAATTTGGTTGTTTGATAAGCCGGTGCCTGAGGGCGCCGGCTTTTCTTTTTCCTGGTGATCAAGGATGCTCGATATTGAAGAGCTGATCGGTCAGGCAATACCAGTCTGGTGAAGCCATGCGCCCCACTGGGTGATAGTTTGCTTGGTCAAAGCGGAGTGATTCCGGGTCAAACAGTCCCTCGCGGGCGTGGACGCGGTGCACGGTGCCAATCACGAGGCGATTGGTGCCTATCTCCATGGTCGTGTATTCCCGGCACTCCAGGGCGGCAGGAGCCTCGCTGATACGCGGTGGGGCTACCACGGAGCTCTTGCTCAGGCTGAGGCCTAGTCCGTCCAGCTCAGAGGTGCCGTAGGGCAGACTGGCGGAGGTGGCTACCATAGCCTCGGCCACCGGCTGGTCCACGAGGTTGATCACGAATTCACGGGATTGGCGGACGTTCTTGGCGGTGTCCTTCGGGAGGCCAGGTTCCTTGTTGCCCGGCGCGAAAGCCACGATCGGGGGATTGGAGCCGAAGACGTTGAAGAAGGAGAAGGGGGCTGCGTTGACATTACCCTCCGCATCGACCGTGGTGACCCAGGCGATGGGGCGCGGGGTGACGAGTGACGCTAGAATGGGGTAGGCGTTCGGGCGGTGTTGTCCGTCGAGATCGAATTCAATGCTATTAGCCATGCGCGGATACTAGGACCGGCAGGGCTGGTATGCAAGGGAAGTGGAGCTTTGCGCCGCTAGCCCTCGTTTTTGGGAGCCAGCAGGTGGATGTTCTTGAAGCCATTGGTGCGGAGTTCGGTCCAGTAGCGCTCTTCTTTGGATCGGGCCAGTTCACGGCGTTCCTCTTCACCCAGGCTCTTCCATTTCTTGGCCCCGTGGATGCGGATCATGTCGCGCTCGGCGAGCCTGATCATCAAATCTTCCCAAAAAGTAGCGTTGCGCATCTCATCATAGGACTGAAAGGCGTAGGATTTTTCCTCAAACTCTTTGGTTAGGCGCGGGCGGTCACTGTTCGGGTCATGTTCGATCAATTTTCCCATGCCGAGCTGAGAAAGGCGCTCGAGCACGCGGTCGAGCATGGCTTCGTAGCGTTCCGCATTGAAGTCAGATCCTGGTAACTGGTTGAAAGAAGAGACCCAACAGGCGAGAGAGAGCATCTCAGCCAGGGTCAGCATTTCCTCATCGGTGAAGCGCATTTGCATGTGGGCGGAAAGGTGTCTGGAAATTTTTTTTGATCAAGTAGCAATTTTTACTTGAACGCTCCGAGATACCGTGCATTTTTCGCGTCGCCCGAGCGGCTCACCAAAAAGTGCAGGGTTAGCTCAGTTGGTAGAGCAACTGGTTTACACCCAGTTGGTCGGGGGTTCAAGTCCCTCACCCTGCACCATTTTTTCTCTCTCCCAGTAAGGATCTCCCTACTGGGATTTTTTGTGTCTGGGTGTTTTCTAAATCGAGAGCCTGACGAAGTAGCCAGTGAGGTGTGAAGGGTATTGTCTAGTTCACCACGTTTTGCGGGGAGCCTTCCAGGAAGGCTTTTATGTTTTGGTAGGACTCGTGGGCGAGACGTTCGCAGGCGGGTAGGCTATTCCAGGCGATGTGCGGGGTGAGGATGCAGTTTGGGGCGCTGAGCAGCGGGCTCTCAGGCAGCGGGGGCTCGGGTGAGAGGACGTCCAGTGCGGCGCCTGCGAGCTGCTGGTTAGCCAGCGCGGTGGCGAGTGCCTGCTCGTCGACCAAGTTTCCGCGAGCGGTATTGATCAGCAGGCTGGTGGGTTTCATCAGAGCCAGCAGCTCAGCGGAGACGACCAGGTGGTTGGCTGGGCTGGATCTGGAATGGATGGAGAGAATATCTGAGCTGGCAAAGAGGGTTTCTAGATCGACCTTTTCCACACCTTGCTCCTGAAGTTCATTGGCAGAGCGCGAGGAAGAGGCGATGAAGCGCAGTTGGAATCCGGAGAGCATTTCCTGTACTCGTCTGGCGATGAGTCCATAACTCAGGAAGCCGAAGGTTTTTCCCTGGATCTCCTGGATCGGGAACTGCTCGATGATTCCGGCGCGGACGGCGGGCCATCCCTGGCTCTGGATGAGGTGATGCTGCTCGCCGATGCGGTGGGCGAGGGCGAAGAGGAGCGCCACGGTATGCTGGGCGACGTTTTCGGTGCCGTAGTTAGGGGTATTGCAGACGGTGATGCCATGGCGGCGCATGGCTTCCCGGTCGATGGTGTCGAATCCGGTGCCCAACAGGGAGATGAGCTTGAGCTCGGGGAAGTCTGGCAGATGGTCTTCTGTGAGTGGGACATCATCCATGACGATGCAGTCGGCCCCCGCCGCGTATTGCTTCAGTTTCTCCGGGGTTTCCGCGAGGAAGGGGAAGTAGCTGACCTTGCCAAGACTTGCGAGCTGCTCGCGCAGTGGTGCCAGCTCCGGAGTCGTGAAGCGGTCTGAGTGGAAGATGGCAATCTGGAGCATGATTCTGGTGGCTGGTAGTTAGTTTGGACTCTTCGGGCAAAGAAACTCTGCTGGATGAGTTTGCTGATTGCATGATCACGAGGCAACTGCGGTCTACCGGTACGCTGTGCCTACCGAGTAAGTGAATGACATAAGGAGGATGGTGTGTTAATCCTAGAGGGCAATTCTAGTTACGTGTGTGCTGACCAATGAATACCATTCTAACATTATTGATGCTTTGTCTTGGGGCCACGCTAGGTCTTGGAGAAGAGAAGGCTTTTGAGGTGCTTCGGAAATACGCTACAGAGCATCAAGTCTCCAAAGAGAATATTGCGAGCGGCTTGAAAGGGGCGAAATGGAATAGCGACAAGTCCGCCGTTGCCTTCCCTCGACCAGAATCCTCTTTGTGTCTGGTAGCTTACAAAACTGAGGAGGGTTAGCCGATCAGAAACAGTTGAAAGCTCGGAAACAGTTTTGGAAAGATTATAAAAAACATTTAGGAGAATAATATGAGAACGAAGGTGAGGGTTTTGATGCCAATTTTAATAGCTGTCTCTGGATTAATTTATTGTAGTGCAGAAGAAACTTTTGATTTAGAAGCGTTTGAGCTTCGCATCAAGGCTCTGAAGGGGTCATGGAATACGCCCAGAGAGCTGACTAATGAGGACGCTGTGACGTGGGCTAAATTGGCCTATGAGCACCACGGCTCTGTGATGAAGTTTGAGTGGTGCGACAGGTCGGTTACCTATGAGCTTAAAACACCGACGGAAAAGAAGACGAAGACGATTACTCTCAATGATGCGCAGCTATATGTATTAAGTACAGTCGTTGGTAAATCTTATGATGCGAAGGAAGCGGAGCTCACGACAATTGGGGTTCCTCAAGAATCTTTGCTGGTGAGTGAGGTATTTGTTAAGGGGCATGGTGTGAAGACCAAGGTTTTGTATTCGCCTCTGGGTGTTCATAAATTCCTGGTGACCAAAGATGGTACCTTTGATGAGTTGGATTTTAATCAATCAGATTACGAATCGTCGCGTTCCCTGCTGTTGTTTGCGATGATCTGTGGCTTGAGTGAAGAGCTGATCGAGATCGACTTCAAGACGCGCGAGCAAGTGATAGAAGCGGAGAAGAAAAGGAATCAGAAGAAGCATGAAGGTGGTGAGAAGCAGGAGGGAAAATAGATAGGCGCGACCAGGTGGAGGACGTTCGATGATGGGACTTATGGGCAGCTTATGCTTGTGGTAGTCCTGACTTAATTGTAGAGATAAAGTTGCTTCTAACATTTACCCCATACCAAAACTAACGATGAAAATTCTCTGTGTGTTGATGAGTCTGGCGCTCACCCTTTTTGCTAGCGGTCAAGAAACTGTCCAATATTCCAAAGACGGGTTGGAGGCTGTCATTCCCAAAGGCTTTGAATACGTTGATCTGAGTGAGCAGAATCCTACGGCGTCTGCTCGTGGTTATTTCCGTTCCCCGGACGATAGCATCCGTTTCTATCACGAGCGGGCGAGATCGATCAAACTGTTCCTGAGCGCGAAATCCGAGTACATCACCAGTGCGGATGCGCAGGTGCTCAAGCGCAAGCCTGATGGAACCCGCTTCATGAATTACCTCACGGTGAAGCCCGTGGATAATCCCAATGCTTACACTCGCTACCTGGCTTTTGGGTCTACGACCCAGACTGCTGGTGGTGTGACCCAGTTTGGAGTTCAAGCAAGCAGTGATAAACTCTACCAGAAGTGGAAATCCTTTTACGTGAAGTTCAAGCAATCCGTACAGGTCGACGAAGGTCACTGAGTGACTAACCCATTTTCCAGACTACGCGGATTCTGAGGAAGCTTACAAAAACCATTACGTGAGAAATGCGTGAGTACGAATATGTGGGTAGCCCAGACTTCATACCTAAAGGTGATTTTCCACCGCGCCTGAAGGTGGAAGAGGCGGAGGCACTTTTGCTCTGGATGCAGGATCATCGCAGTGACATGGATATCGAGGAGTGTATCCCTGCGACCTACGTGGTCGATGTGGATGGCCAGTTCTGGATTGCGGATCGTGGGTCCGAGCATGTCGCCTGTGCGCGGGTGGGTCGGGTACTTGCAGCGGGTGAGGCCTTTCTGAGTGGCATGGATGAAACTCCGTACATTCACCGCATCACGAACCAATCCACGGGTTATTGTCCTGAACCGGAATCATGGCAGGCAGTCGAGCGGGCTCTTGCTGGGACGGGGCTGGAATTCCCGTCAGGATTCGATCCTGCGTTTGAGTTTCGCATTTGTCCTAGTTGCCAGACTCTGGCGATCGTCAAAGATGGGTACTATACTTGTCTCATGTGCGGTGCTGATCTGCCTCTGGAATGGAATATTGAGGGATGAGTCCGCAGGGATTCTTTCTGCCCGCAGTCATTGTATTGCCATGTGCTCTCCATGGCGATAAGCTGAGAGCTATGGTGAAAAACTTTGCTCTCGCTGTGTTGTGTCTGTTCATGCCTCTGGCCTTGCAGGCGGATGACTTGTCACTGGATCTCACTTGCAAGATTCCTGAGGCTAAAAAGTCGCTCAAAGACGTCACGGTGGTGGCGAGGCTCTATGAGTTTGACCCCTTACTTGCAGATGTGGCCGCCACTGAGGTGGATAAGGTCGTGATCAGCGGCATGGATATCCGGGCCGGGAAAACGCTGGAGTTCAGCTTGCCGCTGCATGCGGAGCGCGCCGAGCGGCGTTCGTACTACGTGACGGTATTCATCCATCCCGATGCGGAAATGAAGGAACGGCTCTATTTCATCAATGGCTTTCAGAAAGTGTTCGAGGGGAAAGATGAGGAAAGCCTCAAAGTGGAGCTCAAAGCTGTCTCAAAATGAGTAGGCGGAAAAATAATTCAGAAAATCTCTACACGTTTCAGGACTCGAAGACATGGGCATAGAGTAGAGGAATGTCAGTAAGGTGAAAGAGCATGATGTAGAAGAGTTTATCCGGGAGATTACCCGTCATCAGTCAGTGATGACGGCGTTTATCCGTTCCCTCTTGCCCGGATATTGCGATCCCCGGGATGTCTTGCAGGAAGTGAACATTACGCTTTGGAAAAAGAAGGAGCAGTATGAGCCCGGATCTAATTTTAAGGCCTGGGCCTTCAAGGTCGCGAAGTATCATGTGCTAAACGAGCGCAGGAAACTCAAGCGCTCCCATGTAATCGTATTTGATGATGATCTGCTGGAAGCGTTTTCTGCTGAGGGTGAGAATTTACTCAGTAATGAGATGCTCGACGATAGAATGGTGGCTCTCAGGCGCTGTCTTGAGGGGCTGAGCGAGCGGCACCGGTCTTTGCTGAAGCTCCGCTATAGCAAGGATGTTTCCATTGAGCAGTATGCCGAGTCACAGAATAGAAAGGCTGGTACGCTTAGGGCCACCTTAAGGCAAATCAGAATAAAGCTGAAGGATTGTGTCATGGGTAGATTAAGGGAGGTGACACCGTGAGCAATCATGCTGCCGAGGAACTCATGCTGAAACTATTCGATGGAGATATCTCCCATGCTGAGTTTGAGCGTCTACAGCAGATGATGCGTGAGGATGTCAGCTTGCGTGATTTGTATTTAGAGCACGCAGCGATGGAGCATGTGATGGATGATCTGGTGGGTACCCAGAGTGTCTCAAGCCATCGGAAGATACTGAGCATGGGGAGTTCAATGAGGAGGTCTGCGATGCGCTGGGCGGGAATCGCTGCGGTGGCGCTGCTGACGATGGGTGTATGGGTGGGCTGGAATATGATATCCGATATTTCTGTCCGTGCTGACATGCGTTTCAGTTACAGTAGTAAGTGGTCGGTAGACGGTGAAGCTGGTGTCCATTCACCGGAACTCAAGGTCGGGCAGAAGTTGAGGCTCGAGTATGGTGCGGTGGAGTTAAGTTTACCCAAGGGTGTTGTAGGTATCGTGGAGGGGCCGGCGACTGTGGAATTAGTGGAGGCAGATTTAGTGCGCATGGTAGAAGGAAGGGGTAGCTTCATGGTGCCTGAGGAAGGTCATGGGTTTGCCGTGGAGACGGAGCGTATGAAGGTGGTGGACCTCGGGACTGCTTTCACCGTGGTGACAGGTTGGGGTGAGCGTGATGAGGTGTACGTGAATCAGGGATCGGTCGAGGTGCACGCTGCTGACAATTCGAGGTTGTTAGAGGTGGGGCAAGCTCTTCGTGTGAGTGCCTTGGGAGAGTTAGAAGATGCTGACTATGATAATGGGCAGTTCCTCGCTAAGCTGCCAGGCTCTGTTCAGCTGGTCTTTGCAGATGATTTCGAGAGTCATCCATACAAGGACGGCGAAGTGGGAGGTGGGGGCTTTCATGCATGGTCAGCGGTAGGAAAGACCAGTGGAGGCTATTTTAATCCACGTGGACATGGGGTCTACTATCGTAACAAAAATCTGGATGATACAGGTCCTAGTAGTGGATTGTTAGATGGGATGAAGGGGGCAAATGTTGGCTTTCTCTATAGTGCCAAGCAGGTAGGTATTGAGAGAAAGATCGGTGTTCTTGCTGAACCCGGTACTTATACCCTACAGCTGGCGCTGGGTGTTCGGGATAACCGATCGGCTACCTATGGTGGATATACGATCTCATTGATGAGTCATGGGAGGGTCTTGCAGGAGATTCGTTCTAATGAAGTTCCGGGGCCGAAGAATGCCTTTACCAAGGTGGTGTTGAGCTACGATGCGACGAATCTTCCTGAAGGGGTATCCTATGGGGATCCTCTTGAGGTGAGGATTATGTGTAATGCTGCCGGGGCTCCAAAGCGCTGCTATTTGGATTTTGATAATCTGCAGCTGAGTTTTATGGCGCGTTCCCTCGAAAAATAAAAAAGCGTCGATTTTTACTACACGAATTTTGATGGGTGGACATGTGCCTAGTAAGCCCTCTTGGACGCATTGTTTAGTTCATGAGGTCAACAGACACATGGAATCATGAAAAAACACGCTATCCTTAAAACAAGTATGCTGGCTGGAGCTATGGCTGCCAGTGTGACGGTCGCTCAGGCTGCAACAGTCAATGTGGATCTAGGTCCCAACGGAGCTGGAACTTATGTCGGTACAGGCGCAGCTCCTGATGCTGGAACCATCTGGAATAACGTAAGCTTTGCAGCATCAGGTGTCAGCATCACGGTGCCCACTGCGGAGGTGACAGGCCTTGTGGACTCAACAGGCGTAGCCACAGGTATGGGGTTCCGTTTGGAAAGCATTTCACCCTCCACTTCTACCACACAATTTCGCTCCTTTGGTAATGGAGGTACCACAGATCTACAGGGGGATCGTCTATTCTCAAGGAATGGAGCGCTCGGTACGGTGGTAATCAGCGGTCTGGATGATGCCAAGACCTACGACATTTATCTTTATACAGCAGGCTTCAATACGAACTACACCATTGGTGGCATTACCAAAAATGCTGATGCCAGCTCTACTAGTAATGGTACCTTTGTGGAGGGGGAAGACTATGTTCTCTTTAGCGGGATTTCCTCCACCTCTAATGAGATCTCTATTGGTGTTCAGGACGGTGTAGGCGCTCTTGATAGTTTTGGGGTGCTCAGTGGCTTCCAGGTTGTTTCCGTTCCAGAGCCATCCAGTACTGTGATGATCGGCGCAGGATTGGCTTTCTTGGGTCTACGTCGAAAGCGTCATGCCTAATCGGTATTTAACAAAAGTTTGCCAGCTAGCCATGTGCTTGCTGGCAATCTTCAGCTCTGTGAGTTCAGGTGCTGCGGGGTTTATCTATCCTGACAGCGCGAGCTCTAGTGGTGGTCAGTTTAGTGCCAGTTATGCTCCGTCTAACCTGATGAATGGCGGTTTCACTGGGCCTGGTGATGTCATTGATACCACCGTGAACTACATCGCCTCGGGCAATAACTATGCCTCCGCGTCTGGAACGACTTCAGGTTTCTCCATCACCTTTGAGTTTGATGAAGCGGTAGAGCTGGATGGGATGTATGTCTGGAACTACGTCTATCGGAATAATGGCAATGGTTCTGGATCTCCCAGTGCCGGGGTGAATGCCTACACCCTGACCTTCTATGATGGAGCTAACGGAGGTGGTAATCAAATCGGAGAAGTCTATTCCTCCAACTTGGCCCAAGCAGTTTATAATGCGCAAAATACGGCTCAAACGGTGAGCTTTGGAGTGAGCTACACGGGTGTTAGATCCGTAGTCATGCAGGTGGTTTCCAATCATGGGGGGACAAGCTTTACTGGAATGAGTGAGTTGGCGTTTAGTGATGTGCAAAATGGAGGCAACGGAATTACTTCTTTCACTGCCTCGGAGAGTTTCGTGCAAAAGCCGGCACAGATTCAGCTTGGCTGGCAGGTGGAGGAGCCGATCAGCTCTCTGGAGATTCAGCCGGATGTAGGAGATGTTCTTAGTCTTACTTCAGGAGGTCTTGGAAGTGTGTTGGTTTCTCCGATCGGCAAAACGAAGTACACTCTGATTTTAAATGGGACTGAAGAGCAATCAGTCGAAGTCGTTGGATTACCCGAGAAGGAGAAGGTGCATCTCTATCTGATGATTGGTCAGTCTAACATGCAGGGCGCGGGACGTGATCGTGATGCGGAATTGGATGCAGGCGTAGGCCGGGTTTTACAGTTTGGCAGTCGCGATGGGATGAAGTCGCAATGGTTACAGGCGGAGCATCCGCTGACAGCTCTGAGTGTCGATGGCAATGTGATTGGCATGGGGCTTGAGTTTGGCAAGACGCTACTCGCCAGCCAGTCGGACCCCGAGGTGGTGGTGGGAATTATCAACCATGCCATGGGATCGACCGCGATCCAGTGGTGGGCTCCTGGAGCTCCGCATTCAAAAAAGAATCGTCCAGGAACCAGTGAGCCTTACTATCTCTACGATGAGGCCATCCAGCGAGTCAATGCGGCCAAGCAGTACGGAGTGCTCAAGGGCGTGCTCTGGCATCAAGGCGAGTATAACTCGAACCCTAGCCAGTCGAATCCTGCCGCTGAATGGGATCTCTATGATGAGCGTATCCAGGCTCTCGTCGATAACTTGCGCAGTGATACAGGTGTGGCATGGTTGCCCTTTGTGTGCGGCAAGCTGGTGCCATCCAGCTGGGTGAATGATAGCGGCCAGACGATCAACTACAACAGGCCCTCACAGCGTGACATCGTGGAGGCTGCCATGGCTGATCTGCCAAACCACCGCAGCAATACGGCTTGTGTAGAGAACATTGGACTACGCGGCATGGATAATGAAATGATTCACTTTGATGCCTGGTCTCAGCGTGAGCTTGGTCAGCGCTATGCTGCGGCGATGCAGCAGATTTACAGCAATCCTTTTCTGATGTACATGGGTGGATACTATGATCCGTCAGAGCTTCAGGATTCTGAGATCATTGATCCCGATGGAGACAATGACGGGGATGGGAGGAGTAATTTTTTAGAGAATGCTTTCCTAACAAATCCTAGACTGCCGGACGTCTTCAGTGTGCTTTCATCACCAGTCATCATCAATGACGGAGCAGAGGATTTCGCCGAGCTTAGCTTTATCCGCCGCTATGATAGTGAGGCCCCCAATTACTGGGTCGAAGTCTCCGAGGACTTGGTGTCCTGGGTTTCGAATCAGGATAGCGGTGGAGTTACTGAAGAGATGGGATCTCCCCAAAGCAATGGAAATGGTACGTGGACAACGACCGTGCGTCATGCCCTGCCAGAATCCGGGAAAGAGCATTTGTTTTTCCGAGTCAAAGTCTCGGAGTAGTGTGCTGGCCTATCTCGTGGCGAGATAGGCCAGAATCATAGATTACTCGCTGGCCTCGACCTTGAAGAAGAGTTTTGGCTTTTGCAGTGTGGTTGAGTCTGACTCGGTGGTGACTTGCTGGAATCCGGAGCCGAGCAGCGGGTGGCTGATGGCTTGGGTCTCGGTGGAGGGGAGGAGCCAGGTGCTGAGGTCGTCTGATACGAGGACTTGGTAGCTGAGTGAGTGGGTTCCCGGTGTGCGGCGGGTGTAGACGATTTCAGCTTTGTTTGTGGATGGGTTGATGACGATGGACGGAAGGGTGGAGCGGGCATCCTTGTAGAGCGGGTTAGCTCCGAAGGCGTATTCCTGTAGTAGGTTGATGCCGTCTCCATCTCCATCGGAGCTGAAGTCCGGGCTGGTGCTGCCGGTGTTACGGTAGGCCCAGGCGGCTTTCGCCTGATTGGTGAGTAGGTAGTGATTGCTAACCGCAGTAGCGTCAAAGGCGCTGTTGTAGATGTGGACTTCATCAATGGCTCCCAGGAAGTTGTATCCTGTGGCGTGGCTGGCGCCTCCGATAACAGCGGATCCGTCAACCGTAGTATTCATGCTCTGGCTGCTGGAGGTGAGGTTGGTTTCTAACACTCCGTCAACATAGAGCTTGGCCTCGGTGACATTGAGGGTGGAATCCGTATTAAAGTCGTCGATCACGATGGCGACATGGTGCCACTGGCCGTCATTTATCTTGGTGCTGCCGTAGATGTATCCGCCTTGTACTTCGAGGCGGAGAGTCTGGTCGTTGCCAGAGGGGTTGAGTCGGCAGGTGACACGTTGGCCGTTGCTGTTAGGGCCGTAGGCAAAGAAGGTTTGGTTTTCCGTAGGGCTGCCGTCCGGGACTTTGAGCCAAGCAGTGATGGTGCGGGCAGATTTTCCAGAGGGAAGGGTGAGTCCGCTGAGGTTGACTTGGTCGTCATCACCGTCGAAGTCCAGGGCGTAGCCGTGCTTGCCCAGAATATGGGCGGCATTGAGATCGGTGAAACCAGAGAGGGCGCCCGCATAAGCCCCACTGGCTTCATAGACCAGGCTGCCTTCGGTTTCATTCAGCGGGAACCAGAGATCGGTGGAAGGCACGATGACGTTTACCGTGACGGTGGCGGTGACTTCATTCTCTCCGTCGGTGACGGTATAGTCGAAGACGTGCTGGCCGTAGGCTCCTGCATTGGCGGTGAAATCGATGTTAGACCCATTGATCACAGCACTGCCGAAGGGTGGCTGGCCTACAGAGGCGATGCTCAGTGCGGACGGAGCTCCATCATCAAGGTCGTTGGCCAGTACGGGAATGGAGACGGATTGGGTACCCTGAGTCTGAGCCTGGTCGTTCTCGGGAGCTGGGATGGGAGAGGGAGGGGTGGCGCGGTAGAGCTCAGAATCCGGGATGATGGCCTTAGCCGTGCTCGGGCCGGACCAGGAAAGGCTGAGTGCAGGGGTGTCGGCAGCCGTACGGTAGTAAAGGCGGAATGGATGAAGGCCTGCTTTCAGTTTGATGGTGCCGGAAGCCTCCGAGCCGGAATGGCTAAAGTCATCGTCGATCACGAGGCTGTCATGGATGCGCAGGATGGTGCCCTCATCAGAAGTGGTGTAGAAGGTCCAGGTGCCGTCTTCCGGGATATCGATGTATCCGGTGTAGAGGAGACCTGCATCCGTATCCGTTGTGAGGTGAGATGTGGAAATGGTGGTAGTGTCCACGGTGCTCAGCGGAGTCATCGCTTGGAACTCTGGCACCCAGGCCCAGCTGCCCTCGAACTTGGAGACCTCAATCCCGCTCTCGGCGGCGGTGTTGACTGCCGGGACGAGTTCACTGTCATAAGCGCGGCTGGCGGATGAGTTTGGCTGGCGGATTTGCAGGACACGGTCCTTCATGCGTTGCTGCAGCGTGGTGAAATAGGCGGAGCTACTCGCGAGGTTGACGGCCTCAGGCTCATCGCTGAGGGTGTCGTAAATACGGAAGTCCTGGGAGTGGGAGGTGACGTTGTTGCGGATGCCCTTGTAGCCATCCAGGTAGATGACTTGGGACTGGTTGCGGGAGGTGCCGCCATGGTTCGTGTAGTATCCTGGAGTGGAACCGCCTACAGAGTATTCCACATAGGTGATGGGCTCCCTCTGAGAGCCTGAACCGGTGAGGGTGGGAACCAGGGAAACTCCATCGCTGCGGGCCGGAGCGTCGATACCGGCAAAGTCGCAGAAGGTGGGGAGCCAGTCGTGAAACTGGGAGAGCTGGTTGGTGATGGTATTTGCCTGCACGCGGGTAGGGCCCCAGGCTAGAGTGGGCATGCGGATGCCGCCCTCATGCGTGTCGCGCTTTTCTCCTTCGAAGGGGCCATAGGACTGGAACGCGGTCGGGCTGTGGCCTATACCGCTGATGTAGCTTTCGCTGTGTGGACCGTTGTCCGAGGTGAAGACGATGATGGTATTGTCATCGATGTTCAGGTCTTTGAGAGTCTGAACAAGGTCGCCAACGCAGTCATCGATACGGGTGACCATGGTGGCAAAGCGCTCGTCACCATCGGACCAGCCATTCCCGGTATAGAGTGGGTTACGGTAGGAATCGATGGTTCCCGTGGCAGTATTGATCATGCTGCCAGCGGTGCCATTCCACTGGAGGCCACCAGTAAGGCCCTTGCCGCTCGGGTAGGCTACGGTTGGCAGCTGAAGGGCTGCGTGTGGAGTATCATAGGCGAGGTAGAGGAAAAAGGGACGGTTCGGATTGTTGTTTGTTTCATCAATGATGAGTTTCTTGGCGCGGGCAGTGAAGAGGTCGGTAGTGTAGCACTTGTCGAGGTCGTCCGAGATTTCGTTGTTGTTTTCCCAGACTTCTTTGGTGCCACGGGACGCGGTGACGTGATCCGGGTAGTGGGTGTGGCCGTCTCCGTGGCGGACATACCCGTAAAAGTAGTCGAAGCCGCGCTTGGTCGGGTAAGCTGGCCAGCCGGTGGGATTGGAACCAGAACCTTGGAGGCCGTATTTGCCGATGATGGCGGTGTAGTAGCCAGCCGCTTGTAAGGTGGAAGCCAGGGTGTGGTTGTCTTCCAGCGCTTTATCAAATTGGTTGTCCCGGACGTTTGAGTGGCCTTGATGCACGCCGAGCAACAGAGAGGCGCGTGCAGGGGCACAGACGGGCGCCGGAGTGTAGTGACGGTTGAGGATCATCCCTTCACCAGCCATCGCATCCAGCTCAGGAGTAGACATTTTCTTGGTCCCCGCCTTGTTGTTCTGGAACAAGACTCCGAGGTCGCCGTAGCCGAGGTCATCCGTGAGAATGAAGATGATGTTCGGTGCGGCGGAGCAGGTGAGGATTGTGGATACAATAAGGGTGAGGATGCGTGTGAGGACCTTCATGCTGATGAGTTGCGTGTGAAGTACGAAAATCCCGAAATAAGAGACTATTACGCGATAATGTACGTCTATTAATGAGAATCAGCAAAGAAGAGTTAACAGTCGTGGATGTAGATTTTTTCAAACGAACGCTTACAAAGCGGGGTGCCCAGGGGACCGGTCCCCTGCTCTTTGGAGGGTCTCAATCACTGCCTTTTAGGGGCGAGCTTCGAGCACCATATTGAATGGAGTCTCGGTAATTCTGCGGAAGTGCTTGTAGCCGGCCTTATCCACAACGACTTCGCGAAGTTTCTTCTCTCCGGCCTGAGCGCCCAGAGCCGCGCCTACTTCCTGAGAAAGGGAGGTTGGTACGCAAACCATGGTGGAAGCGCAGAAGTAGAGTCTGCTGACAGGGTTGATGTTTTCCTCCAGCGAGTCTCCAGCCATGGGTTCTACAATCATGCAGGCGCCCTCCTCGTTGAGGGATTTCTTGAGGTGCTTCATGGCTCCGGCTGGGTCGCCCATGTCGTGGAGGCAGTCGAAGATGGTGATGAGGTCGAACTTGCCGTGTGAGTCTTTGGCGCAGGCGATCTCGAAATGGAGGTTGTGCAGCTTGTGCTCCGCCGCATGTTCGCGGGCGCAGAGGATGGAGGGCTCATGGTAGTCCAGACCGATGAATTCGGAATTCGGGAAGGCTTTGGCCATGAGGATGGTGGTGATGCCGTGACCGCAGCCGATATCGGCGACTCGAGCACCTTTTTCGAGTTTCTCAGCCATGCCTTCCACGGCGGGAAGCCATTCCTGAACGAGATGGTTCTGGTAGCCGGGGCGGAAGAACTGGGCGACAGCACAGGAAAGGCACTGGGTCTGGTCTCCCCAAGGGATGCCCTCGCCGGTTTTGAAGGCGTCTCGGATAATGGGTTCGTTGTGCTGGAAGGCGGCAGCGGCGCCGAAGGCCGGAGCCAGGTAGAAGGGGCTGTCGGTGTTGGAGAGAAGGAAGGCCTGCTCGTCACTGAGTGAGAATTTATGGCTCGCGGCATCATAGCTCACGTAACCGGAGGCAGCCTGGGCACTGAGCCACTCGCGTAGGTAGCGCTCGTCTAGTCCGGTGGCGGTAGCGAGTTCTGCGGAGGTGCAGGGACCCATCTTTTCGATGGACTTGTAGAGGCCGAGCTTCTCGCCGATTTGGACGAGAGGGACACTAAAGGCTCCGCCGAGATCCTGGAGAAATTGGCCGACCAACTGATGCAATTTATCTTCATTCATGATTTCAAGGGATAGGTTGAATGTGCTGGCAAACGACTTAAGCAGCGTTGCAGTCTGGTTGAATAAGTCCTTGAAGTCGAGTTCTTTTCGTTAGGTGTGAGGGTGGAGCGGAGAAGTAAGGCAGAATGAATGTTTTTGGGACTTTTCTTTTTGCCCGGTTTGTTGATGGTGGGGCTCCCGCGCGGGGCGATCCCGGCGGCCAGCTATTCATTTATGAAAAACGACACGCTCAAACTCGGAGTTCTCGGATCAGGTTCAGGTTCAAACATGCAGGCCATCATGGATGCCATTGATGCCGGTACTTTGAATGCCGAGATCGTTCTGGTTCTCAGTGACAACGAGGACGCCTATATTCTGGAGCGTGCACGTAAGGCTGGCTTGAGAGCGGAAGTGATCGACTGTGGTGGCTTCAAGACCAAGTTCCCGGATGACAAGCAGGCCGAGGTGGCTCGTAGGCTCAAAGAAGCTGGCGTGGAGCTGGTGTGCTTGGCGGGATTCATGCGCTTGGTAAAACAGCCGATGCTGGATGCTTACCCGGAGCGTATTCTGAATATCCACCCGTCCTTGCTGCCGAATTATCCGGGCCTGATGGCCTGGAAGCAGGCGGTGGAAGATGGTGCTGCTGAGAGTGGCTGTACCGTGCACTACGTGGATGCTGGCATGGATACTGGTCCGATCATCGAGCAGGCGAAGGTGCCTGTTCTTGCTGATGATACCGCAGAGACCCTGCATGCGCGTATCCAGGTGGAGGAGCACCGCCTCTATCCTGAGGTGATTTCCCAGTTTGTGGGGAAATAGCACAGCCTGAATGAGGGCTTGGCATTTCCTGAGTTATTACTACGGTTTGCGGCGTGGCAGATTTGACCAACAGAGTAGAAACGAAGTTCCTGGAGTTCGGCAGCGCCGAGCAGCCCTACGAGCTGGCGTTCGGTGAGAGTCTTCCCGGTATCCGGGTTGCCTACGAGACGTGGGGTGAGCTGAATGAAGACAAGTCAAACGCGATCCTGCTGTGCCATGCCCTTTCCGGTTCCCATCATGCGTGGGGCTACAACCCGGAGATCGAGGGTGTAGGTGAGCTGTGGCAGGAGGAGATGCACCAGGGATGGTGGGAAGAATTCATGGGCCCCGGAAAGGCCATTGATACCAATAAATATTTCGTCGTCTGTGCGAATTACCTCGGCGGGTGCTACGGCACCACAGGTCCGCGCAGTATCAATCCAGTGACAGGCAAGCCCTACGGCAGCCAGTTCCCGCACCTTACGATCGCCGACCAGGCAGACATGATGGCGCGCGTGATCGGAGCGCTTGGTATCGAGCAGCTGCATGCAGCGATCGGTCCGTCCGTGGGTGGTCTGATCACCCTGACCTTTGCGACCCGCCATGCGGAGAAGGTGCGTACGGTGATCCCGCTCTGCAGTGGATTCAAGACCACGGTTCTCAACAGGCTAATCTTGTTCGAGCAGATCTTGGCGATCGAGAACGACCGTAATTTCAATGGTGGTGATTACTACGAGGGCACGGCACCGGACTATGGGCTGGCGCTGGCACGTATGATCTCTCACAAGACCTTTGTGCATCTGGATGCCATCGAGCGCCGTGCGCGCAATGACGTGCGCCAGGACACAGAGACGCTTGCCTGGTATCAAGTCAGGGATACTTTCCAGAGCTATATGCTGCACCAGGGTAAGAAGTTCGTGAAGCGCTTCGATGCTAATACCTATCTGCGTATCATTGATATGTGGTCCCGCTACGATGCGGTTGAGACAGGTAAGGCGAGTAGTGTGGAAGCGCTGCTGAAGCCCTGCCGTGAGCATAATCACAAGTTTCTGGTATTCAGTATTGATTCTGATTTCTGCTTCTATCCAGAAGAGCAGGCTGAGCTGGTGGGTCACTTGGAGAAGAATGACGTCGAGTGCATGCACATCACGGTTCATTCCGACAAGGGGCATGATTCCTTCCTGCTAGAGCCGCACCTCTATGCGCCGCACCTCGCCTATGTTTTGGGGCAGGATGCCAGCAGTGTATCCCAGCTGGGTTAAATTCATCGTATCCAGAAGGAGCGAAAGTCGCTATGAAAGGTGCTGGAAAACGCGATGTTAGAAGCACCTACCACAGCTGATTTGGTTAAACGGAGGCATGATCTGGACGCTCTCCGCTCCGGAGCCATGTTGCTGGGAATCGCGCTGCATGCAGGGGTGGCCTATACCACGGCCCGGTGGTTGGTGAATGACAGTCATCAGAGTGAGCTGTTCGATATCTTTGCGAATCTGGTGCATGGATTCCGGATGCAGCTTTTCTTCCTGCTGAGTGGCTTCTTCACGGCCATGCTCTACCAGAAGCGTGGTTTGAAGGCGCTGGTCGCGCATAGATTCAAACGGATCTTCTTACCGCTGGTTTTGTTTGGTGCGTTTCTTTGTCCATTGGTCTCGTGGCTGGCAGACAAGTCTGCCGAGACGGAGGCCGCGGTGCCGGTGAGAGATTATCATGATGAGGCCAAGGATGAGTGGTATGCGGTGCTGAATGGGGAGGTGGAGATCTTGAGGTCTTATCTGGAGCAAGGTGGTGATGTGAATGCTCTGCATCCTGAGAAATCGGCTAGCCTCCTGTCCATTGCGGCAATGACCGGAAACACGGAGTGTGTTGATTATTTGTTAGGTGAAGGTGCCAAGCTGGATACCTTGGATAGTGATGGCGGTACGCCCTTGCATTCGGCGGCTTTGTTCGGGCGCGAAGATGTGGTGTCACTCTTGCTGGAGGCTGGGGCAGATCCAAAGGCTCAGAACAAGTACGGTTATACACCGCTGGATTCTGCCTACCATCCCTGGGGTGTGGTGCAGTGGCTGGCGGGTGAGTACCGTATTGTGCTAGACCAGCCGTCTGTGGAGTCCGATAGAGTGAAGGTGAGGTCTCTGCTGGAGGGGGCTGGAGCTGTTCAGAACATTGAAATCAAAGAGGAGAAGGTCACGAAAGTGGATGAGGCGCTACAGTGGCTGATGCATGGACCCTCACTTCATCATCTGTGGTTTCTCTGGTTCCTGTGTTGGTTCCTCGGAGGATTCGCTCTGGTGGTCTGGCTACTGAGAAGGTTTGGGTTTCTTGCGAGGACTCTGCCGGAGTGGATGCTGAGCTTTCCAGGGTGTTATGTCTGGTTGGTGCCGCTGCCGCTGCTTGGTCAGTACTTCATGTCCCGGGGTTACGGGTTCATTGGCCCGGATACCTCCACAGGTTTGCTACCAATGCCCAGAGTCTTGGGTTACTATGCGGTGTTCTTTGCCTTTGGTGCTTTGTTGTACACCCATGGCGGGGAGAAGAGGCTAGGCAGACGCTGGAAACTGGGGCTGGTGATCGGTCTGCTGGTATTGGCTCCAGTCGTGTTAGAGCTGGAATTTCACTACACAGGGATACTTGAGGGGCTGACCTGGGGGCGGGAGACGATTTCCGATATTCTGCAGGTGCTTTATGCCTGGGTTATGGTGTTTGCCTGCATGGGGATGTTCCGGCAGCTGATGAAGCATGAATCCAGCAAGGTTCGGTATATGTCTGATGCCTCCTACTGGCTCTATCTGATGCATCTGCCGTTATCCATGAGTGTCCAGATGGGGATGAGAAGCTGGGATGCGCCCGCGTGGTTGAAGTTTCTCATTGTCTGTGCCGTCGTGATGATTGTGTTACTGCCTGTCTATCAGTGGGTGGTTCGCTATGGTTGGATTGGGGCTTTGCTGAATGGCCGTAAAAATCCTGCTGATGAGCGGTGTTAATTTACGTCATGAGGTGATCTCATTCTCGACATGCAGTGGCTTTCTGATGTTGGATGCGTGTCATGGCCTATAGTATTGGTGTTGATTTCGGAACCAACAGCTGCAGAGCGTTGGTTCTCCGTTTGAAGGATGGTTGCGAACTGGGGACTTCTGTTTTTCCCTATCCCTCTGGCGAGGCTGGCATTCTGACTTGTCCTGAAAATGTGCATGTAGCGCGCCAGAATCCTCAGGATTACCTGGATGGGCTGGTGCACACAATCACTGAGGCGGTGGCTCATGCGCATCAGGCGGATACAGATTTCGACAAGACCAAGGTGATCGGTATTGGGATCGATACTACCGGGAGTACGGTGATTCCGGTGGATGGCAACTGTCAGCCCTTGGCCTTTGATGAGCGCTTCAAGGACAGGCTCAGTGCCAAGGTCTGGCTGTGGAAGGATCACACGGCCCACAAGGAGGCGACTGAAATCACCGAGCTGGCGCGTCATTTGCGTCCTGAATATCTGGATTATTGCGGTGGCGTGTACTCCTCTGAGTGGTTCTGGAGTAAAGTGCTGCACCTTAAGCGTACTGACGAAGAGGTGTTTGATGCGGCTGCGAGCTTTGTAGAGCATTGTGATTGGCTTCCGGCGGTAATTACTGGCCAGCAGGATCCTGGATCCATCAAGCGAGGTGTTTGCTCTGCCGGGCATAAGGCCATGTACCACAAGAAATGGGGAGGCCTGCCGGACAAAGAGTTTCTTGGGCGTCTAGATTCCAAGCTGGCTGACTTGAGAGACAGGCTTTTTGAAGAAGTGCACACGGCCGATGAAGCTGCAGGCACCCTCAGTGCGGAATGGGCGGAAAAGCTCGGTCTTACTGAGCGCTGTGTGGTGTCTGTGGGGGCGTTTGATGCGCACATGGGAGCCGTAGGGGCTGGTGTTCGTGAGGGAGTGCTGACCAAGGTCGTGGGTACGAGTACCTGCGATATCATGGTGGCTCCTCAGGATCCGGGCGTGATTCCGGGGGTCTGTGGGGTGGTGGATGGCTCGGTGTTGCCGGGCAATTTCGGTATCGAGGCAGGTCAGTCAGCAGTCGGTGATCTGTTTCTGTGGCTTGTGAATCAGCTGGTGCCTGAGAAGTACGGTAGCGACCTGGGGGAGAAATTTGCAAAGCTTGGGGAAGAGATCGCCAGCTTGAAACCCGGCAAGAGTGGTTTGTTAGCCTTGGATTGGAACAACGGGAACAGGACGATCCTGGTTGACCAGCAATTGACTGGCCTCGTGCTAGGACAAACGCTGCACACGACGGCTGGTGAGCTCTACCGTGCTTACATCGAGGCCACGGCATTTGGGGCGCTGAAGATCATCGACCGTATCGAAGAGTGCGGGGTGAAGATAGATAAGGTGGTTTGTACGGGAGGGTTGAGCCTGAAAAATCCAGTGATGATGCAGATCTATGCGGATGTGATTGGCCGGCCTATCGAAGTCTCAGTCTGTGAGCAGACCTGCGCGATGGGGGCGGCGCTGTTCGGTGCTATGGCGGCAGGTACGGAGACCTGTGGCTACGCTAGCCTAGAGGCCATGCAGGATGTCATGTGTCAGGTCCATGACAAAGTCTATCAGCCAGACGCGTACAGTCAGGTGATCTATCAGAAGCTGTATACACTCTATAGTACACTCCATGATGCCTTTGGTACTCCTGACTGGCAGGGGAACTTGGGGCATGTTATGAAAGAACTACTCAGCATCAAAACCTCCTCCTAACAAATGTATTTTTCCAAACAACTCCTCGAAGAGGTCGTCGCCGCTAACAAGGCCTTGGCGGCAAGTGGACTCGCCCCCCTGACTTGGGGTAACGCCAGTGGCTATGATCACGTGCGGGGCTTTGTAGCCATCAAGCCCAGTGGAGTGCCCTATGATGAGCTCACGCCTGAAAGTATGGTGGTAGTGGATCTGGACGGCAAGAAAGTGGAGGGGGATCTGAAGCCCTCCATGGACTTGAAAACCCATCTGGAGATCTACAAAGCATTCCCTCACGTCCGCGGGGTGGTACACACCCACAGCAAGTACGCCACTTCATTTGCCCAGGCTGGGCAGGGGCTGGAATGTTACGGAACGACGCATGCCGACTATTTCAATGGAACAGTGCCTTGTGTGCCATCTCCCTCAGTGGACGTGGTGAATGAAGACTATGAGTTGGGAACGGGCTGCAGTATCGTCAGTTATTTCCAGTTCCATGATATCGACTCCAAGCAGGTCCCTGCGGCTCTGGTGAAGAATCACGGACCCTTTGCCTGGGGTAAGGGGCCGATGGATGCGTATCAGAATGCCCTTGTGCTGGAACTTTGCGCTGAGATGGCGATTCATAGCCTGGCATTGCAGCCGGACTTGGAGGCGATCCCCAATTACTTGCTCAAGAAGCATCAGACGCGCAAGCACGGGCCTGACGCGTATTACGGCCAGAAGTAGGGCGCTGATTAGCGCCTGTTGAAGCGGGACATCTCACGCTGGGCCTCACGCAGTTCGACCTTCTTCTTGAGGTCATGGCGTTGGTCAGTGTGGGTCTTGCCTTTGGCGACGCCGATTTCCACCTTCACCTTGCGGTTTTTCCAATACATCCGCAGGCAGACGAGCGTGCAGCCTTTCTGGGCGGTTTGCTGCTCGAGCTTGAGAATTTCGCTCTTGTGCACCAGAAGTCGACGCGGACGGCGTGACTGGTGCTGAAACCAAGTGCCAGCAGTCTCCCATGGCTGAATGTCACAGCCGTAGAGAAAGAGCTGGCCTTTGTCGATGCGGGCGAATGAGTCGGCAATGTTGACTTTGCCCGCGCGAATAGACTTCACCTCGGTACCTTTCAGCTCGATACCGGCCTCATAGGTTTCAAGGATGTGGTAATCATGGCGTGCTTTTCTATTCTTGGATATTTCAGCACTCATGACTAGAGAATGAGAGAACGCTCTTCAGAGAGAAGATTACGCTTCTTCCTCTTCTTTGGTAACTTTGATCTTACCCTCGATGATCTCGATTAGGGCAATATCAGCGGCTCCCATGCTTGGAAGTGTGTCGACAAGCGGTGCGCGGCCGTTATTCAGCTGACGTACACGTTGGGAGACTACGTTGATGAGAACTTGAGGATCTGGTAAGATCTCTGCTGCTTTGTCGACAAGGTCGCTTTTCATAGGTGTTCCTGGAAATCTGCTGACCGGTTTAGGTTGTTCAAACGGGATGATGTTTGATTCTTCCATGTTCCAGTCGTTCTGTTTGTGGTGATTCAGTATGGGTCGCTTACCGATATGCGGAGAAGGTGGAAACCATGGTTCCGCATAAAAAGCAAGCCCAATCTGCCTTAGTTGGCCTGATTGGGCAAGATTTGATTGGTGAAAAAGATGTCGGCACGAGGGCGGAAAATTCCCCCCGAAATACCACCCTCGGCCGTTGCGACTGGCGAACCAGCCACACAGGGAATGTGGCGTGAACTCACCGAAATGGCAAGGAAATGTTGAATAGAAATTAACAAATTGTTTTCTTCTCTGGTTGTAACTTTCTATTCCGCAATAGGATGTGGGTTAATCTAGCGGATTTCTAAATGTGAGTTTTTGTTCATTTAAGTGTAACAGTTAGTCGGATAACCCGGCAGCTAGTGGCAGCACGAAAAAAGCGAAGCCCGTAATCGAGCTTCGCCTGGAATCGAATCACTTGATGGTAAAGATATTTTAAGTGCAGGGAGTTCCTTCACTATTCGCGAGTTCGCGGAAGTCTTTGATCAGGCGCTGAGTGATCTTGCCTGGATTGCCGTCTCCAATCGGGCGTTGGTCAAGCTTGACGAACGGGATGACTTCAGCGGCCGTACCGGTGAGGAAGGCTTCGTCAGCGGTGTAGAGATCGTAACGGGTCATGGACTTCTCCTTGATCTCGATACCAGCGTTGGCGCAAAGCTCGAAGATGACCTGGCGGGTGATGCCGTCCAGGGATCCGTCAGAAACCGGAGGAGTGTAGACGACGCCGTTTTTGAGGACGAACACGTTATCACCTGTGCTCTCCGCGACATAGCCTTGCTCGTTGAGCATGATACCCTCCATGACGCCAGCCTGGATGCACTCGATCTTGGCCATGACGTTGTTGAGGTAGTTGAGGGACTTGATTTGCGGGCTAAGTGAAGCAGGAGTCGGTCTGCGGGTGGCACAGGTGATGAGCTCCAGGCCATTCACGTAGTTCTCTTCCGGGTAGAGCTGGATAGCTGCCGCGATGATGAACATGGATGGCTTCGGGCAAAGGTATGGGTTGAGCCCCAGTCCTCCCTCGCCACGGGTGATCACGAGGCGGATATAGCCGTCTGTGAGACCGTTGGCTTTCACAGTATCGACGGTAGCCTGGCAGATTTCCTCCTTGGTCCATGGGAGGTCGAGCAAGATGGCCTTGGCAGAGAGAAGAAGACGGTCAATGTGTTCCTCGAGTCTGAAGACGCGTCCGCTGTAGAAGCGGATGCCTTCGAAAATGCCGTCTCCGTAGAGGAGGCCGTGGTCAAATACTGAGATGGTGGCTGCGGACTTGTCGACCAGTTGTCCGTCGAGCCAGATTTTTGAGTTGTCGCTCATAGGTAAACGTTGTGGTTGGGATTTCTTAGGAGAATACGCCTGAAATGCAAACCAGTAATGAGTCTGTATTGGCGCGAAAGGCGGGGTAGAAACTGCCTCACCCGCTGGCATGACTGTATCTACTTGGATTTTGGCGGTTAGAGGCTATGTTGAGTGCATGGATTTGTTTGTAGAAATCATGTCGCATCCCTTCACTTGGGGCTTGCTGGTTGGCCTGGTGCTGATTGTTTGGCTCTGGCGGTCAATGCGTAAGGATGTGATTCATCTACGTAAGGAGCTTGAGAGAATCAGGGAGGAGAAGGATGACCTGACTCGCCATCTGAATACCCAACTCAAAATTAATGCCAAGGGCAATGAGGTGCTGGAAAAGCAGGTCGAAGAGCTCAAGGAGCAAAATGAGAATTTACGCCACAATCTGAATGCTTCCCAACAAAAGGCCGGCAAGGCTGAGTTGCGCCGCCTGGAGGTCATGGAAGCTGCGGTGAGTGCTATGCGTGAGAATGCCCCGGGCTTCGCGCCTGCCTGGGAGCGTGCCATGCGCGATGCTGAGAATGAGCAGGAGGCGGCAGAGGGAGGGCTTAAGAAGCTGATGCGTAAGGTGGTTCCTAGTTTCCGGGCGACACCGACTATCTCCACGCAGAGCAAGGAGATCGAGGCAGAGGTTCAGTCGGAAAAGGAGTCAGACTAGGGCTTTATTCCTCTAGTAGGGCTTGGTAGAGATCCAAGTGAGCTTTTGAGAAGCAGCAGAAGGTGATGTCTAGATCACTGTCTTTACAGGTTTCGACAGCAATCTTTGCTGCCCGGTCCGCAGGAAAGGCGAAGATGCCGGTGCTGATGCCGGGAAAGGCGATGCTCTGGATGTCCGGATGCTCTGCTGCAATGCGCAGGCATTCGCGGTAGCAGGACTCTAGCAGCATGTCTTCATTATTGAGACCTTCTCGCCAGACGGGGCCCACGGTGTGGATTACTTATTGGGCGGGGAGATTGTAGCCTTTGGTGAGCTTGGCTTTGCCTGTCTTGCAGCCGCCCAGCAGTCGACATTCATGTACGAGGTCTGGGCCAGCGGCTCGATGAATCGCGCCATCCACGCCCCCTCCTCCAAGAAGGGAGGAGTTCGCCGCATTGACGATAGCGTCTACCTTCAGAGTCGTGATGTCTGCTTGGATGGCTTTCATGACAGGGTTCTAGATGACGACCCCGTCTTTGACGATGAGAGTTCGGTCGCCATACTTGGTGAGTGACTGGTCGTGAGTGACCACGACGAGGGTGGAACCGTCCTCGGATGCGAGGTCGAGCAACATCTTCATGACCTGCTCGCCATTCTTGGAGTCCAGGTTACCGGTGGGCTCGTCCGCGAAGATGATCTCAGGCTTGTTCACTAGGGCACGGGCGATGGCCACGCGTTGTTGCTCCCCTCCGGAAAGCTCGGCAGGGAGGTGGTCCTGGCGATGACCGAGGCCTACGCGTTCGAGTGCGGCTTCGGCTGCGCCCATATTGCTTCTGCCTCCGATGAGGGCAGGGATGCTGACGTTCTCCAAAGCCGTGAGCTCTGGCAGGAGATAGTAGTTCTGGAAAATGTAGGCCATGCGTGAGTTACGCAGATTCGCCTGCCTGCGTTTGGACAGGCTGTAGAGGTCGACATCTCCGATGAGGACGGTACCAGCCTCAGGCTTTTCGAGGCCAGCGAGGGTATACATCAGGGTTGTTTTGCCTGCTCCCGATGGGCCGCAGAGAAAGACTTTTTCCCCTTTGTTGATAGTGAGATCGACACCGTGCAGCACTTCGACACGTTTTTTACCGACGGTGTATCCTCTGTGAAGATTGGTAGCTTTGATGAGCATTGCGCTTTAGTGATAGTGGCTATTGCTAGATCAGGGAAGGGTAATCCAGAGTGACTTGAGATATTGTTCACCCGGGTATTCCTCTGGCATGTGGAGCGGGGTGATCTGGGCATTTTTCGGTAGCCTTCGGCTGGCTTCCTGGATGAATTCCTGCAGGGTCATCTTGCGGATGTTTGTGGAGGCGAGGATCCAGCCTCCGGGCTCCAGGCAGGAGGCTGCGAGCTCGGTCAGGCGGTGATAGTCCCTTTCCACTCGGAAGACCTTGCCTTTGTCGTCACGGGAGAAAGTAGGCGGATCCAGGATGATGCCGTGGAAGGTACGTCCTTGTCTGGCAAAGCGTTTGAGCCAGTGGAAGGTATCCCCTTTACAGAAATAGTGCTCGCTCGGATCTATGCCGTTGGCGCTGAGGTTGTCCTTGGCCCAGTCGAGATAGGGCTGGGAGAGATCGAGCGTGGTGGTGGTGGCTCCCGCAGCTGCGGCTGCCACGGAGAAGGCGCCGGTGTAGGCAAAGGTATTGAGGATACGCTGACCGGGCTGAGAAAATTCCCGGACTCTTTTCCTATTTTCCCGTTGGTCCAGGAAGATGCCCTGCGAGTAGCCAGACTGGAATGAGATGTGGTAGTTCAAGCCGGATTCGCGGGCGAGAAAGGTCTCGTTTTGCTCTGGGCCGCAAAGGTGTTTCGGGTCTTCCTTTTGGTGGTCGTCGAGGCGCTTCCAGTAGACAGTCTTGCCGGACTCTTCGAGGAAGTCTTTGACGTCTCGTGACATACGGCTATCGCGGGTGGCGATGAGCCAGCGTCCTGCGAAGGTCTCCAGGAAGACGTCTGGCATGCCGTCACCGATGCCGTCGAAGAGTCTCAGGGCGTTGGTGTCCTCATCGAGGAGGTGTTGTCGTTTATCAATGGCTGTAGTGAAGAGCTTGTGCACGGTGGTGGCTGGTTCGCTTTTTCGTGGAGATGTTGTAACTTTATGGCGTGCTTGAAGGGTTGCCATCTCATTTTTGGTATTTATTATCCGGAGCCAATGAGTGATCTGAAATCCCTTCTAGATAAGGCCGTGGAGAACGGCGATTTGTTGGAATCCTCCCGTACTAACATCCAGGCGCTGCTCGCAGGTACGATCAGCCCGGTAGCTGAAAAGGCCGTGACTGAACTGGCTGAGAAGGGTGAGTGGGCTGAACTCAATGACCGTTTTTACAAGACGCTGGCATTTGGTACCGGTGGTCTGCGTGGGCGTACCGTCGGCCGCGTAGTGACTGGAGCTGAGCAAGGTGAAGGTGGCCCACTGGGCGCTCCTGAGTATCCATGCGTGGGGACCGCGACCATGAATTTCTACAACGTGGGCAGAGCGATTCGCGGCATGGTGGCTTATGTGAAGAAGCACCTCGCCAATGAAGGGCTGGACCGTAAACCAAGTTTTGCCTTTGCTCATGATACCCGCCACTTCTCCCGCTCCTTTGCTGAGTTTTGCGCGAAGATTTGTACGGACTTGGGCTGTGACGTTTATCTATTCGAGGCTGCACGAGCGACGCCTCAGCTGAGTTTCCTGATCCGTGAAATGCGTGTGGATTCCGGTGTGGTACTCACTGCCTCTCACAACCCAGCCCATGACAATGGTTTCAAAGCCTACTTTAACCAAGGTGCCCAGTTGGTAGAGCCGCATGCCACAGGTGTGATCGAAGAAGTAGACGCGATTACGAGTGAGGCCTACGAGGCGCTTCCAGAGAGTGAGCAAGGTGAGCTCAAGATTCTCGGTGAAGAGGCTGACCGCCGCTACATGGATAAGCTGCGTACACTGCTTCTCCGCCCGGATCTGCTGGAGAATGGCGGTGCCAAGGTGGTCTTTACTAATCTGCACGGTACTGGTGGTCACATTTCCGTGCCGATGCTCCGCGAGCTCGGCTTCGAGGTTCTCACCGTGGCAGAGCAAGATGGTGCAGACGGTCGTTTCCCGACGGTGGCTTCCCCGAACCCAGAGAATGCTCCTGCGCTCAAGATGGCAATCGAGCTGGCTGAGAAGGAAAATGCAGAAATCGTGATCGGCACTGACCCTGACTGTGACCGTATGGGCGTGGCTGTACGCAATGACGCCGGAGAAATGCAGCTGCTCACTGGTAACCAGATTGGCAGCTTGATGGCTTGGTACCGTACCAAGACCATGTTTGATATGGGAATTCTGAATGATTCCAACCGTGGCCATGCGGTGCTGATCAAGACTTTCGTGACCACTGAGCTTCAGACCGCGATTGCCGAGAAGTACGGCATCAATATGGTGAACACTCTCACTGGCTTTAAGTTTATCTCTGACAAGCTGCAGAAGTATGAGGACGGTATCCCAGCTGATAAGAAGGGTGACTACCGTGACCTCAGAGAAGAGGAGAGCCGCAAGCTCCGCCTGGAGTACTCACGCTTCTTTGTCTTCGGTGGTGAGGAAAGTTACGGTTACCTCGGTGCTGACTTCGTGCGCGATAAGGATGGTAACATGGCGGCTGTCATGTTTGCTGAGGTTGCAGCTTATGCCAAGAGTGTTGGTAAGACGATTGCTGGTCTGCTAGATGATATCTACAGCGAGTTCGGTTATTACCTAGAGGATGGCAAGTCCATGGTGATGGAAGGTGCTGAAGGTGCGGCGCAGATCAAGGCGCTTGCAGATTCCTACTCAGACAATCCTCCAAGTGAGGTCGATGGTGTGGCAGTCAGCCGCGTGCTCGACTTCTCCCGTGAGTCCTTTGAGGACAGCGAAGGTGATGCGATTCCTAAAGCTGGCATGATCATCGTGGAGCTTGAGGATGGTCGCCGATTTGCAGTGCGCCCATCAGGTACAGAGCCGAAGATCAAGTTCTACCTCTTCGGCATGGAAGAACCATCCGATGATCTTTGCGCCAGCAAGCAGCGTGTGCAAAAGTCCCTCGAGACGATGTGGTCTGCTCTGGAAGCTGACGCGCAGAAGCGTATGGCGTAATTTATTTTCTAGATCAGGCGGAGTCTTGTTAGGGCTCCGCCTTTTTTACTTACCACCCGAAGAAACAGAATCAAGAGATGAAGATCATCAAGAAACTATGGCCACTTGTGATGGCTATGCTGAGTGGAACCATGTTGGCGGCTTGTTTTCCGGGCTTCATCTCAGAGTCTTGGTTGGTGTGGTTGTGGATCCTGCCCCTGATGCTGGCCCTCTGGCTGGGTGGTGGTGAGAAGAAGCGTAAACGCTATGGCTTTGGAGTGGGCTTTGTGGCGGGTCTAACTTTCTGGCTGATCAATCTGAAGTGGTTGATTGCCATGGGCGAGCTGGATACCGTGCCTCTTGGTGGGGCGATGTTTGGCTGGGCGTGCTTGAGTCTCTACCTTTCCCTCTACTTTGGATTTTGGGGTATGTTTGCGGCTTCACTCGGTAACCCGTGGAGAGGCAAGCGTGTTTCTGAAGGTGAGAAGATCTCTTCTAACATTGAAAAGAAACTGTCAGCCAAGGCTGAGAAGAAAGAGGCGAGCGGTTTTACGCTCTCGCTGCGTGTGCTGCAGTTCTCTTTCATGAATGCCAGCTTTTGGGTGGTGCTTGAGTGGCTGCGTGGCTGGCTGATGACTGGCTTCGGCTGGAATGGGCTGGGAGTGGCTTTCTATGATGTGCTGGTAATGGCACAAGCTGCGGACCTGATAGGCGTCACGGGCTTGTCTTTCTTCCCGGTCATGATCGGAGCCTCAGTGCTTCAGACCGGCAAAAGGATGGCGGAGGAACTCAAGGTGGGGCGTTTCAAGCCACACTGGGAGATCGGGGTGAGTATGGGGATCATCGCGGTGACCTTTGCCTATGGGGTGAACCGCATGTCTCATTTCAGTAATGTTCCCACCAAGGATGTGAGTGTCTTGCTAGTGCAGGAGAACATCAAGCAGCAGATGAAGTGGGACGAAATGGAGCGGCCCAAGCACTATGACGGCTATGAGAAATCTACCGTGCAGGCGCTGGAAAAGCTGGAGCAGGAAAATACGGAGGCTATTAGAAAGCAGATTGAGAGTGGGGATGAAGGCGAGCTAGTTCTCAAACAGCCCGATCTGATCATCTATCCTGAAAGTTCTCTGACTCAAGAGCTGCTCTTCCTGAAAGATGAAGAGGGGGTTTATCTGCTGCCGGAGAACGACCGCTTGTTGACTAGTGATTTCATGAAGCAGGGGAACCATCATTTGGTCTTTGGTTCAAACCTAGTGCGGGGCAAGGAGTACCCGAATGGGGGGATCGGTTATGATCCGGAAGCCAACGAGATCTACAATGCCCTTGCCATCGCTACGCCCGATTTGAAGAAGGAGACGGTTCAGCCTGCCAAAAGTATCAAGACTTACGGCAAGAACCACTTGGTGATTTTCGGGGAATACATCCCGAAGCTTCCTTTGCTCAACACGATCATGGAGATGAGCTCTGGCGCTTCATTCGGTAGTAACTTCAGTAAAGGTGGGGTGACTGATCCTATTGATATTAAGGTGAGGGGAGATGATCTGCAGATCATTCCATCGGTCTGCTTCGAGGATACGGTCGGCCGCTTGGAGCGAAAATTTGTGCGTACGGATGCCCCGCAGTTGATGGTGAATATCACCAATGATGGCTGGTTTGGCACGAGTGAGGCGGCGATGCAGCAAATGGCGAATGCCAAGTTCCGTACCGTTGAGTTACGCCGGCCGATGGCTCGATCCGCCAATACAGGAGTGAGCTGCGTGATCGATATGGTAGGAAGCCTGATGAACCATGAGACCGGGAAGCGTAACATGGTGGAAGATGAGACCGGCAACCATTTCATCAAGGGCACTCTCTTTGCCCAAGCCAAGGTGCCTGTGAACCCTGAGTGGACGGTCTATGCGATCGCGGGCGATTGGTTTGTGATCGCGTGTACGCTTCTCTTCTTGGCCTTAGCCTTTGTGACTTTGAAAAAAGCCTAGGCCAGTGAGTTTAGTATCTCACAGAGTTGTGTGATGTTCTTCTCACTATGCGCCGCTGTAATAGTGATGCGTAGTCTTGCGGTGTTACGTGGTACGGTGGGGTAACGCACAGCGGGAGCAAGGATGGAATGCTGGTCAAACAATTGGTTAGACAAGTCGAGAGCCTTCTGAGAATCACCGACCATCCATGGGATGATCGCGCTCTCTGGAAGAGGAGAGTCTGTGAGTTCTGAGAATAGCCTCAAGTTGCTCCAGAGTTTTTCTCTTAACGCTGCACCCTCGCCGGATTGGATGAGTTTCAGTGCGGCGAGAGAGGCTGCTGCCTGGGCTGGAGGGGCGGCGGTGGAGTAGATGAAGGAGCGGGCTTTGTTGACGATCAGATCGATGAAAGCTTTTGAGCCAGCGATGTAACCACCTGCGGAGCCTGCGGACTTCCCAAGGGTGCCCATGTGAAAATCGATACCAGACGAACATCCGAGTTGCTCAGCGAGTCCCATGCCGTGTGATCCATAAATGCCTAGGGCATGGGCTTCATCTACCAGCAGGAGAGCATGGTACTTCTCTTTGAGGGCGACGATTTCGCGCAAGGGGGCCAGATCTCCATCCATGCTGAATACGGACTCGGTGACGATGAGTATCCTTCTGTTAGGTTCTGCTGATTGGCTTGTGCTTTGAAGAAGTCTCTCCAGTTTATCCAAGTTGTTGTGAGGAAACACCCGGACGGTCGCGCCTGATAGACGGGCCCCGTCAACCAGTGAGGCATGGGAAAGTTTGTCCAGAATGACGGTGTCTCCCTTTTCTAACAGGGCGGAGAGTGTGCCGACGGAGGTGGTGTAGCCGTTAGCAAAGGTGATCGCAGACTCTGTTTTCTTAGCCTTGGCGATGAACTCCTCCAGTTGGCGGTGAGGGCTGAGCGAGCCGGTGATGAGGCGGGATGCACCAGAGCCTGTGCCCCACGTTTCTATAGCCTCAGTCGCCGCCTGCCTGAGTGCAGGGTGCGTGGCGAGTCCCAGATAGTCATTCGAGGCAAAGCTTGTGACCTCTTTCTGGTAAATAATGCTTTCAGGTTGCTGTGGTGAATCCACTGGCCTGAGTGTGCGGCGAAGCGAAGCTGCGTCGAGTTCAGCGAGTTCGTCCTCGGGTGAGCGCATGACGTCCGGAAGCTGGTGGTGTAGGCTTACTGGGCAGCAGGGCGCTCAAGTGCCCAACGGAGGAGCTTCTCGGAATCGCTCCAGACATTGGCGCTGTTAGAGCCAAGTACGACCACGATGGCAGTGCGACCATTGTAGGTGCCTGAGGAAACCAGGCAACGGCCGGAGGCTTTGGTGGTGCCTGTTTTCATGCCATTGCAGTAAGGCACGCGCTTGAGAACCTTGTTGGTGTTATCGAGCCATTTCCTTTTTCCGTCCGGGTGGAAGAAGTAGTATCCCTTGATGTGGGTGAAGCTGCGGATCGTTGGATTGGAAAAGGCGGCACGAGAGAGAATGGCCAGATCGTAGGCGGTAGAGTACTGGCCGTTTTCGGTTAGGCCGTGTGGGTTCACGAAATGAGAGTTGCGCATGCCGAGGCTACGAGCTTTGCGGTTCATGACATTCGCAAAGCTTTGCTGGCTGCCGGCGACATCGCGAGCCAGTGCGCGGGCGACATCGTTGCCGGACTTTACGGTAAGGGCTTTGAGAAGGTCATAGCGAGTGTAGGTTTCGCCGGGCTTGATATAAATTTTGGTGGGCTCAACCAGAGTGTCGGTCTTTTGAACGGTCACTTTGTTTTGAGTAGAGCCTGCATCAAGCACGCAGAGGGCTGTCAGCAGCTTCTGAGTGGAGGCAATCGCGCAGCGCTGGTGGGCATTTTTCTCATGAAGAATGCGTCCTGTATCGTAATCAACCACGATGGCACGCTTGGCATAGACACTAGGAGCCTGGCTGCGCGGGATGGTGGCAATGCGAACTGGTTCTTGTGCGGCAGTCTGGTCCACCCCTTGCTGTGCGATCGTCTGGGTGGAGCTGCAGGAGATGGTAAAAATGCTCAAAAAGCTGAGCATGAGAAAGCGTGAGATCATGGGCGTATTGTGGAGCAGAAATGCCGACTTTCAACCCATAATCCTGATTAATCTGGGAAGCTGGATAATTTGTTCCCCCTTTATAATCAGTGCTTAGGGTTCCAGGGAGTCAGGGCTGAAGGCGCTGGGGTAAAGTGCTGAGAGGGTAGTTTCTGCAGAGATCTTGCCGTGTGTATCCGCAATGATGATGAGCAGATCGGGGGTGAACTCGTTCAAGAACTGGCGGCAAGCGCCACAGGGGTAAGATCCATTGACGCTGACCACGGCTAAAGCTTCAAAGTTCTGGTGACCATCTGCTATGGCTGAGGCTGTGGCCACTCTCTCTGCGCAGCAGGTCAGGCTGTAGGAGGAATTCTCAATATTGCAACCCGCGTAGATTTTTCCAGAGCTGGTGAGAAGCGCAGCTCCCACGAGGAAGTCCGAGTAGGGAGCGTAAGCTCTCAGTCGTGCTTCTGTGGCTGCGGCGATGAGTTCTCTCATGAGGGTGGCGGGTCAGATGGTGAGGCTGGCTCTGAGGGCGATCTGGATCATCTCTGAGAAGCTGCTCTGCCTCTCTGCGGGCGAGAGTTGTTCCTGGCGGCGGATGTGATCGGAGACGGTGCAGATGGCTAGAGCTTTGGCTCCATATTCCGCCGCTACTCCGTAGAGTCCTGCGGCTTCCATTTCCACGGCGAGGATGTTCATTTTCTCCATGGTATCGAAAAGCGTATGATCCGGGTGGTAGAAGAGGTCGGCAGAGAAGAGATTACCCACCTGTACTGGGATATCCAGCTCACCGGCAGCTTTGGTGGTGGCTGAGAGCATGGTGTAGTCTGCTGTGGCGGCATAATCTAAGCCAGCAAAGCGAGCCCGGTTGACTCCGGAATCGGTAGAAGCTCCGATGCCGATGATGATGTCTCTGAGCTGAATGTCTGGGGCAATGGCACCGCAGGATCCGACACGGATGAGGTTCTTGACTCCGTAGTGATTGATGAGTTCGGTGGCGTAGATGGAAATGG
Organism: Rubritalea squalenifaciens DSM 18772; assembly: GCF_900141815.1. NCBI lineage: Bacteria > Pseudomonadati > Verrucomicrobiota > Verrucomicrobiia > Verrucomicrobiales > Rubritaleaceae > Rubritalea > Rubritalea squalenifaciens. The sequence continues at coordinate 856,853 of NZ_FQYR01000002.1, forward strand.
AGGGGATTCCCATGCCGGAACCCATTACGGAAATACGTTTACCCTCAAATTCACCGGTGAAACCCAGCATGTTGCGGATTCCTGTGACTTGCTTGGAATTGCTGAGAAATGATTCGGCGATGAATTGGGCGCGGAGCGGGTCTCCGGGCAGCAGGACGGTCTCAGCAAAATCTCCGAGCCGGGCTTCGAGGTGAGGTGTCATGGATGAAGCAGTTTTTTCAGTGATTCGGCTCTATCCATGTCAGCCCTATCGATGTGAGGTTGGATGGATGACCTCCAGGACGGCATCGTTCGGGTTGATGCTGGAGGAGGAGATGCTGTAGGCCTGCTCTGCTCTCCAGGCTGCACTTTGCCAGTCTTTGTCAGAATCAGCATGAATCATCAAGAGAGGCTCATCCTTCTCAACACGATCAGCAATATGGGTGATTTCTGTGAAGCCGACGGAATGGTCGATCTCCTGGTCCACTCTGGTGCGGCCTCCACCGATGCGGTTGACCGCCTCTCCGAGCAGTTTAGTATTGATCGAGTGCACATAGCCGGACTGTGTGGCCAGCAAAGGCTTGATAACTTTGGCTTTGGGAAGGTGCTTGTCCGGATTTTCCAGCAAGTCGCTTGGTCCACCGAGGGTCGAAACCATCTTGGAGAAGTACTCGGCAGCCTTGCCGGACTCGAGTGACTGTCGGATCTTCATCTTGGCGTCCGTGTCATCTCTTACCAAGTCACTATTCAGCAGAGACTCTTCTGCGAGACCAGCAATCACAGCACGGAGTCGTTCATTCTGGCTGTCACCAGTGAGGAAATTGATGGCCTCGCGGACTTCCAGAGCATTGCCCGCGCTGTCTGCGAGGGGTTGGCTCATGTCTGTCACGAGAGAGGATACTTTCATGCCGCACGCGCGTCCCAGGTCAGCCAGTTTGACAGCGAGGCGACGGGCGTCGCTGAACTTGGTCATGAAGGCGCCGTTGCCTGCCTTGACGTCCAGTACCAGGCAGTTGATGCCCGCGGCAAGTTTCTTGGAGATGATGGAGGAAGAGATCAGGGAGCCTGACTCAATCGTGGCAGTCACATCACGAACGGCATACATTTTACCGTCTGCTGGGGCGAGTTCGCCAGTTTGGCCAATGATGGCGCAACCGACTTCCGAGACAATCTTGCGGAAAAGCTCGTTGTCCGGAGTGGTATTGTAACCGGGAATGGATTCGAGTTTGTCCAAGGTGCCGCCAGTATGACCTAGGCCTCTGCCTGCGATCATTGGGACGTAGCCTCCGCAGGAAGCGAGTAAGGGGGCGAGTACCAGGGATACCAGATCGCCCACTCCTCCTGTAGAGTGTTTATCAAGAATGGGACCAGGCAAGTCCCAGGAAAGCTTTTTTCCGCTATCACGCATGGCTTTAGTGAGCGTGATGAGTTCACCGCCATTCATGCCGCGCTGGAAGACAGCCATGGCAAAGGCGGCGATCTGACCCTCGGTGACTGTGCCGTCTACGATCCCGTTGACAAACCACACGAGTTCTTCGTCAGGCAGCGGCTCTCCGTCTCGCTGCTTACGGATAAATTCCTGGGGTGTGTAACCGAGTGACATGAACTGAATGGTGTTATAAGGGTGCGTGTATGAGAGCGATCAGTTGGTGAAATTTCTCTTTGCGGAGGCTCTTGTGGTGAAACACTTAGCTCGGCAGTGAGGTGCGATGCTTATTGCAGATTAATTCATTAGCTGATCAATATAGTTAAATTATTCTAAATAAGTGGAATACGTCAAGATAACACTGCGTTGAACGCGTCATTGGGTAAAGCGTGCAAAGACGTTTGCCCTTGAGTGACAATACTGTTAGCAAAGAAGGCGATGGCTGTATTTTTTAAGGACTGGGCTGTGATTTGCGAGGCGATAGGTCAAGGCGAGCAGGATGTTATCCTGCGAAAAGGGGGCATTCATGAGGGGAGGGAGGGCTTCTCCTTCAAGCATGAGGAGTTCTACCTTTTCCCTACTTTGTTTCATGCCCAGGGGGATATGGTGAAAGCTCCCTGGGATGAGCTGGCCCCGCAGCTCGCCAGAGGGAAAGCATGGGAGCTAGGGGATCAGGTTTCTATCAAGTACCGCTGCAGGGTGCTGAAAGCGGAGACGCTAACAGACTGGGCAGAGGTGCAGTCCCTGGACTCCCGCCATATCTGGAAAGAAGAGATTATCCGTGAGCGCTTTGACTGGGCGGGCAAGGGCATGAGCGAGGGGAGTATCCACGTGGCCTACCTGAAGGTAGAAGTATTAGATGAACCTCTGGAGCTTCACTACGAGAAGTCCATGGGAGGCTGCAGGAGCTGGCTGGAGATGCCTCTCTAATGTTGGCGCGGGCTCAGCAAGAGCTTAACGCCCAGAGCCTCCACCCGATCCTTTCTGGAAGACGAGAAATTTTTCACCGACATCGATGAGGGCATAGCCCTTTTCACTGCGGATTTTGCTATAGAAAGCGACCATGAGTGCTAGCTGCTGGTCGGGGCTGTTTGGGTTATGAATCTGTCCTTGTTTCGGATAGATGATATTGGTCCCAGCCTTGACTCTGTCCTGATACACCCGCATCCAGTCTTTGAACTCTACGTTTTTATCTTCACAGAACTTCTTCACGGTGTCGTAGGTGACCACATCATAAGGGACGTCCTCAGCGGCAGCGGTGCCGAGAGCCAGTATGGAGCATAGCAAAACAAGACGATACATGCTCACTCCTTAGCACAGATGAGCTTGGGGGGAAAGAAATCTCTGGGGGAGAGATTAAGCGGCCTTTTTGTCTTCGGCTGGTTTTGGCTGGGCGTTCGCCTTTTCTTTGTCGATTGTCCAGGCGGGGATCCAGCTGTGACCGGACTTCTTGAAACCTTGCTTGATGAGGCGTTCCTCCATGTCAGGGAAGTGGGCTGCCCCATAGAAAATGCCGATCTTCTTTTTGCCCGCAGTCATTTGCTTGGCTAGCACCTCCATGCATTTCTGGTTGCGGTCGCCAATGATGACGCTCTGGCCGGCAAATTGACCGACCTGGTTGTCTCCATTGCCGAGGGTCTCGACGAGGTTGAGCTTCAGCTTGTCCGGGTTGCCTGAAAGGATGGCGTGGAGCAGCTTCATCGAGTCTGGCTGAGCCTTCTCATTCATGTTTTGGTGCTGCGCGAGTGCGAAGCCTACGATGGATTCACCTTTCTTCTTCTGAAGGTCCTGGAATTCACGCACGGAGAGATCGGCGTGGACGAAATTCTTCTTGGAGTAGTCGATGTGGTCCTTCTGGCCAGTGAGGCTGAGAGCTTTTTCCATCATGAGGAAGGCGGTGCCGAGGAAGTCCAGGGCAGCTTCTTTGTCCTTGCCAGCTTGCTCCGGCATTTTGCCATCCACCATCTGCTCTCCTCCGACCATTTCAAAAAGAACCACGTCGTAGTTCTCGAAGGTGGTATTAAGCGTCTCAAAGTAAGACTTGTCGGCAATGTGGACGGCACCAATCAGGTCCACTTTCACGTCGCCTTTGCTGTAAGAGGTGACACCGGTCTGGAGGAAGACGTTTTTCTCGGTGTGATGGACGCGGATGAAGTCGGTCATCTCGTCGCCTTTCTTGACGGTGTCTTGGGCGAGAAGTGGGAGGGCTGTAGCCAGCAGTGTGGAAAGGATGCGCAGTTTCATGAGTGATATTGTCTGATGTATCTATGATTAGCCGGTTATCGCCCTGCGGTTACAACAGACTTCTACCTATGGTAGCGTTTGTTGTGCTTAGTCTTGTCTATAAGAGACTTATCCCCAGCGTAGTTTCTGTCTTAATGTGGCAAAGTATGAGCGATCGCGCAAGCGGATGAGGTGAAGTTTGTGCCCGGCTTTTTCCACTTTGATGCGTGAGGTGCGCGGTAGTTCGCGGACTTCACGGCCATCAATGGAGTAGAGTGCGGGGCATTCCGACTCTTCAGCCGTGGTGAGTTCGACCACGGAGGAGTCGTCCAGAACCAGTGAGCGGTTGGACAGGGAGTGCGGGCAGATCGGAGTAACCACGAAGGCGCTGGCAATAGGTGAAATGAGTGGGCCGCCGGCCGCCAGGGAATAGGCGGTGGAGCCTGTCGGGGTGGCTACGATCAAGCCGTCAGCATGGTAGTGGTTGAGCAGGGCGCCATCGATAAAGGCATCGATCGAAATAAGGCGTCCGGTCTGGCCGCGGGAAAGAGTAATTTCGTTGACGGCGAAGTCTTCCTCGATGGAGCCATCTTGATGGGTGATGGTCGTCTTGAGGAGGATGCGGGGGACTACCTTGTATGAGAGATCCAGCAAGGCGTCGGCAAAGATATCCAATTCATCATCTGTGCAGGAGGTGAGGAAGCCGAGGTTGCCGATATTAATGCCTGCTACCGGAGTGTCTGTAGGGCCAATGCGGTGCGCTGCATCCAGCATCGTACCATCTCCTCCGAGAACAGCGACGACATCACATTGCTGGGCCAGTTCAGGAGCGGGGATGCCTGTGACCCCGTCGATGAGTTTGGCGGTGTCGTCTTCCAAAGAGGTGGAGATCCCTTTTTTCTCAAGGGTGTCAATGAGTGAGAGGACGGTTGCGGCTGATCCATTTTTATGAGGATTAGCGATGATGCCTAGGTGCATTCTAATAGTCTCGTGTTTGGTTAGGAAACTTTCAAGCTTGGAAAGTAAAAACGCGCCCCGGTGTGGAGCGCGTTTGAAAAGCGGTTCAGGCTAGTGATTAGCCATTGCAGCAAGAGTCGCTCTCACAACCACCGGTTGCTTTAGCATAAAGAGCGGCAACCACATCCCAGTTCACTACGTTCCAGAATGCTGCGATGTAATCAGGGCGTCTGTTCTGGTAGTTGAGGTAGTAGGCGTGTTCCCATACGTCGAGGCCAAGGATAGCTGGGCAACCGCAGGTGTCTGCAGCGTCACCCATCATTGGTGTGTCCTGGTTAGGAGTGGAGCAAACGTCCACGGAACCGTCGGACTTCACGCAGAGCCATGCCCAGCCGGAGCCGAAGCGTGTCGCTGCTGCTGCACCGAAAGCAGCCTTGAATTCGTCGAAGGAACCGAACTTGGCGTCGATAGCTTCAGCAAGCTTGCCGGATGGAGCGGAAGCACCGCCTGGAGCGATGGTTTTCCAGAAGAGAGAGTGGTTGAAGTGACCACCGCCGTTGTTGCGGACAGCAGTACGCTTTGATTCAGGAACCTTGTCGAGGTTCTGGACGAGCTCACAGATGGAGAGAGCGAGAAGGTCGTCGTGGCCCTCGAGCGCATTGTTCAGGTTGGTGACATACGCGTTGTGGTGCTTTGAATGGTGGATCTCCATGGTGCGCGCATCGATGTGTGGCTCGAGGGCGTCATAGGCGTATCCGAGTTCTGGTAATTCGTAAGACATAATTGTTTTTTTCTGGTGATATGTTTTGCGGACCCAACTGCGTGTTGCTATCAACGAACGCAGTTTAGAAACGACACGCCCACTATGGGTGTGGATGTAGAATTTCGCAAGTAGTAATCAGGTTATGAATATATCTCCGGAAGTTTGGGCAATCATTGGTGGGGCAGCGGTGTTAGGGTTTGTGTTAGCATGGGTGATTGCAGCCGCTGGGCGCAAGGCCGCGGTAGCAGAGGTCAAGGGTAAGCTAGAGGGGGAGCAGCAACGCTCTGCGGATCTAAGCTCACGTTTAGAGAAGTCTGAAAATCAATTAGATGCGACCAAAAAGGTCGAGAGTGAGCTGCGCACTAGCGAAGCTAAACTGAAGACCCAGCTGGAGGAGGAGCAGAAGGCGCTCAAGGAAAAGGAGCAGCTGCTAGTGAATGCCCAGCAGCGGCTTAGCGATGCCTTTAAGGCTCTCAGTGCGGATGCGCTGAAGGCGAGTCAGGAGCAGTTTTTGCAGATGGCTAAGAGTACCTTTGAGGCTCAGCAAAAAAGCTCCAGCGAAGACATGAGTAAGCGTGTGGAGGCCGTGGAGCGCCTGGTGAAGCCGATCAATGAAACTCTGGAGAAAGCTCAGAAGCAGGTTGGTGATCTGGAAAAAGCACGCGAGGGTGCCTATGCCAGCCTCAAGGAGCAGGTGATGCATATGAAAGAGGCTCAGCTGGGGTTGCAGCGTGAGACCAGCCAGTTGGTGAAGGCTCTCAGGCAGCCGACAGGCCGTGGCCAGTGGGGTGAAATCCAGCTTAAGCGCGTGGTGGAGATGAGTGGCATGCAGGAGCATTGTGACTTCCAGACTCAGACCACGACGACAGATGATGAAGGCAAGCGCCTTCGCCCTGATTTGATGGTTAACCTTCCTGGTGGACAGCATATCGTAGTGGATAGCAAGGCGCCTATGGATGCCTATCTGGATGCTCTTGAAACTGAGGACGAACGTGAAAAAGAAGCGGCAATGGCTCGTCATGCTGAGCAAGTGCGCAAACACATCCAGCAGCTTGGAGCGAAAAAATACCAGGACCAGTTTGAAACCAGTCCTGAGTTCGTGGTTCTCTTCCTGCCGAGTGAGGCCTTCTTCAGTGCGGCTCTTTCCCAGGATAGTTCTCTTATTGAGAAGGGGGTTGCCCAGAACGTTATTCTCGCTACTCCGACGACACTCATCGCTCTGCTGCGTGCCGTAGCCTATGGCTGGAGACAGGAAGTGCTGGCAAAGAACGCTCAGGAAATCTCAGCAGTGGGGCGCGAGCTTTATAGCCGCCTGACCACCTTCACCGAGTACATCGATAAGATGGGTAAATCTCTTGGGACGACAGTGAATCACTTTAACTCAGCCGTTGGCTCTCTGGATGCCCGCGTGCTGGTCAGTGCGCGCAAGTTTGAAGAGCTGGGCGCTACGCCCGAGAATGCTGAGCTTAGTGGGCCTTCCTCCGTGGAGAAGATTGTGAGGGATGTGCAGGTGCTGCCGGATGCGAAGAAGCAGGAAGAAAAGACCATTGAGCCGAGTGTCGGATTTGGAGACTTTGTGGAAGTCGGCGGGCTGGAGGATGGCTTCGAGGGTTTTCTTGCCGAAGGTGAGGGCGAGGGTATTTAGGCTTTGCCGGCAGTAGATTCAGCCTCGTGCTCATGGTGGGAGGCTGCGTGTGCTGCATGCACGGCGATAGAGAGGATGCAGATGTCATCCTCTGGCATGTCGTTGGCGTAGCGCATGACATCGTAGGCGATGCCTTTGACCATGAAGTCATTGTCCTTATCGTAGCGCTTGCGGATGATGTGCTTCAGGCCTTTGATGCCCAAAGGTTCCTGTAGCTGGTTTTCCGGCTCAATGGCGCCGTCAGTAAATAAAAGGAAGACATCGTTAGGCTTAGTCCTCCATTCTCTGGTGCGGTAGTCTACACCGGCAGTCAGGCCAAGAGGGAGGCTTCCTTTTTCATCCCCTAAGAGACGGTTGGCTCTGTCTTCGGGTTGTCGGTAGATTAGCATGTGGGGGTGGCCAGCGTGGGAGCCTTTCACAAGGCCAGTCTCAAGGTCAAAGATGAGATAAGCCGCAGTCACAAAGATCGTCTGGCCACTGCGTACGATGATATCTGAGAACTGGTTGTTGAGTTCCTCAAGAAAGCATGCCGGATCCTGCTCGATGATGGCCAGAGGTCTGACCAAAGCTCTGAGTATGGCGGTTACCAGGGCTGAGCGGGCGCCGTGGCCCATGACATCGGCGATGAAGACCCCTACATGATTTTTATCCAGAGGGAAGATGTCAAAGAAGTCTCCTCCCACGGCGGCTGCGGGTTGATAGAAGTGGGCGACATCTAGTAAAAGCTCGTGCTTGGGAGATGGCTGCTGGAGCCATTGATAGTCGTGAGGAAGAAGGGCTTGCTGGAATTCTTTCGCCATCTCCAGATCTTCATTGATCTGTTGGGTTTTGCTAATCACTTCAGACTCGAGGATGGACTGGAAGTTGAGAATGCCTTCGGCCATAGAGGAGAAATGCTCAGCCAGCTTTTGGATTTCATCCTTGGTGTGGATCTTGTTCAGCGGGTTTACGATCTGCTTGATTTCAGTCCTGCTGAGATAGAGCCCCTTTTGGGAGGCTGATGCTACATTCTCTGACACGGTTTGCATCGTTCTGACCGGTGTGGTGACGGTCTTTCTGAGGTAGGAGAAGCCGACCGTGGTGAACAGGGCGACAAGGATGATGACGCCGCCTATCTGCATGGCGTGATATCTTTTGAGAGTTCCAGTGAGAGGGGTCATGTCCTCGGTGGCGATAGTCGTCCATTGGCATTCGCTGAGCTTGGTATTGGCTGAAGTGATGAGGTGGGGAGTTTCGGGTTCACCATGGAAGATAAACTCCTCAGCCGTCCATGAAGGTTGATTATGAATCTCCTCCATTAAGATGGTCGGGACTTTAGTCACTTGTGCCGGTAATGCCATGTTGCCTTTGCTGAAGACAATCGAACCGTCGGAAAGGCTGATCGTCCCGTTAAAGGTGTCGCTGGCATTTGAGTTGGCGAATTGTTTAAAGAGTTCGTCTGCCTTGAGAATGAGCTTGAAGTAGCCATGGATCTTGAATCCTCCATTTTTGTGATCTTTGTAGGCCACTGGGACAAGTAGCTCATAATAATGCAATCCCTCTATTTTCAGCGGTCTATAGATGACTGAATCATAGGGGAGCTTGGAAGTCTGTTGCCACCAGTCTTGGGAGGTTTGATCGTATTCCTCAGGCTTCGGTAGGGCGCCAAGAAGAATGCCTTTGGTGTCCGTGAGAATGAAGCTGTGCAGGCTGGCGTCCTTTTGCCTGTGTATCCTGAATTGGTGATTAGCCGGGCTGTTGGTCAGCCAGTTCATCCGCGGATCGTTCAAATGTGGAATTTCCTTCCAGATGGGAATCGCTTTCGCTCTCTCTTCGAGGCGGCGAGCCATGTTTTTCTCTACGTCGGGGTTTTCGTGCTGAATGAAGGTGATTCTGAAATTTCCGGTTTGATTGAAGAGTGCGATCTTTTTCTCAAATTCAGCATTAATGAAGTTTCTGAGGGTGATGCTGTTGTTGAATGCCGCCTGTTGCTGGCTGTGTTTGGCGTGTTTCAGAGTGTGGTGATAGGAGGTGCGCGTAACAAAGTAGAGGCAGGCCACCAGTGGTAAAAAGGTAGTGAGCAGTATCAAAAGAAGTATTCTCGCCTGCAGTTTCATTTCGGGGAATCAAGGATTCTACCAGAAATGAAATGGGAAGCCATGTGTATTTTGTTGGCGCTGAGTGTTTAGCGGGTGAAAAAAAAGGAGGCCCGGCATAGTTAGGTATGCCGGGCCCCATGGGTTTTGAGCATGCCCCACTCAGGCATGCGCATTTTGTACACAGAATAATGTCGCCTCTTTCCACTCTAAAAAAAAAGGCAACCCAGCTGCACAGGCCCGTCCCTCCAGACGGGTCTAACTATGGTGCAGTGGTACTGAATAACAGCAGATAGGAGGGAAAGGTTAGCAAGAAATATGAATTTTCTGTTAAATAGCCGACCTTTGTCCGCTAGGTGGAATAGGTGGTGGCTGGTTAATCGCAGGAATATCGGTACCGGTAGATCTCGGCCCATAGGGTTAGACCGTGAATCGAGAGGGCAAAGGCGATCAAGAAGGAGGTGCCTGCTCCGGCGAAATCCATCAGGGAGAAACTGGAGATGAGTGCGGTAATGCCATCAACGCTATGGGTGATGAAGATGCCGTACAAGAGGTTCTCACCTGTGATGGCTCCGAGGTCGATCACGCATGCGATCAGCTTGGCTAGTAGGTAGGATGAAGCTGCTATGGCGCCCGCCATGGCTTTAAAGAGAATACAGTTCCGCTCCGGGTAATAGATGCCCGAGCAAAGGCCTGCTGCGATACCCAGCGGGATGGCTGCAATAAAAAGGGAGGATTGGTTATTTGGGATATAGAACCATGCCCATAGAGTAAGCACTGCCAGGCAGGCCAGGCTGGAGCGTAGAGCTCCCCAGAAATAGAGACGCTTGAGGTAAATGGCAGGGTCTTCGTATTCCCGCTTGATGGGCCTGACGTAGGAGCGCTTGGCGGCCTGGCGTCTTTTTTCTTCCTGTTCTTGTTTGGCCAGGATTTCCAGTGAGGGTTGGAATATTTCCAATTCCCCAAGCTGTTGCCAGTCTGTCATTTGCTTACACCACACCAGGGTGCCGTCCGCGGTGAGCTGTTTGCTCAGGATGAGCTCTCTCATCTTGTCCTCGGTGACGGGGCCGCGGCGAGTGCCGCCAAGGGTGTAGTACCATTCGTTGGACTGCATTAGCTGAGATCTAACGGGCTTATTCAGATTTTGAAAGGTTAAGCTGCTGGATTGCCAGAGGGATTTTTGCCTGGCGCAGGTGAGAGACGAGATTGCTGAGGACTGCCGAGCGGATGCGGGTGCGCAGACGCACATCGGGGATAAAGTAGCGGCCTTCGATGAGGATGCCTGCATGCTGGTAGCCGCCTTCATCAGACCAGAGCCCGCGGACGACGATGTCGGCACTGTCGGGAATGACTCCCGCGGTGGAGTGGATGGCGTTCTTGGTGACTTGGGCTACCTGGTCCAGGTCGGCATCATAGCTGACTTGGAAGCGGATGCGGACGCGGACAGGTTTGTCCAGGTAGGAGAAGTTGGTGATGACTGAATTGGCCAGAATAGAGTTGGGGTAATCGACGATCACTCCATCAGTGTTCTTGATTTGAGTGCGGCGTAGTCCGATCTCGACCACGTCACCCCAGCCACCCCAGTGTTTGCCGGGCCGTTCGATCTTGATGCGGTCACCTATCCGTATGGGTCTGTCGGCGATGAGGAAGACGCCGGAAAGGATATCGGCGAGTGTTTCCTTGGCCGCGAGGCCTATGGCGATGCCTGCGATGCCTGCGCTGGCGAGGAAGGGGGTGATCTCTACTCCGTGGTTCTTGAGAACCATGATAAAGAGGACGAAGAGGAGGATCAGGACGTAGAAGCGCTTGATGAAGTAGACCAAGCGGTCGTCCAGGTCGTTTGAGGTAGCAGCGGCTACCTTTTCAAGTCCGCGGATTAGAAATACGCGGATCAGAATGTGCACAAAAATTCCGGCGACGAGAATGACGCCGGAACGATACCAAACATTAAGGTTTTCCCACCATTCCATGGTAGGAGACATTAATTAGGCGGCGCCCATCAGGTCGAGCACTTTGTAGATGTAGAGTGCTGCGGTGCCGATTAGGGCGATGATGAAGAGCTTGATGAGGAACTCGATTGTCTTACGTGCCATCATAGTGCTGGAAGATTCTTGAATTTAGAGAGTGAGATCAAGTCGTAAAAAAAGCCCCGCTCAGAAGAACGGGGCTTTTTCAAAAGGTCAATTAAGCACCCACGCTGAAACGAGCGTAGCGCTTGATTTCAAGGGTGTCGCCGAGCTCCTTGCCCTTAGCTTCGAGAAGCTTGGAGATAGAAGTGTCAGGATCCTTAACGAATGCTTGCTCAACGAGGCACTGCTCGCTGTAGAACTTGTTGATCTTACCAACAAGGATCTTGTCGATGATGTTGGCAGGCTTGCCTTCAGCTTCGAGCTGCTTGCGGTTGATTTCGTTCTCTTCTTCAACGACGGAAGCGTCGATGTCATCACGAGTGAGGCCAGCTGGGTTAGCAGCAGCAACGTGGAGTGTGATGTCCTTGAGAAGAGTCTGGAATGTGTCAGCGGAAGTGGTTTCTGCCTTCTCGCAGGAAACTTCGATGAGAACGCCAACTTTGCCACCCATGTGGATGTAAGAAGCAACAGAACCGGTGCCTGCTGTTTCAAAGCGAGTCACGCGCTTAACAGCGATCACTTCACCGAGTTCGATGAACTTGGCCTTGAGAGTGTCTTCAACAGTGCCTTCACCGGAGGTGAGAGCGAGTGCTGCTTCAGCGGAGTCAGCTGCACCTTCAGCGATGATGCCTGTAACTTCTTCAACGAAGTTGGTGAAGTTTTCGTTCTTAGCAACGAAGTCAGTCTCGCAGTTTACTTCAACGAGAACACCAGCGGAGCTGTCAGTGTTAACGGAAGCGGCGATGATGCCTTCGGAAGTTTCACGGTCGGAGCGCTTGCCAGCCTTCACGATGCCTTTTTCGCGGAGGAGCTTTACTGCTGCGTCGAGGTCGCCGTTGGTCTCAGTGAGAGCCTTCTTGCACTCCATCATACCAGCGTTGGTCTTGTCGCGGAGTTCTTTAACTGCGGATGCTGTAATAGCCATGATCTTAGTAATACTTAATTAGTTCGAGATAGGGCGGAAAATATCGGACTTGGCCGAAAATCTCTGCAGCCGAAGGGGCTGCAGAGCAAATGGTTTCCGGTGACGTATTAGCCTTTTGCACCTACGACGATGGAGTCGACGAGGTTCTGAAGGAGGATACGGATGGAGCGGATCGCGTCGTCGTTACCTGGGATTGGGTAGTCGACCTTGGATGGGTCAGCGTTGGAGTCAACGATAGCAACTACTGGGATGTTCAGGCGGCGAGCTTCTGCAACAGCGATGGTCTCGCGTGCGGAGTCAACGATGACGATAGCGTCTGGGAGCTTCTCCATGTCGCGGATACCGCAGAGGTTGCGGAAGAGCTTTTCACGCTCACGGGAAAGAGCGGCGAGCTCCTTCTTGGACATGGCCTTGAATTCCGGCTGCTTTTCGATGTCCTCAAGGTACTTGAGGCGCTCAACAGAGCGGCGGATGGTAGCAAGGTTGGTGAGAGTACCACCAAGCCAGCGGTGGTTCACAAAGAACTGACCGGAAGCTTCAGCTGCTTCTTTAACAGCATCCTGAGCCTGGCGCTTGCAGCCAACGAAGAGAATTTTCTTACCTTTACCGGCGATGTCGGTGAGGAAGTCGGAAGCCTTGTCGAGGCAACGTACTGTTTCCTCAAGGTTGATGATGTAGATGCCGCCTTTGTCCTTCATGAGGTAAGGCTTCATCTTTGGATTCCATTTGCGGGTCTGGTGTCCGTAATGGACGCCAGCGTCTACCATTTCTTGAATGAGTTCGTTAATCATTGTAATTGAGTGTCTTTCCTTGAATCAGGGAAGCGCAGGTTGTTGGGAAACCCGCCGCGTGGGAATTTAGAATCGTCTGATTTCCCGGTTGTTATGCGACGGCGAGAGACGAAGCGGGCGCGTGATACATTGATCTTGCAGGCTTGGCAAGGATTAGTTGCGGGATTTCTCCTGCTTCCCCGCGTTGGAATTACTTTGTGGATCTGGCTGACTGTCTGAGGCTTGCTAGCAAGGGGATTGTTAGTTGTTGTGTGCAAGGCGGGGTAAGGGCTGGCAAGTCTGCTGGAGCTGAAAGTCAAGGCGGGGAGATTATTTTGGTGAATAAGGGTAAAATGCAGGAGAATACACGATCTTGGGTTGTACATGCAGGCTTGAGGGGCTAGCACAGGTCTTGTGGAGCATGTTTGGACCGTTCTTCAGGCCGCGTTTCCGGTGTATTGCATCATCGGCTTAGGCATCTTGCTCAGGAAACTGAAGGTATTGACGGAGGAGATGGACAAGGGGCTCATGCTGCTGGTGGTGCACTTGCTGCTGCCGAGTTTGATCTTGGTCAATATCGTAGGGAATGAGGCTTTGATGGATGTGGGCTTGGTCGCCTGGGCAGCAGGTCTCGGCTTCGTCTTTGTGGCAGGAGGATTTCTTGTGGGCTACTTGTCTGGTGGGTTATTGGGCCTTAAAAAGGGGGGAGGCAAGCGCACCTTCGCTGTGTCCACTGGAATTCAGAACTACGGCTACATGGCTATTCCATTGATGGCAGCTTTGTTTCCGGGTGGGAATGGTCTTGGGGTCCTGCTGACTCACAATGTGGGGGTGGAGCTGGCTCTCTGGACGGTAGGGATTGCCATGTTGACGGGGGAGCTGAAGCCCAGTTTGAAAATGTTTTTGAAGGGGCCCATTGTGGCGGTGGTCGTTGCCTTGTCTGTGAACTGGCTCGGGGTGTCTGGCTCGATTCCTGGCTCAGTGACCAATGTGTTTACGATGTTGGGGAACTGTGCCGTGCCGATTGCTTTGCTGACGGTGGGTACCACGATTTACGATCTCATGCAGAAGGCTAGTTTTGACTGGCGGGTCAGTCTGGGTGGTACGGTCGTGCGGCTCTTCGTCATCCCGGCTATGATGATAGGCGCCGTGGCGATGCTTCCTGTCACGCTGGAGCTGAAGCAGGTCATCATTGTGCAGGCGGCTATGCCGGCGGCAGTCTTTCCGATCATTCTAGCCCGTCACTATGGCGGGCGTCCGGATGTGGCCGTGCAGGTCTCTGTGGCGACCAATGTGCTTTGCGTGATCACCATGCCGCTGGTGGTGGCGGCGGGGATCCACTTTGTGCTCTGATTCTTTGAGTGATGCAGGGATGTATGCTTGCAATTTGAGGGAAGCTGAGGAAGAGTCCGCCAACAAGTTATGGCAATCGAAGCGATCAAGAAAGTAACAGGCAGGGCAGTACCCGTCCCGGGTGCTGATGTGGATACAGACAGGATCATTCCTGCTCGTTTCCTTAAGTGCGTGACCTTTGATGATCTCGCAGAGGGAATGTTCTACGACGAACGATTCGATGCCGACGGCAACAGTAAAGGACATCCGATTGATGCACCCGAGTATCAAGGTGCTTCCATCATGGTGGTCGGGCCGAACTTCGGCTGTGGTTCTTCCCGTGAGCATGCTCCGCAGTCCATCCGCCGTGCCGGATTTAATGCCATCGTCGGTGTCAGCTTTGCTGAAATCTTCTTTGGTAACTCCACTAACCTCGGCATGCCTTGCGTAGGTCTCAGCCCTGAGGACAACGAGAAGCTGATGGAGCTGGTGAAGGCCAATCCTGAGGCTGAGCTGAGCCTGGACATGGAGAAGATGGAGGTCAGCTTTGCTGGTCAGGTCTTCAAGGCCGGCATGGATGAAGGTGCCCGCGAGGCCCTGGTCAGCGGCAAGTGGGATGTGATCCAGGAGCTGGTGGACCGCAATGCCTCCATCGAGTCTACTGCCGAGGCGCTTCCTTACGTCTAGGCGGCAGCCTAAGAAAATTTTCTAATCCGACGTTAGGACCCTGATGGGTGTCTTGCGTCGGATTTTTAGTTTAGAGAGGTTGCCATGGAATGCGTTTGTGCTGGTGACCTGCTACTGGTTGTTGGCGTTTGGGCTTTCGGTGCTTGAGCTGAGTGCTGAGAATTGGAAGGCGTGGTGGAATCCGGAGTTATTTAGAGAGTCCGCATGGCGTGAGGGTGAGAGTATCTATGGCGGGTGGGCCATGAGGTGTTGTCACAAGTGGGTAGAGTCTGAAGGAGATTTTGCCGCTGTATTCGCCATGTTAATGGTGATCACCTCTTTTATTAAAGGGGTGAAAGTATCTGTGTTGGGGTGGATTATTAAAAAATTGCTGAAAAAGCTTCAGGCTAGATGGAGTTGTTTCTGGAGAGGGCCGCCGGAAGAGCGGAAGGAATTTCTTCGGAGTTTTGAGTGGCTGCCATCGAGCCTGCTAATAGGTGTGAGCATCTACTGGGGTTTGGCGTTCCTCTCTGTTTTTAATGGCGGACGAAAGTGGCTTGACTGGGCAATGTTCAAGGATCCGGGAGAGCTTTTGAGCAGAGGCGTGTTTGATATATACAGCTATGTGAATGTCGGGAAACGAGCTGAGTTCATGGAAAGTGATACTTCCTATCTGGTACTACTGCTGTGTCTCTCTTGGTTGCTCGGGTGTGTAGCTTACTTTTTAGGTTTGCGTGCAGTAGAGGTGTTGAAGGCTAAGAAAGGCTAATTTTCCTTTTGTGATTTGGGATTCGGGGCTAGTTAGTAAGTGTGCCTGACAGAGAGCCATTGATCCGGGTTGAGAATGTCCACCAGAGGTTTGGTGATAACCACGTGCTGCGTGGTGTGACCATGGATGTCTATGAGGGAGAGACCTTACTGTTGTTGGGAGGTTCTGGTGGAGGGAAGAGTGTGCTGATGAAGCATTTCCTTGGGCTATTGAGCCCGTTGGAGGGAAAAGTGTGGGTCAAAGGGACGGATATTTCCCGGATGAGCGAGCGTCAGCTGGGCCCGGTGCGCAAGATGATGGGGATGATGTTTCAGAATGGGGCGCTCTTTGATTCCATGACAGTGGGGCAGAATATCGCCTTTCCTTTGCTGGAGTCTGGTCTGAAAGACGAGAAGGAGATCGAACGCTTGGTGACTGAGTCTCTGGAGATTGTCAGGCTGCCAGGTCAGGAGGACAAGATGCCGGCTGATCTGTCTGGTGGAATGCGCAAGCGCGTGGCTCTTGCCAGGGCGATCGTGGATAAGCCGGCGTGCGTGCTCTACGACGAGCCTCATGCTGGACTGGATCCTATCACGGCGGATTCTATCGATCACTTGGTGAAGTGCCTCCAGCGTGATCATGGGATGACCAATGTCATTGTCACCCACGAAATGCGCAGTGTGTTCCGCATTGCAGACCGGATCGTCTTTCTGAAGACCGGGCAAATCTACTGGGAGGGGACTCCTGAGGAACTGCAGGCTTCTGAAGATCCTGAATTGAAGAATTTCGTTGAAGGGGATTCGGGTGGTGAGTGGTGAAGGGTACTGATATGGAGTTGGTTGTAGGTGTTTTGCTGTCTCCGCTTTCTAATCGCCTTGCATAAACGGGTTGCTTGATTAGCTTGCTAGAGATGAAACGCACTTTGATACTTTTTTCAACTCTAGTAGCAGGACTACAAGCCGACGAGTACAAGTCGGCTTTGCCTGAAAATGTTGACCGTCCGTGGGCATCAGCGGACATGTGGACCAACCCCATGGAAGACTGGCGTCTGAAGGATGGCCGGGTTTTTAATACGCATTCCGGGGGAGATCGCAGCGTGGCTTTGCTGGGCGTGGAGGTAAAGGCTGGTAAGGATTTTAATGCCAGTGTGAAGGTCAGCCAAGTCAGTGAAAAGATAGAAGGTTTTGGAGTAGTTGGCCTCCAGTTGGGCCGCCGAGGAAATTTCAATGATTACCGCGATACGGCAGTCTATGGCAAAGGCTTTGATATCGGTGTGACTGCGGACGGTAGTTTGTTCATTGGGAAAAAGTTTACCGAGACGAAAAAGGTCAATGGAGCACTGAAAGATACGACACTGGCAATCGATGCCAAGGCGGATGGTGAATTCTATCAGCTGACTCTCGTGGTTAAGGATGCGAAAGGTGAAACTCTCACTAGCGCGAGCCGTCGTGTTCACGGTAGCTGGTTGGAAGGTGGAGCCGCGTTGATCGCCCACGGTGAGAAGCTGCTCGAGCGTCCAGCAGAGCAGGCAGCTCCTAAGGCCATCGCTAAGAATAGTCAGAAGCGCGGCGGGGAATTCCGTTTCGCGTTCAGTGACGTCCAGATCTCCGGGGACTCAGTGAAGGTTCACAAGGATAGAACTTTTGGTCCGGTCATGTGGACTCAGCAGACATTGACCGAAGAGGGGAATTTGAGGTTGGTTGCTCTGATGGCTCCTGTGGGCAATGGTCCGCGCAAGGTCGAGCTACACGTGGATGGCAAGAAAGTGGCGGAAGATGAGATTGATCCCAAATCCCGTACTGTCCGCTTTGATACCAAGGTAGACACGAGCAAAGACCATCAATATCAGGTAGTCTACCAGCAGGCCAATGGTGAAGAAGCTCGCTACGATGGGCACGTTCGCAAGATTCCGCTCAAAGGAACAGTCAAGCTGGCCGCGCTCTCCTGTAACGACTCCACTGGATTCCCTCACAATTTGTTAGTGGATAACGTGACGGCACAAAAGCCGGATGCGATCACTTTCCTGGGTGACCAGATCTATGAGCCGATTGGAGGATATGGTCTCGTCGGAGCCCGTGGTGATGACCGCGCGGTTTTGAGCTACCTGCGTAAGTACTACATGCACGGCTGGAGCTGGGGCGGTCTCTTGAAGGATATCCCTTCGGTCACTATCCCGGATGATCATGATGTATTTCATGGAAATATCTGGGGTGACGGGGCTCGCTTGGCCGATATCAAGAAGTATGGTTTCTATGGCTGCCAAGACTTTGGTGGCTATAAGATGGATGCTGAGTTTGTGAACGTCGTGCATCGGACTCAGACAGGAAACCTGCCTGATGGGCCTAAAGTGAAGTCTAACGAGTCTGGTATCACCGACTACTTTACCTCCTTTGTGTATGCGGGCATTGATTTCGCGGTGATTGCAGACCGCCAATACAAGTCACCACCGCGCGTACTGCTGCCAGAGGCTAAGATCCGTAACGGCTGGCCTCAGAGTGATACTTGGAACCCGAAGACAGATGGCATGAATGTAGAAAATGCCCGTTTGCTCGGTGAGAAGCAGATGACTTTCCTTAAAGGCTGGTCGGAAACACGTCCGGAGAATGCTCAGTTTAGAGCGGTGCTCTCGGCTTCCCCATGGACCTGTACCTCTACACTGCCACCGGACATCAAGGATGATGCCAAAGTAATCTTTGGCGGTGCTCCGAAACCAGGTGAATATCCTGAGGGCGAGGTGCCAAGAGGTGACTATGACTCGAATGGCTGGCCTCAAAACCGCCGTAACGATGCCCTGCGTCTGATGGCAAAGGCAGGTGCGATCCATGTGAATGGTGACCAGCATCTGGGTACTACAGGCCAATACGGCATTGATGAGTTCCGTGATGGTCCTTTCTGGATTTCAACTCCAGCGACGGCGAACCTTTGGCCGCGCCGCTGGTTCCCTAACGATAAAGGCGGGAACTGGAAGGAAGGGATGCCTCGCTATACCGGTGACTACATTGATGGCTTTGGTAACAAGATTACCATGCATGCCGTAAACAACATGGTGGATACTGAGCGCGAGCCCGCGCGTTTGTATGATCGTGCTCCAGGTTATGCGGTGATTAGCTTTGACCGTGATAAGGATCAAGTGAGCCTGGAAGCCTGGCACTACTGGGCTGGCCCTCAGCAGGCGGCTCCTGATAACAAGCCTTGCCCGGACTGGCCAGTGATCATCGATAACAAGACCAATAAGCGGGTGAACTAAGGATTTTTACCCACAATATCTCGGTGTTAGGCCGTGCAAACATTTATCCAAGCCCGATTTGGTGGGACGCGCTCCGCCAAATCGGGCTTGCAAGTATTTGGAATCAGCCGATGATGGGCGTATGGGTCTGAAAGAAAAGCGCTCGGAAACGCTTGTCGGATTATTCGTGCTAGTCGGCTTGCTCGCTTTGGGTGGGCTGATTTTGCAGTTCGGCAAATTCAGTGACAAATTCAAGGGGGAGTACACGCTCTTTGTGGAATTCAAAGATGCGTCAGGTCTGATCGAGGGAAGTGAAGTGCGCATGGGCGGAGCCCGGGTGGGTAAGGTGATCAACAAGCCACGTCTGACAGATGATTTGACTGTCATGGTCGAGCTCAGTGTGGATGAGAGGGTCAAACTGTACAAAGGGTCTGAGTTTCTGATCCAATCTGTTACTTTGTTAGGGGACAAGATGGTTGTGGTTGTGCCTCCGGAAATTAAGAGTGAGCAATACTATGCAGATGGAGACTTCATTATGGGTGGTGGTGCCGGTGGTCTGGATGCCCTGCAGTCCGATGCTGAGTCTGTGGCGCGTGACGCACGCGGACTGATGAAGGATGCGCGTACTAGTCTCCTGAAGGTAGATGCTGCTCTGGATGACATCCGTGCTGTTGCAGGCCGTTTGAGTGAAACGCTGGAGAAGGTGAATTCTGAAATTCTGGACGACCAGAACACCAACAACCTGAGAGAGACCTTTGCCAATCTGGAGCAGACTTCTGCAAAGTTTAAAAATGCCAGTGAGCAATTGGATCCAGTTATGCAGGATCTGCGGGGGGCTATCACTTCCGTGAAGAATGCGGCGGATTCTGCGGACAAGACCTTTGCCTCTGCCAACGAGCAAATCAAGAAGCTGGAGCCAGCACTTGCCGAGGTGCCCGTTGCCGTGAGTAGCCTTAGTGATACCGCGAAGAAGGCTGGGGCTTTCCTCGATCAGGCTAGTTCCACGGTGGGCAAGCTTGAGGAGGGTGACGGACTATTGGGGGCGATCACCACGGATGAGGAAGTGGGGACAGATGCCAAGACCTTCATCAAGAACCTCAAGCGCTACGGTATTCTCGGCTACAAGGATGACGAAACCAAAGACGATAGCGACGCTCGCAAGAGTCGCTATCGTGGGCCTCGCCGTTAATTGCGCCGAATGAATCAGGCTTGAGTGAGCTCGCCGGCCGAGAGGGAGAACTGGTACAGTTTTTTCCCGGCCATGTTGATCCAAGTAAACTCTGCTTGTTTCTGGTCTGCCTTGACAGTCATGAAGACATTGGGAGCTGGCTTGCTCCAAACTTTGGCTGGATGAGGGACATCCAGTGATTTGATCACACTGCTATGCATAGGGGAAACCACGCATTCATGCAGCGGGTAGCCCAGGCGATCCTTACCGTAGTCGTGATGGCGACTGACGTGGATGTCGCCCGAAATCAGCACGACGCCGGCTATTTTCTCCTTCTTGATGAATTGGAAGATTGCCTCGCGTTCTGCTGAGTAAGTTTCCCAGTGATCTTTTTCTTTGTTCCCTTTGGGGTACCACACCATGCCGGTGCAGAGAAGTTTGAAGGGGGCGTCGGAGGCTTTGAGTGATTGTTGTAGCCATTCCCACTGCTTCTTGCCGATACAGGTCTTTTGCTTTGGGTCGGCCCAAGAAGGTTCAGTCTGAGAGAACCAGCGGTCATCGATCAGCCAGACTTCCAGCGGTCCTCTACGGAAGCTGGTATAGATGCCCGCGTTGTTCTCGCCGTAGTTGGCGAGTGCATTGTACTCGATGAATGCCTTGCGGATGTTTTCTTTTTTCGGCATCAGGCCGTCTGAGTCATTCTTGCCGAAGTCGTGATCGTCCCAGGTATTCCAGAAGGGGATTTCCCGAGCCAGGGATTTGAGAGCGGGGAGCGTGGTCCAGAAGTCTCGCCGGCGCTGGCGGTTTTTTTCCAGCTTGTTGCTGTCGATGTAGGGTGAATCACCCAGTAGACAGAAGCCTTCAATCTTCTGAGCCTTGGCCTGTTTCCAGATATCATTGAACTTATCGTTGGAGATGCAGGAGCCCATACCCAGAATGACGGGTTTGTTGTCTTCAGGGGATGCGGCGGTCTGGACGATGAAATTGGCTCCCTCAAAGAGTGGCTGACCTTGTTCATGAAGGAATTTGCCGTGGTATTCCGTATTGGCTTCCAGGCCTGTCACGGTAAATTGGACACAGAGGTCATTGTCTTGGACCGCCTTGGCTGTCAGTTGCTGGATAGTCTTCCCGCTGGAGTTTTTGAGTTCCAGGCCAATTGTCCCCTCCTTGGGCGCTCGGACGAAGCAACAGATGGTGGAGGCGTCGATATGCCCGAGAACCGGACCTACGACTTTTCCTTTCATCAGTTCTTCGGCTTGAGCGAGTGAGGAAAGGACGGGCAGAGAGAAGGCTCCCAGCGCAGTTTTTTGGAGAAAGCTGCGTCTGGAGGTGATTGGTGCTATGTTGTCTGTCTTCATATGAGATGTGAATGGTGTTGCTGCTTGTTAAGTACATCTTAAACGAGAATAAAGTTTCACAAAAGAAACAATATTGGGTTTAAAGTGGTTTTTTCGGGGGTTGCATGCAAAAATGTGTGCATATTTCGTCAGAGGCTATTCTTTACGGTTGTAATACCAAACCACTGAAAGCTAGCCTCCATCAGTCACGTAAGACGAACGCGCATAATCAGAACAATACGATATGAAATTCACAGCAATAACGACAGCTCTCTGTAGTCTCACCCTGCTAGGTGTGGCTCACGCTCACGAAGGACACGAGCACCCGCCAAAGGGTAAGGAAATCACGGAAGTGATTCGTACCGGTAATGGTCAGTTCACTTATGAGACCGTTCCAGGATTTGGTAAGCTTCCAGAAAATGCCAAGCTCGGACCTACACATGGTGGAGTGGCTGTGGATAAAGATGGCCTCATTTATGTGAGTACGGATGGTGAAAAGTCCATGTGCGTCTTCAAGCCGGATGGCACCTTTGTGAGAGCCATTGCTTCTGAAGCCCGTGGTATCCATGGCATGCAGATGGTGACCGAGGGAGACAAGCAGTTCATTTACGGAGCTCAGCTCAACGCTTATGGTAACAGACAGTTGAAGGAGAAAACCAAACTGCGTGCCGTGAAGGTGGACCTGGAAGGCAATGTTGTCATGGAAATTCCCAATGAAAAGACTGGTGAAATTCAGGGGGGAACGAGAGGGATCACAGGAATTGCTGTGGCTCCAGACGGCTCTATTTTCGTGAGCATGGGCTACGGTTCTAACCTCATTCACAAGTTTGATAAGGAAGGTAAGCTGCTTAAGTCTTTCGGTGGCCGTGGTGCTGGTGAGAACAAGTTCAAGACTTGTCACGGACTCGGTATCGATACTCGTTTCGGTGAGCCACGTCTCCTCGTTTGTGACCGCGAGAACCGCCGTTTGGTTCACCTGGACCTCGAGGGTAACTGGATCGGCGTACACTCCACACATCTGCGTCGTCCTTGCTCAGTCTCATTCTTCGGTGATTACTGTGCCGTAGCTGAGCTGGAAGCTCGCGTGGTGATTCTCGACAAGAACGGCACTCCTGTCTCCTTCGTGGGGGACAACCCGAACAAGAAGCAGTGGGCTGGTTTTGGCGTGAAGCCGGAAGACCAGACTCTGGGTATCTTTACGGCGCCTCATGGCTTGAGTTTTGACAAAGAGGGCAACCTCTACGTGCAGGACTGGAATGCTACTGGCCGCGTCAGCAAGATGCAGTTGGTGAAGTAAGCCTAGCTGATTACTTTTTCAGGAGGCGCTCCACGGTCTGGTGGGGCGCCTTTTTTGTGCCCTAGTTGTTATATCTGTATGACAAATTTCAGCTTGATTCTCTAAGTTTATGGTGTAATGAGATAGCTATGAAAACGAATCAGGTGGTGGTATTATCGGCGATATTTTGTGGTTTGTGGCCATGGATAGCAGTAGCAGCCGAGCGGCAATGGACGAGCAAGGCGGGAACCAAGGTGGAAGCTGAACTGATTCAGCAGAATGGCGATGTGGTGACCCTGAAGATGCAAAACGGTCGAGAAATTCAGGTGAAGGCCTCTGATCTGAGTGAGGCGGATCAAGCGTTTCTGGAGGGGCAGAAGAGTCAAACTGCGGAGGTGGTCAGTGGTTCTCAGAAGAGATTGCCAGTGTTGGCCAGCGGTGAAGGTAAGGGGCTGTACGCTCTCTACCGCGGTGATGACTATGTGGCGAGAGTGAGCAAGTCAGGGAGCATGAAGATCCATCCCATCGTGGATGGTAAAGTGAATGAGAAATGGTTCATCAGCATTGATGTAGATATCTATGAACAACAGGCCAATGACCGGGAGAAATTCTGGTTTGAGAGTTTTGAAGACTATGCCCAAGCAGCAGAGAACCCCTCACAAGTCCGCTTTGTCGGTACCAGGCGCGGAGGTACGACCTGTGAAGTGATCTATGGTTTTGAGAAAAATGCGGTGACCACCTGGTTTCGTGCAGACCCGAGCCAAGAACTCCAGTCAAAGGACAATATGGTGTATCGAGTACGCCATTTCGTGGGTAAAACCACGGACATGGACGCCAGTGAAAAGTTTTCCAAGCGTTGCCGGGTGAAGCAGGAAATGATCGACGGGAACAAGCGGAAATATAATTTCTGGGAGACGCTGAAATTTGGAGGTGAAAGTAAGGAGATAGAGATCGACGGCCCGATGCTCGGTAAACACAAGATGGTGTTTAAGCGTGGTGGCAGTGAGTCGGTCAAATTCTCGCCCTACCAGTATGGGGAGTCACCGCTATCCGGCGGTTTTGCGATCTACATGTACAAGCCGGATCCAACAACCAAGGATCACGACGCTGAAAAAGTCACGATTACCATCAAGTAAGCGCGTTGATGGCGATGCGTGCCATTTCTTGGCTGTTAGGCGAATCTGAGTGGATGCAGAGAGTGTCAACAGTTACCGGGAGGGGATTGCCGTCCACGTCCTCGAGGGTTCCTTTTTGGTCAAGCTTTTCGATCCTAGCCTTGATTTGATCTAGGTCGTGAATGTGAGCATTGTCAGAGTCCCGCGGTACCAGCTGGCCATCGGGGAGATAGTTTCTGTCTAAAAATGCTTCTTGGAGAATGGGGAGATTCCTATCCTGAGCGGCTCTAGCTACAGCTCCACCCGCGAGACAAACGATTTTAGTATCGTGACTCGCTACATAGTCTAGCAGCGTATTACGGATTGAGGTATCTTGTTCACTAAGGTGGTAGAGGGCGCCATGGAGTTTGATGTGGTGCAGATAAGCACCGGCATCGAGGTAGAATTGAATTTGGTTCTCTATCAGGTGGACAAAGTCTTCATGAGTGAAGCCCATGGGTAGTGTTCGGCCCTTGTTCCCCATGATGCCGGGATGAGCTCCGGTCAGGACGCCTTTTTGGCGGGCTAGGCTGTCACAATACTGGATAGTTTCCTTGCTGCCTGCATGGCCTCCGCAGGCGATGTTAGCCAAGTGGATATGATCCATCAGGCTGGCTGTCTTCTCGGAGGTTTCCCATTCGCCGAGATCGCAATTGATGAGGATATGTTTAATCATGGGTTTGGGCATTGGGTGAAGTGGACGGATGCTTCGGGAGCATGCTGGACGAAGTAAGAAAGGTCCTCTGGATGGATGATACCAAGTATCGGGTAGCCTCCGCATGTGGGGCCATCGTTCAAGGTGACGATAGGTTGCCCAGATGGAGGTAGTTGAATGGTGCCGGGCAGTACCGGTAGACTGCGGATACTGGGTTTGAAGTCGAGAGTTGTACCGTCGAGTCGGAAGCCTGTCCGATCAGACTGCGGGGAAACTGACCAGGTGTCCGAGAAGAGCTGATCGAGAATTGCTTGAGGGATCTCGTGGGGGCCCGGGAATACCCGGATCGCTGGCGGTGTGGAATAGTCTCTGATTTCTGAGGAGTGCATGTAACGTGCGGCGATGCCCGGGTAGGGATCTGACTTGGCATTCCAATTGATTTCAGAATTCTGGAAGATGGCCTGGCCTAGTGCGGATCGTTCATGTCTGGACGCGCTGCCAAACTGTGAGGGGGCTGAGAAGCCGCCGGGAATAGCGAGATAACTCCAGATTCCAAATTTGGCTGGATGAATGATGACCTGGTCGCCAGCTTTGACTCTGCGGGCTGACCAGCGGGGGAGTTGGTCACAGCGCGCCGCTCCAGACAGGGAAATCCAAGTATCGGCAAGAAAGTGCAAACTGACGCACCCCAGTGTCATTTCCAGACAGAGATCATTAGGGTGATTATCGAGTAGTTTGTTAGCAATGCTGAAGGCATGTTTATCCATGGCTCCAGCCGGGGCTACTCCATACTGGGTCCAGCCGTGGCGGCCAAGATCCTGATAGCTGAGGCCGACTCCTGTGGTCTTTGCGATGGCGATAGGTTTAGTCATTCTGGGGGATGAAAGTTAGAGTGTCACCAGACTTTAGGGCAAAGGCGGACTCATCATTTTTTTGGGGGTCGAAGACGGGAAAGTTTGTGTTGCCTAGCCAATGCCAGCCACCAGGGCTGGCGATGCTGTAGATGCTGGCGTGACCTCCCCCAATAGCCACAGCACCAGGGTTCATGCGAGGTCTGGGTGAACTACGGCGAGGAAGGTGAATGCGTTCGGGTAGTCCATCTAGGTAAGGGAAGCCGGGGCTAAAGCCGAGGAAGCGCACCTGATAGAGCGCAGATGAGTGAAGCTGAATTAATTCCTCACAAGTTAGTTTCAGCGCTTTGGCTGTGTCCTCCAGGTCTGGGCCGTCATAGCTTACCGGGATGTGGTGATGCGTGGAGGCTGTGTCTTCGGAAGCGTCTAAAGTCAGGGAATCCAGATAAACTCTCACGACTGCCTCGGGCACTGGGACTCGGAAGAGGATCAGTAGTGACTCATAGCCAAGAGTGTAATCTACAAAGTCTGCGGGTGCTTCCTGTTCCAGGGCCCTACCTAGGGCTTTGAGCTTGGAGTGATCAGGGTGCAGAACGAGCCAGGCGCTGGGCCCGAATGGCGTGAGAGATAACATCTTGGATATTTGTAGCATAAATTCATATTTTTTCAGATAGCTTTTTGTGTAGTCTATCTATGTGAATAAGCGGATGATTAGATTTCTGGTACGTGCCAGAATGAAACTGACTTCCCGGGCGGTAGCAACCGAGAAGATCAGGGATGAGCTCCGGCGCTATCTCGGGCTGATGCATTATGTTCCGAGAGAGAAATGGGGGGAACATGTCCGCGTTCCCGCGATGATGGGGGTGGACCCGGATATGCGAGAGTGGTCTTTGTTAGACATCTGTGAGCACAATGCCATAGTGAACCGTTCGATCCGTGAGGTGGTGACCTCCTTGGTGACACAAGAGCCCATGAAGCACGTGATCGATCCCAAGAAGGATGTGATGCCGAAAGGGGAACTGGGGCAAAAGGCTCTCGATGAGTTTAAGCAGTCCGTGGAGGATTACCTGAAGGCTGTCGATAGCTACAAAGGACTGAGATCGACTGAACAAAAAAAGCATCCCGTGTTTGGGATGCTTAACGCACATAGTTGGCATGTGATGTTTGGCTTGCACCTACAGATTCATCGCAAGCAGGCCGAGGTAGTTGCTGATCTACTCAGCAGAGATGCTTAAAACGGGATGTCGTCGTCATCGTAGTTGCCACGCAGCTCATCTGCGGATGGCTCTTCTTCATCACCAAACGGGTTGTCAAAGTTTGGCTCCTTAACCGGGGCTTTTGCCGCTGGCTGGGCACCACCGGCTTGGATCTTCCAGCAGTTAAGGTTCACATAGTAGCGACCATTGTACTCATTGCCTCTGATGTCGAAGCTGACAGTAATCTCTTGGCCTACGGAGAGCTTGTCCAGCATGCTGGTCTTGTCTTTGACAGTCTCGAACTTGATGTCCTGAGGGTACTTGGAGTCGCTGGTGGTGAGGACGAATTCACGCTTGGTAAAGCCACTGCTGAAGCTTTGAGTGTCCTCGATAACTTTGATTTTGCCGCTAAGTTCGAACATGATGGTGAGTGTTTCGCGTGTAGGGTAATCTGGCAAGTGCCTAATGGCCGAGAGCGCCAATGCTGCCAGATTTTCTCCATTCATCCCGGGTGATTTGTGAGATCGGGTTGCCCCAGCCGTGATTGTCGGCAAAGAGGGACTCTTTGTAGGGGCTGAGGGTGGGAAAGATGATGCCGTTGCGCTCGGCGATTACGAGTGAGTTCTTCAGGTAGGCCAGTGAGGTTTCATCGTCAGCTGTTCGGAAGAAGTTCCCCCAGAGGATTTCTACAGGCGCTTCAACGACATGGAACAATTCCTCCACAGTAATACCAGCGGGTTCGAGCAGGCCTTCCAGATCATCGGGAAGGTCATCCGTCAGCCCGAAATCGACCAGATCTCCGCGACGAGCTTCCCACTCTGAGAAAGCTTTGGGTTCTTGCTGTAAGGGGTGTTGCCAGAGATGATCGAAAAACTCATCAACGATCTCGTGCTTGAGTCCTTTTTTCAGGAAGTAGGCTTCCGTGATGTGGAGGGAGATCGCGGCGCGAGCGGTGAGAGAAAGAGGTCTGGCTTGTTCGAGATAGGCGTCGAGTTTCACAGTGCGGTTCTTGGTTGCGCATGGCTTACCACTTCCAGGCGCGGGAATTCCAGAACGAATACAGTTCAGAAGTAGAGCCATTGAATCCGCTACGTTCTATCGGGCGGTCCAGATTACCGAAATACTTGGGGGTGTGCCAGCTGCCACGGTGATAGTTGTGGGGAACGGAGCGTCCGTTCTTCCACCAGACTCCACCGTACTGCCACATGACCCAATTGGACCAGATGCCGGATGCTTGGGTGAGTCTGAGCGGGGTTTCTAAGCCGGCATGTTTGTCTGAGTACAGTGCCAGCCAGTAGGGGCATTGGCGGAGGATGGATTTTTCACGGGCACTGGCGGCATTGAGTCTGGCCCGTATGCCTGGTCCGTTCTCGATATAGATCACGGGGTATTTGCCTGTGATGCTTTTGATCTCAGAGACAAAGTGGACAGCCCGGCTGATGCTGCAGTCCGTGTGGATATCTGCCACCAGAAGAATCCGGTCCGTACGCAGACCGCGTGAAGCCTTGATTGAGCGTAGTCGCTTGATAAAGCGATGCGCATGGTAGTGGGGATCTGAGTCAGGCAACAGATAGTAGTAGGAGCCCAATAGCATGCCTTGCCGCTCTGCCCCTACCAGAAAGTCAGCGCACTTGGTATCCAAGGTAGGGCCCTTGGCGCAGCGGGCAATCAGGCCATGTGCTCCATTCGCACGTAGCGCGGCTTGGTTCAGAGGCGTGTAGGACCTCCCGGAGCGCTGTTTCTCCTTGGGGTCATAGTGGGAGACATTGATGACTTTGGGTGAGTCCGAGTAGGAGACTTTTCCGTATTCGAGCCCGCCGCAGGAGACGGAGATCAGTGACAATAAAAAGAGGATGGGGAAATGGCGACACATAACAGACGTACCCTATTGGAAAGTACGTCTGCTGTGAAGAAGAATCCTGATTTAAGGGCTCGTCTGGACTTTGGCACGGATGAAGATTTGCTCGCAATCTGGAAGCTGAATATTGAAGGTCTCCAGGTCTCCGTCAGGGTTCGCCTTGGAGGATTGTTGCCATAGTGGGGATAGACCTGCGCTGCTCAGATTCGTTTCATTGAGAGGCTGCCAGGAAGTCAGCTCTGTAGAGAACTCCAGTGAAAGCGTGCCCCCAGTCAGATCCTCGTTCTGTCTGAGCTGGTAGGCAAGAGTGGTGGTGCCATCGGCTGAGTGTTCGATGTTTACCGGGGAGTCGCCAGCTTGGCTGGCAGAGAGGCCGAGTACAAACTCGAGTGCCGTGCTTACTCCGTCGAGATCATGGTCTGCATTGCCATCCGTGATATTGAGGTAGTCCAGGCCGTGTCTAGCTTCGTAGCTGTCCGGGAGCTTGTCATTATCATCATCGTCGTCTAGTAGATCAGATTGGCCATCGAGATCGTTGTCTTCAAAGGTGTTTGTGACTAACAAGCTTGGAGGGTTCGATGACTCTGAGGAGGATATCTTCGCGAGGGTGTCATTGTCATTCACCAGAGCCAAGGTGAGGTAGCCTGAATTACCTTGAGAGAGTGTGAGTGGTATTTCTGTCCAGGCTTCATCCTGTAAACTGACGGTTGTTAGTTTTGTGCCTAGTGCGGGCTTGTTGTTCCAGTTCAGGTTCTGAGCGTTCCAGCTGGAGTCTTCTACAAGGTGGACCGAGAGAGAGTCTCTGCCTAGTTCTGAATAGAGCTTGAGAATTGTGGATACATTTGTGCCGTGCAGACCGTGCAAGTCAAAGCGCAGGAAGGCGATGCGCGTGTATGGGCCATCTGCTTGTGTCCTCAGTTCGAGGCGCTGCCAGTTCTCCGGGCTTAAGTCCGGGTTGTTCTCAAAGGCGAAAGTGTCTGCTTCAACGGAGTATTCCCGGCTTTCGGCAGCGGCGAAAGGAATGGTGATAGCTTGTGTGTTATTGTCTAACAGGTTGATGGTGGTGCTATAAGAGCGACCCTCGTGCTCAATGGTGATTTCGTACTCTCCATGAATGCCTCTGAATTGAGCGGTTCCTGTATTGCTGTTGGTGTCCGCCGAAGTGTTGAAGCGGATGCGGCTGAGGTAGTACCAGACCAGTCCATTGAGTTTCGGGTCTCCATTCTGATCGATGAGTGCGCGCTCGCTGTAGTCCTTGCCAAAGTCCCAGGCAAAGAGCGCTGTCACCTTAGGGTGGGAAAAGTAGGAGGTCATGATCTCGGCGGTCATACGTGCGCGCAGGTACTCATCTGGCTCAAAGACATCCGGCGTAGTCTTGATCTCGAATTCCGTACCTACCAGGCTCATGTTGTAGCTGGAGAACTGTTCGAGACGGTCATAGAGGGTTTCTGGATCTTCCTGCTGCCACTTGAATCTGGATTGGAAGCCTATGGCTGTGATGGGAGCCCCGTTGTTTATCAAGTAATCCAGGCGCTCCTTGTAGGTGGCGATGCGGTTTTCGTTTTTACCGGAAATGATCTGGAAGTCATTGAGCAGGAGATCAGCGTCTGGGTTGACTTTGTTTTGCTCGGCCAGATTGTACCAACGGATCATTTCCGCATCCCCAAAGATGTTTTGCAGTCGCTGGTTAGAGAGGATCTCATTGAGGACATCCCACTCATAGACATCCCACTTGGCAGCCCAGCTGGTGATTTCATTGTCTACCAAGGTACGCAGCTCATCTGTGAGGGTGGCAATCTCGGTGGGGTCTTCACTTTCCTCGATGGCTGTCGTCTTGGCTTCGATGTCTGCACTGAGGTGTGAACCTCCGGGCCACAGG